>NZ_VOSL01000052.1 GCF_007997005.1 Lujinxingia vulgaris | reverse complement strand
CGCGCCCGCGCCGCCAGCGGGTCCCGGGAGCTGGGCGAAGAGCTCCGCGCGCTGCTCGGCGCCACGCCCCTGCCCGACGATGAGAACGCGCGCCGCCGCGCCATCCTCGCTGATGAGCCGGTGGCCTTCTCGCGGGCGCCATCGGTCTACAGGCGTCTCTTTGTGCCCAGCCCGCTCGATATCCCGGACTTCTATCGCGAGCGGGGCGTCGAGGAGCGCCTCCTGGAGAGCGCGCGCCGCTGGGCGGCCGGCGTCGATGAGGTGGCGCTGATTCGCGGCCCGCGCGGCAGCGGAAAGCGCACCCTGGCGCGCCACCTCGTCCCGACCCGCATCTTTGGCGTCATCCCTGATCTTCGTTCCGAGAGCGTGATCACCCTGAACCTCGCCACGGTCGCCCGCGAGGAGGCCGCGCTGACCCGCGCGCTCTACGAGGCCCTCGGCGGGCGAGGAAACGCCCCGGAGTGTTTTGAAGATCTCGCCCGCGATCTGCAGCATCATGAGCGTGGCCGCCGCGTCGTGGTGGTCGAGGAGGCGCACCGCGTGCTGCTTCGTACCGAGGAGGGCGTGGCGCTCGCGCAGCGCTTCTTTGAGCTCCTCGCCGAGAGCGCGCCGACGATCTTCTGGCTCTTGCTTATGGATGAGGCCGCAGCCGACTTCGCCGCCACCCACCTCAACCTTCAGCGCGTGGCCACCACCTCGGTGAGTGTGCCCGAGGTCGACGGCGCCTGGCTCGAAGCCATGATCCTGGCACGCCACCGCGTCAGCGGTTTTGGGTTGAGCTTCGAGCCGCAACCTCGTGGTCGGCTCGAGCGCCTGGCGCGTCTGCAACGTCGCGCGCCCGCCCCGGAGGTGGTGCAGCGCGAGTTCTTTGAGGCCCTGGCGGCGCATAGCCGCCATAACCCCCGCGCTGCGCTGCTGTGGTGGTTGCGCGCGGTGCACCCCGATCCGACTGATGACTCTCGCATCCTGGTTTCGCCGCTTCGCGGCGCTCCCCATCCCGTGCTCGACGGCCTCAGCCTGGAGCAACGCCTGCTCCTGGCCGCGCTGGTGATGCACGGAAGCCTCAGCGCGCTGCAGGCCCACAGCATCCTTGGCCTGAGCCTGGAGCAGACCCGCGCCGAGCTCGCGGCGCTGCGCCGCCGCGGCCTGCTGGAGGCGTTGGCCGATCCCCCCGACGAACTCAAACTTCGCCCGGGCGCCGACGCTGCTGTCGCCCGAGCGCTTCGCCATCAGAACCTGGTCTGAGGAGCCTGCTATGGATCCTGTCACATCCCCTGTAGCGGATCTTCCTGCCGCCGAGCTCGCCGCAAACTCCCCCTCCTGGCTGGCGCTGGCGCTGGTGGTGCTGGCGGCGATCCTGGTCAGCGTGGGCCTGCGTCGGCTCTCCACCTCCGGGGCCGATCGACGGCTTTTACGCTGGCTGCCCCTGGCTCAAGTCGGCGTGTGGACGCTGGTGCTGATCGTGACTCTCGGCAGCATCGCCCGCCAGGGCATCACCGCCGGCCTGCTCCTGGCTCTGGCCGGCCTGGCCGCGCTCATCGTGGCCGCCGCCCCCCTGCTGCGCAGCGTCGTCGCCGGCCTGGTGCTCTCCGGGGAGGCCCGCCACCAGGTCGGCGACACCCTGGAAGTCGGCCCCTACCGCGGCGTCATCGAGCACCTGGGCGCCCGCACGTTGCGCCTGCGTGACGCCCGCGGTGAGCGCCACGAGCTCCCCTACGCCGAGCTCGTGGATCGCCCCCTGACCTGGGTGCCGGACGGCGGCGAGGCCCACTGCGAGCTGGAGCTGCGCATCCGCACGTCGCTCCCGATCGAAGTGGCCCTGGAGCGCGTGCGCACACTGGCTTCCCTAACCCCTTATATCGCACCGCGCCATCGCCCCGAGGCCTTCCTTGTGGCCCAGGCTGCGCCTGGAGAGCCCTTTCACATCAGGGTGCGGGCGAAGGTGGCCTCCCATGAGCTCGTCGACCACTTCCGCAGCGATCTTCTTCGCCGACAACGCCACGCCTTCGGCGCCTCCGAGCCTCCATCACCCTGAGCGTCCTTCACGTGGATCGCCCCCCAAGAGGATCAGCGTCGCGCCATGCTCTGCACGTAGAGCCCCGGATCCATGCCCCGGGCCCAGCGCACCAGAACCTGCACCGCGCCCTGGTAGGGCGAATCCTGATCGAGGTTCAGGTGCGTCCAGACATCTTCCACCTCGCAGATGCGCGTCTCGCCAGACCACTTCACCAGCACATGCTCCCCTTTACCGGGCACGCGCAGCGTGTGGTTGGAGCGGGCGCGCTCAACGGTGATCTCGGCATTTTTATCCATGATGACGATCTGGTACATCGCTACTACTCCGCGCGGGGTTCGGGGCGTTGCCTCCAGGGGCAATTGACGCAAGTATAGGCCAGCTGGCCCCCCTCCCCAAGCCCTTCCGAACCGACCGCGTTTTGCCGGTCCACTGCCGACCCGCCGATGATGATCTCCTTTTGGCCTCGCCATCACTCGATTCTGACGTCGCTCCTCGTGGCCACCTGTGCGCTGGTCGCGCTGGCGCCCGCGCAGTCCTTTGCCCAGTCCGAGGAGCAGGGCGAGTCCGCCCCGCGCCTGAAGACCTTCCCCGAAGATCTGGGCTATGGCGAGCAGCCCGTGCCGGCCGATGCGCACTTTCAGCCGCTGGCCCAGCACGTCGGTCCGGTCGACGCCCGCGCCGAGACCAACCCGCTGGCCGGTCGCCTCATCGTCTGGCCGACGGCCACCCTCCTCAACCAGGGCGACTGGTCCTACCGCACCGTCGCGTTTGTGGAGCATCGCTTAAGCTACAGCCCGCGCCAGGGCACCGAGCTGCGCGTCAGCTCCACCTGGCCCGGCATCAGCCAGTATTACCTGGGCGTAGGCGCGCGTTTTAACCTCTTCAACACCTCGCGCGCCGCGCTGACCTGGGGGCCCTCGGCGCGCTACCGCCGCAGCGGCTTCGACCCGGGCACCCAGGACGTGAGCCTGGGGCTTGAACTTGTGGCCGACCTCCCCTTGAGCGATCGCAGCGTCCTCAGCGTGGGCGGCGTCCTCAACGTGGTCGCCGCCTTCGGCTACCGCCCCTTTGACGCCAGCACCTGTGAGACCCGCTACGACTTCGGCCGCGGTGAGTGCTACTTCGAAAACACCGAATACACCTGGGAGTTCCCCTCCGGCGGTCATTGGGGCTCACTCTTTGTGGGCACCAACACCCACGCCGCCGACTACCTGGTCTTTAACCTGGAAGTTTTCACCGGCGCCGGTTCGGGAACCTTCATGGAACTCAACGACTTCTTTGAGCGGGCTCCCACCTACACCGACGAGCTGGCGGGCTTTCAAGAGGGCGGGCTTCGCGCCGGCCTGGAGCTCTTCGGACCGCTGACCCTGGGTGTGGGCACGACCTGGATCTTTGGCGACTTCGCCACCCAGACCTCCCTGATGCTCACCCGCTTCAACGGCCAGACCCAGCTCGTCCCCTTCCTCGCCGTCGCCTACCACGGAGGCCAGTGATGCTCAGCGGAGAGAGTCTCCCGAAGATCGTGAGCGCCATCCCCGGACCGCAGTCGATCGCGATGGTCGATGAGCTCGCGCGCTCCGAGTGCCCGGCCATCACCGCGCGCCGCGCCCGCCGCGCCGCCGAGACCGGCGTGGGCCAGGACCCCATCGTCTGGAAACGCGCAAAGGGAGCCAACATCGAAGATGTCGACGGCAACATCTACGTCGACTTCACCGGGGCCTTTGCCGTCGCCGGCATCGGTCATACCCACCCCCGGGTGGTCGAGGCCGCGCAGCGCCAATCCGAAGATCTCATTCACGCGATGGGCGATGTCTACCCCAGCGAGGCCAAGATCCGCTTTACGCGGCGGCTGGCAGACGTAGCTCCGGCCGAGCTCACCCACGCCATCCTGGGCCTCTCCGGAGCCAGCGCGGTGGAGGCCGCGCTCAAAACCGCCGCGGTGCACACCGGCCGCCCCGGCGTCATCGCCTTCTGGGGCGGCTACCACGGCTTAAGCTACGGGGCGCTCGGCGCCACGGCCTACCGCGACAACTTCCGCCGCCCCTTCATGTCCCAGCTCAACCCCTGGGTCACCCATCTGCCTTACCCGGACACCTACCGACCGCCTTTCGGAATGGCCCCCGGCACCGACCCGCAGACCATCAGCGAGGCGACCATCGCGCACCTGCGCGAGATGCTCCGCGGACCGGCCAGCGGCGCGGAGATGATCGGCGCCGTCCTCATCGAGCCCCTCCAGGGACGCGGTGGCGAGATCGAGCCCCCGCCGGGATTTCTGGCGGCGCTCAAAGAGGTGTGTGAGGAGTTCGGCCTCGTGCTCATCTTCGATGAGATCTACACCGGCTTCGGACGCACCGGCACGATGTTCGCGTGCGAGCATGAGGGCGTCACCCCCGACATCTTATGCGTGGGCAAAGCGCTCGGCGGGGGCTTCCCCCTCTCGGCGGCCATCGGCCGTCGCGAGGTCATGGACTCCTGGGGAAACTCGTCTGGCGAGTCGGTGCACACCTCGACCTTTTTAGGCAACCCGCTGGGCTGCGCGATGGCCGAGGCCGTGCTCGATGTGCTCCTCGAAGAAGACTGGCCCCGGCGTGTGGCGCAAAAGGGCAGGGAGGTGTGCGCGCGCCTCGAAGCCCTGCAGGCGCGTTTCCCCGAGCGCATCGGGCTTGTGCGCGGTCGCGGGCTGATGCTGGGCCTGGAACTCATCAAAGATCCCGCCACACGCACCCCCGACGGCGCGCTTGGCCTTGGGATCATGGGCTACTGCCGCGATCGCGGCTACCTGGTGCTCCCTTCGGGCCAGCACGGCCACGTGCTCGCGCTCTCTCCGCCCTTTGTCGTCACCGACGCCCAGTGGGACGGCCTCTTCGAGGTGCTGGAAGAGGCCCTGGAGCATTTCTGTAAAGGCTGAGGGGTAAGGGTGCGGCGAGCACACGATGAGCCTCAGGTGTCACGAAGCTGCGCCCGAGCCCGCTCCAGAAGAGGGGAGATCACCAGCGTGGGGAGCGTCTCATCGGTCTGTGAGAGAATGTCGGCGGTGGCTTTAGGCGCCCCCCGAAGCTGCGAGGCATCGATCTTTGACTCCAGCACCAGACGGCGCTCCGCGTCCTCGGCGTCGCGCAACACCAGCCACACCGGCCAGGGGATTGTCTTGCGGGTGTCGCGCTCGGGCGGAAGCTCCGTGGTCACGATGCGGGCGGTGGGGCGCTCAAGGCGCAGCCGTTCGTTTCCCTGCTCACTCCAGACCAGGGCGTCATCGTCCCATCGGATGCGACGGGCGACGTTGACCACCCGCATCGACTGCGCCGTAAAGAAGTTGCGCATCACCACAAAGAGCACCGTCCAGGTGGCGATCACGCTGATCGAGAGCCACATCGCTGCGACCGGCTCGTTGGCCACCCCGCGATACGCCCGCGCCGCGGCGATCAGTACCACCAGCACGCCGCAGGCCAGCCCCGCGATCACCGGGTGACGCCCTGCAAAGGCCAGCACAGCTCCGATCACCCCCTCGCGCGGGCGCTCCACGGCCACGTGGTACACAAGATCGACGGGCTCGTTGCTCATAATCACTCTCGGTCGTTCCGACATCTCGGGGGCGCGCAGGCCGGGAAAGGGCGCTGCGAAGAACACCTCAACGGGTGGTGGAAGCCCGCCCTCAACACGGTTATCCTCAAAGCAGGGCGCGCGACTCCGGGGAATGTCCCACTCGCCGAATCGCGCGCAGACGAACCTTGCACCGCGCGCCGCACGGGGCAAGCCCTTTGACCACTGCAACGAGCATCGACACCATGAGCACGCAACCTCCCGGCGCACGGATCAGCGGCAGCGGTCGCGCCCTGGGCGCGCGCTGCGTCTCCAATGACGAGCTGGCCGCAGAGCTGGGGTCCTCCGACGACTGGATCGTCGCGCGCACCGGCATCCGGACCCGCTACTTCATCGAGCCCGGCCAGTCCAACACCTCGCTGGCGCTGGAGGCCTCCCGCGCCGCCCTGGCCGATGCGCAGCGCAACGCCTCGGAGCTCGACGCGATCGTCTTCGCCACCCTCTCGCCAGATATGGTCTTCCCGGGTAACGGCGTGCTCTTGCAAGAAGCGCTGGGCGTCGCGCCGATCCCGGCGCTCGACGTGCGCAACCAGTGCTCGGGCTTTCTTTACGCGCTCTCGGTGGCCCGCGCCTGGATCGTCAGCGGGACCTACCGCCGGGTACTCGTGGTGGGCAGCGAGGTTCACTCCACCGGCCTCGATATGAGCCCGCGGGGGCGCGCGGTGTCGATCCTCTTTGGGGACGGCGCCGGCGCGGTGGTGGTGGAGGCCGTAGACTCCCACGTGCAGGAGGGCGGGGCGCTGGAGCCCGTGCGCCTGGGCGCCGACGGCAGCGGCGCCCGACTGCTCTTCTGCGACCGCCCCGGCGCCGCCCACCACCCCAGCATCACCTGTGACGACATCGAGGCTGGCCGCCACTTCGCGCATATGGAAGGCCGTCAGGTCTTTCGCCGCGCTGTCGAGCTGCTCAGCCAGGAAGTCGCTGCGCTCATCGCCCGGCACAGCCTCGATCCGAAGCGCGCGGTGCTGGTCGCCCATCAGTCCAACCGCCGCATCAATGAGCTTGTCGCCACGCGCACGAACATCCCCGAAGATCGCGTCCTGCACACCATCGAGCAGTGGGGAAACACCACCGCCGGCAGCATCCCGATGGCCCTCGACCTGGCACGTCGTGAGCGCCGCATCGCCCCGGGCGACCCGGTGATCATGGCCGCCTTTGGCAGCGGCCTGACCTGGGGCACCACCCTGATGTGGGGATAAAAAAACGACGCCAGTAAAGTCTGACGTCGCATTAAGTGGTTGATGTTAAAGGGTTTTCGGGTCAGCTGCCCAGGGTGCTTACGCCCGAGTAATACACGACCTCAAGGTAGGGGCCGACCCGATCGACGCCCGGCAACGAGGTGAGGTCTTCGCTGCAGCTCTGGTCCACCACCACGCGATGCATCCCCCGCACAAGCTCCAGCCGACGGCTCGACTCACTGCCCAGCGCGACCGTCTCGCCAGGCACCACATCCAGCGTCCCGGTGGAGGTCGAGAGCGCCAGGGTCAGAGGCGCGGCGATCTGCAGGCAGGACGCGCTCTCCCGACTCACCTCGCAGCCCTCACTCAGCCGCGTGCTGTAGTCGATCGCCAGATGCGAGGGCAGGCTGTAGCCACGCACCACATCGATCGTCTCCACCTCAAGGACCTCGCCGGCCTGATTCTGGCGCTCAAGGTCGATGGAGATATTCGCGTAGGTGACCTCGCCATCGCCGTTGGGCGCGGCAATGTCGACAAAAAACTGCACGAAGAGCGGGTTCAAATCGCTGTTAGGGGTCAGCCGGCTTGCCAGGCGCTCGCTGCCGCAGATCCGCCAGTCCCTCTCCTCAGACGTGCTCTGGAGCGCCACTTCGTAGCAGCCCGCTTCTTCGGAGGGGGTCACGGCGAGCACCTGCCATTCGCCACCACTCGGGGGGTAACTCCAACGCAGCGCCGAGCCGGCGATCCCCGTGGAACAACTCCCCTGATCGACCGCCGCGCTCAGCGGCGTCGCCTCGATCGAAGTAGCCTCCCATGGGCTTAACTCCACCGCCTCGCCAACCACCTCCCAGGCATACTCCGCCCCGGGAGGCGCTGAGAGCGCCTCGTTCTGCTCCGCCTCACCGCAGCTGCTCAACTCCCCGCTGCACGGGCGGCTTCGCCAGGGGCGCCGCTCCGAGAGCGGCGTCTCCGAGTAGTCCGCCCTGAGCACCACCGTATTCTCGCCGGTGGGAACATCGGCCGGCGCGTCCACATCTCGATAGAACGACTTATTGGCAAGCCCCTGGGGCCAGGACACCACCACATCGTCAACACGCCCATCGGAGGTTCGCACCACACTGAGCTGACATCCGGCCGAGCCCTGCGAGGCGCCCGAACCGTAGAGTCGGGTCTCCTGCCCGGAGTAGAGCCGCTCAATAGAGACGCTGCTCAGCAGATGTTCGCTGCGCACAAACTCGGAGACACGCCCCGAGATGAGCTCGCAGTCCACAGCCAGATCACTGCGCATCGCCTGAACATTGAGCGGAACCACATCGTGGGTGCGGTTGTAGACGGTGACCTGGGCTTCTTCCGGGTCACCGAGCCCTTCCACACCTCGTGGCTCCTGGCCACACCCGGTGGCCAGCAGCGCCCCCCCGCATACGAGCGCCGCTGCGACCTGCTTGTGAGCCCGAGCGTCGATCACAGCCCGGCCTCACGTCGACGCCACCACATCAGCCCGAGCGCTGCTGCAAAGAGGAAGAAGCCCGGGTCGCCCTGCGGAGAGCTGGAGCTGCACGCGCAGCCCGAGCCGGCCAGGCTACCGCGAAGCGCCTGGGGCTCTCCGGCGTCGTCGAGACCGGCGTCGTCGGCGTCGAGGCCCGCGTCATCACCGGCATCCTCGCCGACATCGTCACCGGCATCCTCGCCGGCGTCGGGACCGGGCTCCACCGGAATGTCCACCGGCTCCACCACAACCTCATGCACCTCCCGGGGGCTGTTGGCCATCCCGTCGCTGACGATCAGCCCGAAGCGGTAGGTCGTCGTCTCACTGAGCAGCTCCGGGAAGGTCACGTTGACCGCGCTATCCCGATCGGTCTGCGAGATCGTCGGGAAGGGCTGCCCGTCGACCAGACTCCACTGGTAGGACTGAATCGCGTCGCCGTCCGGATCGCTTGAGCCCGCACCATCGAGAAGGATCGTCTCCCCGGCGTTCGCCACGCCCGGCGCTTCGATGAGCGCCACTGGCGGGCGGTTCTCATCGTTGGTTACGCGCACCTCGGTGGTGTCCGGCTCGCTGTCGAGCTCGCCATCGCTGACCACCAGCTCGAAGGTCAGCACGATCTCCTCGCCGGCCTCCAGCGCGGGGGCCACAAACATCGGGGCGGCTGAGCTGGCGTCATCGAGTTCCACCGTCGGACCGTCGAGCTGAGTCCAGGCAAAGCTGAGCTCATCCTCGTCCGGGTCGCTGCTGGCGGTGCCGTCAAGGGTGACCACAGCCTCACTGCCCACCGACTGGTTGCTTCCGGCGTCGGCTTCCGGCGCGCGGTTCTCCGTGGAGCACTCCCCGACTTCGTTGCAGTAGGCGTCGTCGGCGCAAGCTTCATCGCTCTCACAGGTGGTCAGGCAGGCGCCGGTATCACAGCGGAAGGGCGCGCAGTCGATGACCGCACCGGCCGCGCACGCGCCGCTCACACACTCGCCCGCCGCCACGAGCTCAGTTTCACTCTGGCAGAAGGGCGCCTGGCAGCTCAGCCCGTCGGGGACGTTCTCGTAGACACAGCCCTCGACCGAGTCGCAGCTCCCGACCGTGCAGGGGTTGCTATCGTCGCAGGTGACGGGTGCGCCCGCCTGACAGGCACCGTTCTCGCAGACGCCGCTGGTGCAGACGTCGCCGGTCTCACAGCTGCTGCCGTCGGCCAGCGGCTCACTCTCACAGGCGCCCGTCTCCGGGTTGCACACACCCACGGCGCAGGCGCCGCCTTCGGCGCTGCAATCCACGACCTCGCCGGCCTCACAGCTGCCGGCCTGGCAGGTGTCGCCGGTGGTGCAGAGGCTGCTGTCGTCGCAGGCCGTCCCGGTCTGGGGCTGCGTGGGCACGCAGGCCCGCGCCGCGTTGGAGCACACCACCCCGCCGAAGCACTGAACCGTGTCGCAGACGCGTGCCTCACCGGCCTCACACTGACCCACGGCGTTGCAGGTGTCGTTGATCGTGCAGAAGAGCCCGTTATCACACGCCGCGCCCGCTTCTTTCGGGCTCCAGCTGGTCGTCGACTGCTGCGGATCGCACACAAAGCACTCCGCCGAGGGGTTGGTCGTGCCGGCCGGGTAGCAGGTCTCGGAGATCAAGCATCCGCTGCTCACCGGGTGGGTGCACGCGCCGTCCTGGCAGACATCACCGGTGCAGCTCAGCCCGTCGTCTTCACAGACCTCGCCATCCTGCGGCGCAGTCTCATAGACACAACCCTCGATCGGATCGCAGCTATCCTGGGTGCAGGGGTTGCCATCGTTGCAATCGATCTGGGTGCCGGTGCACTGACCGGCCTGGCAGGTCGCCACCGTGCAGGAGTCACCCTCATCACCACAGGCAAGCCCGTCGGCAGCGTTCGACCACCCGCTGGTCGACTGCGCCGGATCGCAGAGCTCACACCCGTTATCCGGGTTGGCATCGCCCTCCGAATAGAACTCCCCGCCGATAAAGCAGTTGTCGCGCCCCGGATACATAAAGATCTGACCACCATTGGCGATCAGCCCATCGTAGGCGCGCGCGCCCACCAGCAGCTCGTCGTTGCCATCGCCGGTCAGGTCGTCGATGCCTCGCACCGCGATTCCAAACTCCGAGCCCGCCTGGCCCGAGAGGAGCGTCCAATCCGGGGTGTTACGCAGCCCGTCGGGAGACCCCAGGTAGACGATCGCCCCGCCTTCGGCCACACCCTGCTCGTTGCGAAGCTGGTAGGCACCCACCGCCAGATCGAGATGGCCATCGTTGTTGTAGTCGCCGTTGCCCGCCACCCGGTAGCCAAAGCGCGACCCGGCGTGCGGGCCCGTCGCCGTCCAGACCTGGCTGTACGCCGCAGCGCCGGCATCCCACTCATAGACAAACACCGAGCCGGCCGGCCCCGGGGTGCCGCGGCCACCCGCGCCGATCACCAACG
Source organism: Lujinxingia vulgaris (assembly GCF_007997005.1). Classification (GTDB taxonomy): domain Bacteria; phylum Myxococcota_A; class Bradymonadia; order Bradymonadales; family Bradymonadaceae; genus Lujinxingia. The sequence goes on along the minus strand of NZ_VOSL01000052.1, from coordinate 112,613 downwards.
CATCAACGCGCTGACCGCCGATCTGCGTGTTCTCCGGGCTGGGCATCACCTCCATGGCCACCCCGAAGAGGGCGTTGCCCTGGGTGCCGTCCAGACGCACCGGGCTGGTGGTGATGTCGCCCTGGGCCGACACATCGAAGATATAGACCCGTCCCCGGTTGCCGTCGGCAAAGGGGCTGCTCGCTGCAAAGCCATCGCAGCGCTCCGGCGTGGAGAAGGTCGTGCCTTTCGCGTTCGGAATCGTCACAACGCCCGAGCCCAGCTGCAGCCCGAACTCCGGAACCTGATAGCGATACTCGGCGTTTGCCAGGAAACCCTCGCCAGCGGGGTTGGCCAGGTAGACCTCCACCGCGCCCGCGCCCAGGGCCGTCCCGCCGTTGCCGTCGTCGGCCGTCGAGGAGGGCGCACCGACGAGCAGATCTTCATCGCCGTCGCAGTTAAAGTCGCCCACATCCAGCGAAGCTCCGAGCCCCGCGCGCACATCGGCAACCTTCGACCACACAAGCGGCGAGGGGTTCAGCTGCTGGGTCGCGCATACGTAGGGGGCGTACATCAACACACGCCCAAAGCCCTGATCATGGCCCGGCGAGCCGAGCAGAAGCTCGTGGCATCCGTCACCGTTGCTGTCGCCGTTGAGCGTCATGCCCACGCCCAGCTGCTCGAACTGCGCGTCACCGACCACGCTGAAGCCGGCGGTGTTTCCAAAGCCGTTGCTGTTGCCCAGAAACACCAGCACCCGACCCTGAAGCTGGTCGGTGATCGAGTAGTTCGGCTGACCGACGGCCACATCCACAACCCCGTCGCCATTGACATCGTGGGGCTGACTCAGGCTCGCACCAAACGCCGAGTTGGGCTGGGTCGAGGCGTGCTCCCAGCTCGGGTTGCTCGCCAGAGGATCGATCGTCAGCGGGTAGCTCGCTTTCGCGTCATCGACCTCAAACCAGAAGCGCGACGCGTCGGCCTGAAGTTTAACCGGGACCTCGTGCCCCCTGGCGTCATACGCCACCACACCGCTCCACTGGAAGACCACCGCATCCTTGTGGGTCACTTCCAGATCACCGGTGGCGTTCATCGCCGCGTTCATCGAGCCGCGCTGCTCAAAGCCAACCCGCAGCGGACCCTCGCCGGTCGGCCGCTCGGAGAGCACCGTATAGAGCTTCAAGCCGCCGGGCTGATGCTCCAGCGTCACCCTTACGCCCTCGGCGTAGTCCAGGTGCGCACGCCCCGGCTCCACCACTCGGCCCTGAACCTCGCCAGGCTTCTGCGCACCTGCGCGACGCCCAACCTCGGCCAGCTCAAAGGTGTAGTCCCACTCAGAGGTGAGCGGCTTGCCGCTGGCCAGCAGGGCCGGCGTCGCCTCAATCGTGACCGGACCCTCGGCCGAGATACGCACATTACCCAGCCTCAACACCGTCGCTTCCAGGTAGTCTGCGTGACGGTCAAATCCATGCGGCCACGCGGCGGCAAACTCCGCCTCAGACGCGCTCGCCTTAAACAGGCTCGACGTGGCGCTTGCCTCCGGCTTAAGCTCGGCGCGTTGGGCGCCTTGCTCGCTATCGGTTGACGGCGCCAGCGTCGCATCCTCATCGCCGCTACAGGCGCTCAAGCTCACGGCCAGTGTTGCCACGACGAGGCCTCTCCAAAGCCTGGCCCCGGGGCCGGCAGAGTGGCACATACTCCCTAATTTGGTCATTGCGGTCGTCCGTTGTCTGAACGCTCTCGATTGCCATCCATGCGAACTCTCTGGCACGGGCGCTCTAAAATCATCGCGTTAAATGCGGCGGGTACAAAAAGATACGATTGGCCCCGATTGCTTCTCGAAGGTTAGAGCGAATCGCATCACGGCGCAAACTTAACGATCCGCGCAAGACCCGGAGAACTCCGATGCCAGGGCGATCGCATATGCGCACCGACGCGCTACTTCCCACGAACACCGGCCCGATCGCAACAGCGTGCGGCGACGTGGCGGTGTGCGTGGGGGAGGGTAGTGGCGAGCTTCAAAAGAGCAAGGGAGACTTCTATCAGCTCGCGGCGATGTCGGAGCCCGACGGGAGCTGGTTTTGTCTTGTGGGACCGCCCACGGCGCGGGAGCCCGCGCTTGACCCGACACGCCCCACATCTGAGCGACGCCGTCGCATCGCGCGCCTTGCCAGTGAGCTCAGCCCGCAGCGCGGACTTTCCGGCCTCAAGCTCGTCGATAGGGTCTGCGTCGCCCTGCGTTGGGACGCGCGCCGGGGTGAGCTGAGTGTGCGGCGAGACCATTTCGGTCGCGTTCCGCTGGTGCATCGTGAGGAGGGCAGGGCGTCGACCGCCTCGACTTCTGTAAGCACCCGACCCGCGTTGATCACCGCGTGGCGCGCCTCCGACACACCTCCCCCACTCTGGCAGGATTTCCTTCAGGGGCGCGACAGCAGGGCGCGCGCCGACTTCTGGCCGGGGGTCGAACGTGTCTTTCCGGGCGAAGAACGCCGCTGGAGGGCAGGGCGCTGGCAGAGCGTCTTCCGCCCCTGGGATGAACGGGCCAAGGCGTCCGCCAGCCTGCGCCATACCCGCACTGAAGAGCCCGACCAGGCCGAGCACCTCCTCCAGCGTCTGGTTGGTGTGCTCCAGCGACATCTGGCCGAGCCCGATCCGGTCTTTGCGATGAGTGGCGGCATCGACTCCACGACCCTGGTCGCGTTGCGGTCCGAACGCGAGCGCGGTGTGCGCACCGCCTCGATGGTCTCGTCGCGTCACCCGGCCTTCGACGAGCGCGCGCGCATCGACGCGCTCGTTGCCCACTTTCACACCGAGCACCGCTTTGTCGATATTGGCTCCCCCACGCTCTGGACCCCCGAGCAGGCTGACCCGGGCTGGCCCGACCTCGGCCCCCAACTTCTCTGGGACGCCCCTTACACACGCCATTTTCTAAGTGCGCTGCGCACCGACGCCCACTCCGCCATCTTCGGCATCGGCGCCGATCAACTCCTGCTGAGCCTGCCGGTCTTGCATCTTGAAGAGCGCGCCCGGGTGGCCAACCTCTCGCAACTTACGACGCTCATGACGCAGGCGTCGTCGTCGCGCGACCGCCTCCGCCTGCTCGCCGCAAAGGCGCGCCTCTCGCCTGCGATCAGGCGCTGGCGAGGCGGGCTCGTTGACCGTCGCCCCCTCCTTTTCGAGGGTTGGAAGTGGGATCTCTCGATGCGCGCGCTCGAGCGCTTCCGCCGCCACAGCGGCCTGCGCTTTAGCTTTCCCTTCCTCGACGACGATCTCTGGGAGCTGGGCCTCACCCTCTCCCACCGCCAACGCCGCTGGCAGGGTCAGGCCAAAGGTCCGCTACGCCGCGCACTGCAGGAGCGCATCCCCGCTGATCTCCCGCAACAGGGACACCACAGCATCTTCAATGAGCTGACCGCCGAGGGACTCCTGCGACTCTTCGGCCCCGAAGGGCCCTGGGGCGACGTGCTCCTCAGCGCCAACCTCCCTGGCCCCCTTCTTCATGGCGAGGCCCAACGCCAGACCCTCCAGTGGCTCCGCGACGGCGCCCCCTGGCGGCCGACCGCCCCGGCGACCACCGCGCGCTACCTCACCTCCATCGCCATGTGGCTGCACTGGTCACGACACGACGCCCGGGTTTGACATCGCCCCCCACTTCCGTGACTATCCACGATGGTCACTCACCCTCGGCCCGATGCTGTGCGCGCCAGACTGGTCGCTGCCTCAGGGGTGATTAATCCCTTAATCCATCATGGGCACTCCTTACGCCGCATGCCCGGAGGAACGCTGTATGAAAGCTGTTGAGCACGACCGTCTTCAGACGAAGAGCCCTGACGCCAGCCGTACCAACGAAGCATCCGACGCGCTCTCGGCCACGGCCTACGAGCCGCCGCGCCTCGAAGATTTCGGACAACTTCGCGCGTTGATCCGCGGGGTCACCGGAGAAGGCGTGGACTTTGCTCAGCTGGCCTTTGAATAACCTCTGAGCACCACCCGGGCGCATCCAGCCTCGTCGCCCCGCACCGGAGGGTGCATTGCCCTCAGCACTGCTCCGACATGTTCGGCCCCGCTGGCTCATCCTGGCGACCGCCTCGCTGATCCTCTCGCAACTTGTCGGCCTGGCCACCCCCTACCTGATCAAGCTGGCGATCGATGAGGGCATCTCCCGCGCCGACGCCGACCTGCTCTGGACCCTGGGCGCCGCCGGTCTCATCCTCTACACCCTGGGGGCAATCACCCGCTTTGGCGGCCAGTGGTACGCCACCCTTGCCGGCGAAGACTTCTGGGAGGGCGCCCGCGATGAGGTCTTCCAGCACGTCCAGACCCTCTCTCTGGCCACGCTCGCCACGCAGCGCACCGGCGAGCTCGTCAGCCGCATCTACAGCGACACCTTTCATATCAAGCAGCTCGCCACCTCGGTGCTCCCGGCGATCACCTCACTTCTGGTAGGCGTGGGCGGCACCGCCGCGATCCTCATCTGGCTCGACCCCCGTCTGGCGCTGATGGCCGCCATCCCGCTTCCGGTCGGCTGGCTTATGTTGCACATCTTCCGCCGCCGCGTTCGCCCCATGAGCCGGGCGCGTCTGGAGACGATGGCCGCGCTTCACAGCTCGCTTCACGAAGGGCTGGCAGGCATCGCCGACATTCAGGCCCTGGGAGCCCGCGAGATCTTTGCGCGCCGCGTCCAGGACGCCGGCCGCGCCCTGAAAGATGCCGAGCTCGCGCTGGCCAGCCACCGCGCGCGCCTGGGACCCGCGGTTGACCTGGCCCTCTCGCTGGTCCTCCTCGCCACACTGGTCATTGGTGGCCAATACGTCATTGAAGGTAGCCTCAGCGTGGGCACCCTGGTGGTCTTCTACTTCTATGTGGGCCGCTGCCTGGGGCCTCTTCGCGGGGTGCCCGGGATTCTCTACGGCTGGCACGGCGCGCGCGCTGCCGCCGAACGCATCGATACCCTCCTGGCCATGCAACCTCGCCAGCCCCACACGCCCTCGCAACATCGCCCGCCGGCGGGACCGCTTCGTGTGCGCGTCGAGTCGCTCGCCTTCGCCTACCCCGCCTCGAGCACCGCCTCGCCATGTCGTTCCCCCGGCGTCATCGACGACCTCTCCCTGGAGATCGCCCCCTCCGAGGCGGTCGCGATCCTCGGCCCCTCCGGCGCCGGCAAGAGCACCACCGGCCGACTTCTCCTCAACCTCTTTGATCCCGACGAGGGTCGCGTCATCCTCCAGGGCCTCGACGTCCGGGAGTGGCCGCTGGCCGAGCTCCGCCGTCGGGTGGGTTATGTCGGGCAGGAGATCTTTTTGTTCGATGGCTCGCTGCGCGATAACCTCTTTATCGCCATGAGCCCCGAGGAGCGCCGGCAGGCCGAGCCACAACTCCACGCCATCCTCAAGCTCGCCGGACTTCCGGACTTCGTGCAGACCCACCCCGAGGGGCTTGATGCCCCGATGGGGGAGCGCGGCGCACGCCTCTCCGGCGGCCAGAAGAAGAGGGTGGCGCTGGCCCGCGCGCTCCTGCGCGACCCCGACCTCGTCATCATCGATCAGATGGCCACCGACCTTGAGGAGTCGCTCAATGCGCGCATCTTCAGTGCGCTGCGCCAGAAAAAGCTCACGTTGATCTACCTGGGCCACCGCGTGCCTGCCGGCCTCAACCCCGAACACGTCTTCTGGATGGAAGGTGGCTGCCTTCACCCCGGCCCCCCCGATCTCCATCAACCTTAAAACCCCAAGCTCCGCGGAGCCTCGCGCCTATGACCTTCTCCGACTCCCAGCGTTTCACCGCCCGCGACGATCTCGTCGTGGAGGCCATCGACGACCAGATCGTGATCCTCGATCTGCACGGCGATCGTTGCTTCGGCCTCAACGCCCAGGGGGTGCTCCTGTGGCAACGCATCCGCGAGGACGCCCCCTCGGTCGCCGAGCTCATTGAGCTGCTCGAAAAAACCTACGCCATCGACGCCGAACGAGCCCGCGCCGACCTCCTCGCCTTCTTGAGCGCCCTCCAGAATGCCGGCCTCCTGCTGGAACAGCATCCGACCCCATGAGCCCCTTCAACCTCTACCGCATCTACGATCAACCCATCGCCTGCGATCGCCCCTTAAACTTCGCCCCCCTCCCCCCGGAGGCCGCCGAAGAGGGGGGCATCTGGACGATCGACCAGCGCCTCAGCGCGCCATTGCGGGGCGATCGCATCCACGATCTCGAAGATCACCCCGGCGGCGATCGCCTCCAGGTCCTCAAAAGTGGGGCAGGGCGCGGCGAGCTCACCTACGCCGGATGGCGCTTCTCCTTTGACCTCGCCGAGGGTCATATGGGCTACCAGGCCCCCCCTCACTCTGCCTGGGCGCTCGACACCCTGCTTGAGCGCATCGTCATCCCCATCGCCTTACTCACCACCGACCGCCCCCTGGTCGCACTCCACGGCAGCGCGCTTCGATGCTCCGGCAACGACACCATCGCCATCATCGGCGACTCCGGCGCCGGCAAAAGCACCACCGCGCTCGGTCTGGTGCGCCGCGGCGCCACACTGCTGGCAGACGATCTGGTGCTCGTCGACGTGGAGCGACGCCTCCTTTTGGCCGGCGCCCCCTCACTCCGACTGAACCTCCCCGATGACGCCATCCCCGAGGCCAGCATAAGCCGCCCCACACCCTCTCCCGACGCCAAACGCATCTTCGTGCTCCCCGACGCCCCCTTCACCGGCAGCGCCCAGCCCCTGACGCACCTCTTCAGCCTGGGCGGCCAGCCCGCCTCCGATCACGACTTCGAGCTGACTCAGGCCCGCGGTGGCCGCGCCGCCGCTCTCCTGCTCTCCCAGTGCTTCGCCTTCTCGCAAAGCTCGCCCGCGGACGGTGAGGCGCGCTTTCGCCGCGCGATGCGCCTGCTGCGCACCACCCCGCTGACCCGCGTGGAGTTTCGACGCGGCGGCAGCTCCCTGGCTCAGACTGACGCCATCCAACACGCGCTGACCACCCACGCCGAGGCACCATGATGTCGCTTCGACGCGTCATTGAACTCGGGGCGCGCCATGGCGAGGCCTTTGTGCTGATCGCTGCTGCGCATGTTCTGATCGAGGGTGCCGGCTGGGATCGCGCCCGACGCTTCAGCGATCGCCTCCTCCCGCAGCACACGCCCCCGATCGCTCCCACCTGCGATCCTCAACGGGTTGCCGGGGCTATTGAGCGCAGCGTCCTGCGCGCAAGCCGTCTGATCCCCGGTGCCCGCTGCGCCCCCCGCGCGCTGGCCGCCCGCCACATGCTCGCCAGGCGCGGCATCGTCTCGCGCCTCGTCGTCGGGCTGCGCCTTAAGCCTCACCCCGAAGGCCACGCCTGGCTGGAGCTGGGTTCCCCGGCCCACCCGCTGCGCCTCTTTGCTCGCGATCCTTCGGCCTACACCCCCCTCGACGCCCTCAGCCCGACGGTCGCCTCATCGCCGCGATCGCCAATCCCCACGCCAACTTCTGCCTGACGACTCGGCCGATGACGATCCTTGATCGGCGCATCTCAACGATCCACGCTTGACATCGCAACTCCCCTTTCTATAATCCGCCGTCCGAAGCCCCCCGGTCTGGCCTTTGTCATGCCCGACCACACGCTCCTCGGTGGCTTCCGCAAACGAATTTCGCCGCTCTAAGTTGCCCGTCACCATCCGATGGGGTAAGCAGCCCCACAGACGGTGATGTCTCCGATATGGTGCAACGCGCCTCTCGTAGGTGCGACAAACAGGTACATGTATGCCCACGATTAACCAACTGGTTCGCAAAGGTCGCAAAAAGATTGTCTCCAAGACGACGGCGCCGGCTCTTAAGAGCTGCCCGCAGAAGCGTGGTGTCTGCACCCGCGTCTACACCACGACTCCGAAGAAGCCGAACTCCGCGCTTCGTAAGGTCGCTCGTGTTCGTCTGACCAACGGTATGGAAGTCACCAGCTACATCCCCGGTGAGGGACACAACCTCCAGGAGCACAGCGTCGTGCTCATCCGTGGCGGTCGTGTCAAAGACTTGCCCGGTGTGCGCTACCACATCGTTCGCGGCACCCTCGACGCCGTCGGCGTCCAGTCCCGCCGTCAGGGCCGCAGCAAGTACGGCACCAAGAAGCCGCGCTAAAACGCCCCGGATTTCTCGCGAGATTTCGCCCGGTGGCTCGCTTTGGCGACCTGTGTCGGGCCTTCGCACCTACGAATTGAGAGCTTAAGTCATGCCAAGAAGAAGAGTGGTCCAGAAGCGCCCGATCCTCCCGGATCCCAAGTTCAACGACAAACTCATCACCCAGTTTGTCAACGTCATGATGCGCGACGGCAAGAAGTCCACCGCCGAACGCATCATGTACGACACCCTCGACGTCATCGAGTCGAAGACCGGCGGCGAAGATCCCCTGCGCGTCTTCAAGCGCAGCATCGACAACCTGCGCCCGATGGTCGAAGTTCGCTCGCGTCGCGTCGGTGGCTCCACCTACCAGGTGCCCGTCGAAGTGCGCCCCGAGCGCCGCACCGCCCTGGCCATCCGCTGGCTGATCCAGGCCGCGCGTGCCCGCAACGAAAAGACGATGGTCGACAAGCTCACCAACGAGATCCTCGACGCTTCGAACAACCGCGGCACCGCCGTGCGTAACAAAGAAAACGTGCACCGTATGGCTGAGGCCAACCGCGCGTTCGCGCACTACCGCTGGTAACACCCGCGCCGGGCTCCCCCGACGCGCACATGCTCCATCAGGCGCATCGGACGGTGCCCTCCGAAGACCCGGTGAGGTCCTTGTCGCTCCCTTCCGAGCCGATAAGGCCTGACCGGGTCTTCGCGTTTCGCTTCCCTTCGGGACGGAATGATCCATCTTCCAGTTCCGCTCCATCTGCTCCCGCGCTCTCCGACCCCGGGGACGACGCGATCCCAACTGCGACCTTCACACAGGCAGGGCGACCGTGGCACGAAGTCTATCTCTCGAAAAGACCCGCAACATCGGCATCATGGCGCATATCGACGCCGGTAAGACCACGACCACCGAGCGCATCCTCTTCTACACAGGGAAGTCGCATAAGATCGGTGAGGTCCACGACGGCGCCGCCGAGATGGACTGGATGGAGCAGGAACGCGAGCGCGGCATCACCATCACCAGCGCCGCCACCACCTGTTACTGGTCGACCAACGACGTCAAACACCGCATCAACATCATCGACACCCCCGGCCACGTCGACTTCACCATGGAAGTCGAACGATCGCTGCGCGTGCTCGACGGTGCCATCGCCGTCTTCTGCGGCGTCGGTGGCGTCGAGCCCCAGTCGGAGACGGTCTGGCGCCAGGCCAACCGCTACAAGGTCCCGCGCATCGCCTTTGTGAACAAACTCGACCGCATCGGCGCCGACCTCGATCGCGTCGTGCAGATGATGGTCGATCGCCTCAAAGCCCGGCCCGTGCGCATGCAGATCGCCATCGGCGCCGAAGACGGCTTCCGCGGCGTCATCGATCTCGTCACCATGAGCGCCATCGTCTGGCACGACGAGTCCCTCGGCGCCGAATACGACATCCGCGAGATCCCCGAAGAGCTCAAAGACGACGCCCAACTCGCCCGCGAAGAGCTCCTCGAGATCTGCGCCGAGCTCGACGACGAGCTCATGGACAAGTACCTCGAAGGCGAGACCCTCACCGAAGACGAGATCCGCCGCGCGGTGCGAAAGGGCACACTCGCCCTGGAGATCGTCCCGGTCTTCTGCGGCTCAGCCTACAAGAACAAGGGCGTCCAGCCCCTGCTCGACGCCGTGATCCGCTACCTCCCGGCTCCGGTCGATGTCCCCGCCATCGATGGCGTGACCCCCGACGCCTACAAGCGCCTCACCGAGGGCCTCGGCGAGCCTGGCGAGGACGATATGGTGCGCCGTGCGGCCTCTGATGATGAGCCCTTCAGCGCGCTGGCCTTCAAGATCATGAGCGATCCCTACGTCGGCCACCTCACCTACTTCCGCGTCTACTCCGGTGTGCTCTCCAGCGGCAGCTACACCTACAACGCGACCAAGGGTAAGCGTGAGCGCATCGGCCGCATCCTCTTGATGCACGCCAACCGTCGCGAGGAGATCGACGAGGTTCGCGCCGGCGACATCGCCGCAGTAGTCGGCATGCGCAACACCACCACCGGCGACACCTTAAGTGACGAGCATCACCCGGTGGTCCTCGAGGCGATCGACTTCCCTGAGCCGGTCATCGAGATCGCCATCGAGCCGCAGACCGTCGCCGACCAGGGCAAGCTCTCCGACAGCCTCCAGAAACTCGCCGTCGAAGATCCCAGCTTCCAGGTCAAGGTCGACGAAGAGACCGGTCAGACGATCATCGCCGGCCAGGGCGAACTGCACCTGGAGATCATCGTCGACCGCCTGCTTCGCGAGTTCAAAGTCGGCGCCAACGTCGGTAAACCCCAGGTCGCCTACCGCGAGACGGTGGGTGCCTCCATCACGCACCGCGAAAAGCTCGAGAAGCAGTCCGGCGGCAAAGGCATGTTCGCCGAGGTCGAGATCAAACTCTCACCCAACGAGCGCGGCCAGGGCATCACCTTTGAAGAGTCCATCAAGGGCGGGGCGATCCCCAAAGAGTTCTTCGGCGCGATCGAGCGCGGCGTGCGCGAAGCCACCGAGGCCGGCGCCATCGCCGGATACCCGGTCGTCGACATCCACGTAGAGCTGGTCGATGGAGCCTTCCACGAGGTCGACTCCAACGAGATGGCCTTTAAGATCTGCGCACTCATGGCCGTCAAATCCGCCATCCGCGACGCCGACCCGCAGCTCCTTGAACCGATGATGAGCGTCGAGATCGTCACGCCCGAAGAGTTCATGGGCGATGTGATCGGCGACATCAACGCGCGCCGCGGATCGGTCGGCGGCATGGAGCCGCGCGCCGGATCGCAGGTGATCAGCGCCCAGGTGCCGCTCTCGGCGATGTTTGGCTACTCCACCGACCTGCGCAGCCGCAGCCAGGGCCGCGCCAGCTACTCGATGCACTTCTCGCATTACGAGATCGTGCCCAAAGCGATCAGCGAAGCCTTGATCAACCGCATGATGGGCATCTACCCGGACTGACCCTTCGATGGGCCGCAAGGGGTGCGGACAAAAGGCGATTTCCACCTTGATCTGTTGACACCCCTACTGTATGGTCCGCACTCCCTGAGCCTGGGCGCCGGGGATTACTACCGCTTACGACGGCCCGAAACGCCGCCAATGACGCGGTGTTACGGGATTTTTGGTTCCCTCAGGTCAAGCCCGCTTGACCCACGGCACATGCTGCCGGTGAGGGAGCCTTGAATTTTGCGCTAACCGCTGGGTTTCGCACTTTCTGACCTGAAGATCTCAGGTCAGTCGACGAGGTTTGTGACATGGCGAATGAGAAGATTCGAATCAAGCTGAAAGCGTACGACCACAAGCTGCTCGACGCGTCGGCTGCCGACATCGTAGAGACGGCTAAGCGTACCGGTGCGCGCGTTGCGGGGCCCATCCCCCTTCCCACGCGCATCAACCGCTGGACGGTCCTGCGTAGCCCCTTCATCGACAAAAAGTCCCGCGAGCAGTTCGAGATGCGCACGCATAAGCGCCTTCTCGACATCCTCGATCCGACGCAGCAGACGCTCGACGCTCTGATGCGCCTGGATCTCGCCGCGGGTGTGGACGTCGAAATCAAGACCTGATCGCGCCTTTGGATGGGCCTCGGCAGGCCTGTCTTAACGCGATCTTGTACTAAAGCCGGTCTCCTGCACGTTTCTCTCGCTCAGTGTGAGCGGGGAAGGGCGGGCGGCCATGGACCCACTCTTTCGCCCGTCCGAGCCTTAGTCAGGGCGGCGCAGGAGACGTTATGAAAATTGAAGTCGTCGATTTGAAGAACAAGGCGACCGGAGAGATCGAGCTCGCTGAGAGCGTGTTCGGTGTTCCGGTTCGTGAGCATTTGTTCTGGGAAGTGGTCAACTGGCAGCGCGCCAAGCGCCGTGCCGGCACCCACCAGACCAAGACCCGCGGCCAGGTCCGCGGCGGTGGTCGCAAGCCCTGGCGCCAGAAAGGCACCGGTCGCGCCCGCCAGGGTACCATCCGCGCCCCCCACTGGGTCGGCGGTGGCACCGTCTTCGGCCCCCAGCCCCGTGACTACGGCTACGCGATGCCCAAGAAGAAGCGTCGCGCCGCCCTCTGCTCCGCGCTCAGCATGAAGCTGGGTAACGGTCAGCTCAAAGTCGTGGACAACTGGGAACTTCCCCAGATCAAGACCAAGCTCGCCATCGAGACGTTGAGCAACCTGGAAGCGCCCCGCGCCCTGGTTGTCGATGTGACCTCGCGCAACGAAGGCGACAACTCGGTCACCCACAACGAAAATCTTCGCCTGTCGGTGCGCAACCTCAAAGAAGCCAAGTACCTGGCTGTTGAGGGCCTCAACGTTGAGGATATCCTGCGTTATGACTACGTGATTCTCTCGCGCAGCGCCGTCGAGCAACTCCAGGAGGCATTGCAGTCATGACCAACCTCTACGACATCATCATTCGCCCGGCGCTCACCGAGAAGACCACCCAGCTGGCTGAACACAACCAGTACGTGTTCCGCGTCGACCGCAAAGCGAACAAGTACCAGATTCGCCAGGCCGTCGAGAAGATCTTCGGCGTCGACGTTGTCAAGGTCAACACTCTGGTGATGCCCAGCAAGCCCAAGCGTGTGGGACGAAGCCTCGGACGCCGCGCCGCCTTCAAGAAGGCGATCGTGACGGTAGCCGACGGTCAGACCATCGACCTGTACGCGCTCGAGGGGACCGAAGCCGGTGGCGAGGTCTAATCGACCCCCGACCCCTCGCTTTGAGTCCAATTGCCAGGATATCGCAATCGCGTTTTAGAAGGCAGGTATAACGATGGCCATGAAAGAGTTTAACCCCACGTCTCCGGGACGGCGCTTCCTGCGTCTTCCGGATTCCAAAGAAGTGATCACCAAGAGCAAGCCTGAGAAGGCGCTCACCGAGAAGATTACCCGCTCCGGCGGTCGTAATCAGTCCGGTCATATGACGGTCCGCCACCGCGGCGGCGGCCACAAGCGCCGCTACCGTCAGGTTGACTTTAAGCGCACCAAGACCGGCGTGCCCGCAAAGGTCGCCGCGATCGAGTACGATCCCAACCGCACCGCCTACCTGGCGCTGCTCCACTACGCTGACGGTGAGAAGGCCTACATCATCGCCCCGCAGAAACTTGCGGTCGGTGACACGGTCGTCTCCAGCGCGCATGCCGACATCAAGCCCGGCAACTCCCTGCGTCTGCGCTACATCCCCACCGGTACGGTCATCCACAATGTGGAGCTTCGCCCGGGTAAGGGTGGCCAGATGGCTCGCTCCGCGGGCACCTGGGCCCAGCTGATGGCCAAAGAAGGCAAGTACGCGCTTCTGCGTCTTCCCTCTGGCGAGATCCGCCAGGTCCTGATGACCTGCCGGGCCACCGTGGGCGCGGTCTCCAACCGCGAGCACGAGAACACCTCGCTCGGTAAAGCCGGTCGCGCCCGCTGGAAGGGCAACCGCCCCTCGGTTCGTGGTGTCGCCATGAACCCGGTCGACCACCCCCACGGTGGTGGTGAAGGTCGCACCTCCGGTGGTCGCCATCCGGTGACCCCCTGGGGCCAGAAGACCAAGGGCAAGAAGACGCGCAGCAACAAGCGCACCGACAAGTTCATCGTCAAGCGTCGTAAGTCGCGCAAGTAAACCGCTCGCCCCACGCCGGCGAGCCTCTCGCCGGCCGGTCGGGCATACACTGCGCCAAGGAGATAGATCGTGCCACGTTCAGTCAAAAAAGGGCCCTTCGTTGATAGCGGCCTTCAGCGTAAAGTCACCCGCGCTCGTGAAACCAGCGACCGCCGTGCGATCAAAACCTGGAGCCGCCGCTCCATGATCGTGCCTGAGTTCATCGGCTTGACTTTTGCCGTCCACAACGGCAAAGAGTTTGTCCCCGTGTTCGTGACCGAGAATATGGTCGGGCATAAGCTCGGTGAGTTCGCGCCTACCCGTACGTTCTACGGGCACGCCGCCGATCGCAAAGCCAAGGGTCGTCGCTAAGTCGAGCCGCCCGGGCGGACGCGTTCCGCCCCGGCCGCTCTCTAAGACGCGCTTCCCCGTCACGAGATCAAAGTTTCCCGTCGACCGCTGCCCCTTTTTCAGGGCAAGGGCGGCGGCTCATCGAGTTGAGTTTTTGCCATGAGCAAACCAAAACAAAAGACGCATCGTGCGAACCAGGCGTCCGCACAGAACATTCGCATCGCGCCACGCAAGGCGCGCATCGTCGTCGACCTGGTCCGTAACCGGCCGGTCGAAGAGGCGCTGCAGATCTTGCAATTCACGCCCAAGAAGGCCGCCCCGCTGGTCGCCAACCTCATTGAGTCGGCGATTCACAATGTGATGAACAGCGAACAGCTCGACTGGGACACCGACGATCTGTACGTCGCTCAGGCCTACGTCAATGAAGGCCCCACGCTGCGCCGCTTCATGCCGCGCGCTCAGGGTCGAGCGACCCGGATCAACAAGCGAACCAGTCAAATCACCGTGGTCCTGCAGCCTCGCGTCTAACGCGTCGCACCAGGTCCCACACGGTCTCAGGAGGTCGATTTTGGGTCAAAAAGTACATCCTACGGGATTTCGGTTGGGGATTATCCGCCCCTGGAGCTCCAAGTGGTACGAGGAGAAGAACTACGCCAAGTGGCTCCACGAAGATCTCGCGATCAAAAACTACATCAACAAAAACCTCGGCTCGACCGGCATCAGCTCGGTGGACATTGAGCGCCTGGCCAACAAGGTCAAGGTGACCATCCACTCCGCCAAACCCGGTATCCTTATCGGTAAGCGTGGCGCCGGTATCGAAGGCCTCAAAAACGAACTTCAGAAAAAGACCGAAGGCGAAGTCTTCGTCAACATTCAGGAAGTTCGTAAGGCCGAGCTCGATTCCAAGCTCGTCGCCGAGTCCATCGCCCAGCAGCTGGAGCGTCGTGTCAGCTTCCGCCGCGCGATGAAGAAGGCCGTGCAGACGACGATGAAGTTCGGTGCCAAGGGCATCCGCGTCAACGCCGCCGGTCGCCTGGGCGGCGCGGAGATGGGTCGCCGCGAGTGGTACCTCGAAGGTCAGGTCCCGCTTCACACCCTGCGCGCCGATATCGATTACGGCACCGCCGAAGCCAAGACCACCTACGGTATCATCGGTATCAAAGTGTGGATCTATAAAGGCGAAGTTCTCGAACGCTGATGCGTCACAGGATCGCCCTCTCAAATGCGGGCGGTCCGACGCCATAGATGGATATCAAGGAGTCCTACAATGCTTAGTCCCAAGCGCGTCCGGTGGCGTAAGCCACACAAAGGGCGTACCAAAGGCAAGGCCTACCGCGGCAGCACCGTCTCGTTCGGCGAGTACGGCATGATCGCCCTGGAGCCCGGCCGCCTGACCGCCCGTCAGATCGAGGCGGCGCGTATCGCCATGACCCGTCACATTCGCCGTGGTGGGAAAATCTGGATCCGCGTCTTCCCCGACCGCTCCATCACCCGCAAGCCCGCCGAGACCCGAATGGGTAAAGGTAAAGGCTCGCCTGAGATGTGGGTCTCGCTCGTTAAGCCGGGCCGAGTCCTCTACGAAATGGACGGTGTGCCTGCTGACATGGCCAAAGAGGCGTTCCGCCTGGCCGGTCACAAGCTCCCGATCAAGACCAAGTTCGTCGTGCGAGGAGAAGTGCTATGAAATCCGCAGAACTGCGTGAAAAGAACGAACAGGAACTGCGTGAATTGGCCGGTCAGCTTCGCGATGACCTCTTCCGTATGCGTCTGAAGCACTACACCGGTCAGCTCCAGCAGACCAGCCAGCTGCGCCAGACGCGTCGCGACATCGCCCGGGTTGAGACTCTCCTTCGTGAGCGTCAGGGCTGATCGCGTCGCCGACGCGTACCAAGTTTAGGAGCAAGAAATGGAAGCGGAACAGCAGGCAACCGAACGCGGCCAGCGCAAAACGCGCGTCGGTCACGTCGTAAGCAACCAGATGGATAAGACGGTCGTCGTCGCCGTCATTCGTCGCTACATGCACCCCAAGTACAAGAAGTACGTCAAAGAGCGTCTCAAGTACAAAGTGCATGATGAGACCAATGACTGTGGCATCGGCGACAAGGTCCTCATTGAAGAGACTCGTCCCATGTCGCGCCACAAGCGCTGGCGAGTTAAGCAAATCATCGAGCGCGCCCCGGCGGTTTAATCCCCCAGGGAGTACTCTTTTGAGCGCCGCCAACCCGGCTCTCACACGCTGTGTGAGAGCCAGGCGCGGCCTCGACGGACGAGGTAGGTCATGATTCAAATGCAAACCCGACTCGGCGTCGCGGACAATTCCGGCGCGCGTGAAGTCCAGTGCATCAAAGTGCTGGGCGGCTCCAAGCGCCGCTACGCTTCGATCGGCGACACCATCATCGTGTCGGTCAAAGAAGCGCTGCCCAACTCCAAAGTGAAGAAGGGCGACGTCAAGCGCGCTGTCGTCGTGCGTACCAAGAAAGAGATCGCACGCCCCGACGGCACTTACATCCGCTTCGACGATAACGCGGCGGTGATCATCGATAACCAGAATCAGCCGGTGGGCACTCGTATCTTTGGGCCGGTGGCCCGCGAGCTGCGCGCCCGCGAATACATGCGCATCGTCAGCCTGGCGCCCGAAGTCCTCTGAAGGGTTGCCAGCCGGCGTCCCGGCGCGGGAAGAGGGAGATTGAGATGCAGGTAAAGAAAAATGATAAGGTGATCATCCTTACCGGAAAAGATCGCTCGCTGACCGGCGAAGTGATCGCTGTCGATCGTAAGAACGGCAAGGTGAAGGTGGCTCGCCGCAACATGATGGTCAAACACCGCAAGCCCAACCCCATCACCGGGGAAGCCGGCGCGCGGATTGACATCGAAAACTGGATCGACGCCTCCAACGTCGCGCTCTACAGCGAGAAGAAGGGCGGTGCGATTCGCACCAGCGCTCGCTGGCGCGGCAAGGACGGTGAGCTCTTCACCACCAAGCGCGACGCTGTCGCCAGCTTCGGCGGTGACGAAGGCGCCCAGGTCAAGAAGGTGCGCTACAGCACCAAGACCGAAGAAGTCTTCGAGTAAGATCTTTCACAGCGAGCGTCCCCGGGATCCGGGGGCGCTCGTTGCGCTTGACACATCCGGGCGCGTTCGTTAAGTAGGGCGCCCTCTGTACGGCGATGAAGATCGTCTTCATCGTCTTTTTTGTGTGAGGCGCCAACCTCCGGGGGCGTTTGAGAGCGCCTGTGCGCTTTTTCCCCGGGTGAGAAAACCGATTTAGGCTGGTGGTACAGAAACCTGCCAGCGATGGAGAACCCAAAATGGCGTTTTTGGAACAGAAGTACCGTAACGAGATCGTCCCCGCGCTGATGGAGGAGCACACCTTCTCCAACCCGATGAGGGTTCCGCGCATCAAGAAAGTCTCGGTGAACATGGGCCTGGGCGAAGCCGTCCAGAACTCCAAGATCATCGAAGGCGCCGCCGCCGAGATGGCCATCATCACCGGCCAGAAGCCCGTCGTCGCCCGCGCCCGCCGCTCGATCGCAACCTTCAAACTTCGCGAAGGGATGCCGATCGGCGTCAAAGTCACCCTGCGTGGCGAGCGTATGTGGGAATTTCTTGAGCGCCTGATCTACGTTGCGCTTCCCCGTGTTCGTGACTTCAAGGGTATCAGCCCGAAGTCCTTCGACGGCCACGGTAACTACTCGCTCGGTGTGCGTGAGCAGATCATCTTCCCGGAGATCGACTACGATAAGGTCGACAAGATCCGCGGGATGAACATCACGATCGTCACCAGCGCGGAGAACGACGAAGTGGGCCTGGCTCTGCTGCGCAAGCTGGGCATGCCCTTCCGCAAGTAAGCACTGTGAGCGCGTTGGCCGGCCGAGGCCGCGCGCTCCCAATCGTTTGGTTCGGCCCGACACGCGGAGATACGTGTGGCACGCAAAGCTCTTGTAGAAAAATCGAAGAAGAAGGCGAAGTTCGCCGTTCGCGAGTACAACCGCTGCCCCCGCTGCGGTCGCTCACGGGCGTACCTTCGTAAGTTCGACATGTGCCGGATTTGCTTCCGTGAACTTGCCCTGCGCGGCGAGCTCCCGGGTGTGACGAAGGCCAGTTGGTAAGTTAACCAGAACACGCGACGAGCGGTTCGGCCAAAGGTGGTCGGTCCAGCCTCGCCGCACACTTCGGTAAAGGCCTCTCATCCTCACCGCGTCTGCGGGCTTCCACTAAGCCTGCAACCCTGTGAGCGAGAGGAACCGGACCGAACAAGGAGTGATCATGGGAGTGGTGCAAGATCCGGTAGCGGATATGCTCACCCGTATTCGTAACGGCCAGCAGGCCGGTCACGCCACGGTGGAGATGCCCGCCAGCAACCTGAAGTACGCGGTCATCCAGATCCTGGCCGATCGCGGCTACGTCGGCGGCGTGGAGCGTCTCGATGAGGGCCCTCAGGGCAAGCTCGTCGTCACGCTTCGTTATGACAAGGATGAAGTCGGCATGATTCGCTCGCTTAAGCGAGTGAGCAAGCCCTCTCGCCGCGTCTACGTCGGTGTCGGTGAAATCCCCAGCGTGCTCAATGGCCTCGGCCTGGCGGTGCTCTCCACCTCGCGTGGCGTGCTCTCCGATGCCGACGCCCGCGCAGCCAAGGTCGGCGGTGAGCTGCTCTGCACCGTTTACTGAGCCTTTGACCTCGGGAGAATAAAATGAGTCGAATTGGTAAACAGCCGGTAACCATCCCGGAGAAAGTCGACGTCAAACTCGACGGTCACACCATCCTGGTCAAAGGCCCCAAGGGCGAGTTGAGCCGTGAGCTCAGCCAGGAAGTTGAAGTGGCGATTGAGGGCAATGAGATCATCATCTCGCGTCGCGATGACGGCCGCACCGCCCGCAGTTTCCAGGGCCTGGTGCGCAGCCTGGTGGCCAACATGGTCGAAGGTGTCTCCGAGGGCTACAAGCGCTCGCTGGAGATCAACGGCGTTGGTTACCGTGCCGAACAGCGCGGTCAGTTCCTTCGCTTCGATCTGGGCTACAGCCACCCGATCATGTTTGAGCTGCCCGCTTCGGTCAGCGCCACCATCGAGCGTCAGACGCAATTGACCCTCGAGAGCGTGGACAAAGAACTGCTCGGTCAGGTTGCCGCCAAGATCCGCGGCCTGCGTAAGCCGGAGCCCTACAAGGGCAAAGGCATCAAGTACAGCGACGAAGTCATCCGTCGTAAGGCTGGCAAGTCCGGCGCCTAATCGCACCCCCTCGCCCCCGGGCGACGGGTTCACTGAAGAGGTCTCATCATGCTTAGTAAGAGCGATAAAGCGAGCAACCGGCTTCGCCGCAAGCGTCGCATTCGCAAGAAAATTACGGGTACCGCCGAGCGTCCTCGCTTGACGGTGTTCCGCTCCAACTCCGGCATCTACGCGCAGCTTGTCGATGATATCGACGGGCGCACCCTGGCCGCAGCTGGCAGCAACGATAAAGAGAAGCGCTCGGAGTTGGCCGAGCTCGACAAGACCGCCCAGGCCAAAGAAGTGGGTAAACTTCTCGCCGCGCGTGCCCTGGAGAAGGGCATCGATCAGGTGGTCTTCGATCGCAACGGATTCATCTACCACGGTCGCATCGCGGCTGTGGCCGAGGGGGCCCGCGAAGCGGGCCTCCAGTTCTGATAGGGAGGCACTGTGGCACAAGGACGACGTAGAAGAAGCGCCGACTCGGATCTCCGTGATCAGGTCGTCGCCATCAGCCGAGTCTCGAAAGTCGTCAAAGGCGGCCGTCGATTCAGCTTTGGCGCGATCGTGGTCGTCGGCGACGGCGACGGACGCGTTGGGGTCGGACACGGTAAGGCCAATGAGGTCCCCGAGGCGATCCGCAAGGCGAACGAGCAGGCCCGCAAATCCATGATCACCGTGCCGCTTCTCGATGGCACCATTCCCCACGAAGCGCTGGGCCGTTTTAACTCCGGTCGCGTGCTCCTTCGTCCGGCCAGCGCCGGTACCGGTATCATCGCCGGTGGGGCGGTGCGTTACATCCTGGAACTGGCCGGCGTGGGCAACATCCTCTCCAAGAGCCTGGGCTCCAACAACCCGCACAACGTCGTGCGGGCCACCATGGACGCCCTCAAGCAGCTCAGCGATCCGGATGAATACCGCCGCCGCCTTGGTCAGGACGTCAGCGAAGAAGCCAGCGCCTGATTCGGGTCGAGCAGGGCGTGCGGATCGATGACGCTCATCGGTTCACACGCCCTGTCTCACCCCAACCCATGAGCCGATCGCCGGTGCGCTTGATCTGCACTGTGCGTTCGATATAGGAGCACACCATGGCTCAGCTTAAAGTCACCCTGGTGCGTGGTCTCGCCGGTAAAACCGAGCGTCAGCGCGCCAACGTACATAGCCTGGGACTGCGCAAGATCCGCGACAGCGTGGTCGTTACCGATCATCCCACCACCCGTGGCCAGATCGCCAAGGTCCAGCACCTGGTGACCGTGGAAACGATTGAGGAATAATCATGACTGATCTTACCAACCTGAAAGCCCCCAAAGGGGCGAACCGAAAGCGCAAGCGCGTCGGTCGCGGTCATGGCTCCACCCTCGGCAAAACCGCCGGTAAGGGCCAGAAGGGCCAGAAGGCCCGTAGCGGCGGCTCGGTGCACGCCCGCTTCGAGGGTGGTCAGACTCCGCTCCATCGGCGCCTGCCGAAGGTCGGTTTCTCCAACCCCTTTGAGAAGCACTACACCATCATCAATCTTCAGGACCTTGAGCGCGTCTTTGAGGACGGCGACACCGTCGATCTCGAGTCGTTGCGTTCCAAGGGCCTGGTCAAGCGAAACCTCGACGGCGTGAAGATCCTGGGCAACGGTGAGCTGACCAAGAAGCTTTCGGTCAAAGCCACCAAGTTCAGCAAGTCCGCGAAAGCGGCGATCGAAGGCGTCGGGGGCAGCGTAGAGGTTATCTGACGTGGCAGGTAAGTTTCGAGATATACCGAAGATCCCTGAGCTGCGTCGGCGACTGCTCTTTACGGCGGGGCTCCTGGCGATCTATCGGATCGGCGTGTTCATCACCGTCCCCGGTGTCGACCGAGGGTCGATGTCCGAGATGATGTCGGGCGACGGTGGTGGGCTTCTGGGCCTTGTAAACCTCTTTACCGGCGGTGCGCTGGAGATGATGAGCATCTTCGCGCTGGGGATCATGCCCTACATCTCGTCTTCCATTATCTTTCAGCTGATGCAGGTGGTCGTTCCGGCCATCGAGCGTCTCAAGAAAGAAGGGGAGTCGGGGCGTAAGAAGATCACGCAGTACACGCGCTACGGCACCGTTGTACTCGGGATCATCCAGGGTTTCGGCATCTCGCTCTACCTGGAGAACATGCACAACTCCAACCCGGAGCTGGGCCTTCTGGTCTCTCCGGGCTGGCCCTTCCGTCTGCTGACTGTATTGACGCTGACGGCCGGGACGGTGTTTGTGATGTGGCTCGGTGAGCAGATCACCGAGCGAGGGATCGGCAACGGGATCTCGCTTATCATCACCGGCGCGATCATCGCTTCGTTCCCCACCGCGCTCTTTCAGACCTACACCCAGTACACGACCGGCGCGATGAGCACCTTTACGGTGGGCATCCTGCTGGTGGTCGCGATCGGTGTGACGGCCTTCATCGTGTTGATGGAGACGGCTCAGCGTCGCATCCCTCTGCAGTACGCCAAGCGTATGGTCGGGCGTAAGATCTACGGCGGGCAGGCCCACCACCTGCCGCTCAAGGTGAATATGGCCGGCGTGATCCCGCCGATCTTCGCCATGTCGCTTCTGATCTTCCCGACGACGATCGCCAGCTACTTCCAGGATCACCCGATCGGTCAATTCATTCAGACCGTTCTGGTGCCCGGCGACTGGCGTTACAACCTGATCTACGTCGTGCTGATCATCTTCTTCTGTTACTTCTACACGGCCGTCCAGGTGAACCCGATGGACATCGCCGATAACCTGAAGAAGTCCAACGCCTTCGTGCCCGGCATTCGCCCCGGCAAGAAGACCGCGGAGTATATCGATCAGCTGCTGACGCGACTGACCACCGCCGGTGCCATCTATGTGGCGGCGGTCTGTGTCCTGCCCTACTTCCTCATCGATGAGCTCGGCGTGAACTTCTACTTCGGTGGAACCAGCTTGCTCATTCTGGTGGTCGTTGGTCTGGATACGGTCGGACAGATTGAGAACCACCTCATCACGCGCCACTATGAAGGTTTCGGCGCGCGGCCCGGTTCGGCCGAGGGAAGCTCCCGCATCAAGGGACGCACCCTGGATGAGCCCGAAAACATCTGAGCGCCCTGCAGGCGTCGCGCTAAACGAACAAACCCACCGCATGCGGTGGGTTTGTTCGCTTGCGCCCCGTTGAAGCGCGCTCATATTGAGCCCTACGAGGAACGCATGTCCAAGAGACGACTTATGATGCTGGGCCCCCCCGGGGCCGGCAAAGGCACCCAGGCCAAGCGGATCGCCACCGTGAAGAGCATCCCGCATATCTCCACCGGCGATATGCTGCGAGAAGCGCGGCGCAAGGGAACGGAGATGGGCAGGGAGGCGGCGCGCTACATGGACGCCGGCCAGCTTGTGCCCGATGAGGTGGTGATTGGCATTGTCCGCGATCGCCTCGACGAGGATGACGCCAGCCAGGGATTTATCCTCGACGGCTTCCCCCGCACCCGTGCACAGGCCGAGGCTCTGCAGCAGATGGGCATTGAGCTGGACGCGGTGCTCAATATCGTCGTCAGCGATGAGGCCGTGATCGGTCGTCTCGGCGGTCGAATCAGCTGCCCCTCGTGCGGTGCGGTGTATCACGAGATGTTCAACCCTCCGGCGACGCCGGATGTCTGCGACGCCTGCGGCAATCAGGGGCTGATCAAGCGTGACGATGATCAGCCGGCCGCCATCAAGAAGCGTCTGGAGGGCTACCATGCCCAGACCGCTCCTTTGATCGCGTTTTATCAGGAGATCGGGGCGCTGGTGGCGATCGACGGAGAGCAATCTCCCGAAGAGGTTCACGACGCGATCGCCGAGGTGATCGGATAAAGATCATCGACCCTTTGCTTCTGCGCTTTTGTGTCGCTGCAGAAGGCCGCGAGGATCGCGGGAGCTTCGGGTGATGATCCTGCTCTGTGTGGGGCTTGACTTCCCACAGGGCACTGTGTATGAAACGCCCCCTTGCCATGCCCCGGTTGCGAGGGTGAAGTGCGCCCGTTGCGGGCATGTTGAGATCATAAGTTCATCATCGAGGAAACGATTCTATGGCGAAAGAAGAAGCCATTGAGGTACAGGGTAAAGTCATCGAGCCACTCCCCAACGCGATGTTTCGTGTTGAGCTGGAGAACGGCCACCAGGTTCTGGCACACATCTCCGGTAAAATGCGGATGCACTTTATCAAGATTCTGCCCGGCGACACGGTGACCGTGGAGCTCTCTCCCTACGATCTTACCCGCGGCCGGATCGTTTACCGCGAGAAATAATTACGCAGCCGCGCATCTCCCATCCAGGGCAGTGCGCGTCGCTGGGATTGAAGGCCCACAGCAGGCCCTGAAAGGAGTCGACGATGAAGGTACGTCCCTCGGTCAAACCCATGTGTGACAAGTGCAAAATCATCCGCCGCAAGGGCGTGGTTCGCGTGATCTGCGAGAACCCCCGCCACAAGCAACGGCAAGGCTAATCAACAATCGCGACGCCGGGCCCTCGAGTTGATATGAGGTGCTTTTGAGGCGGCGGATTTAAAAGAGTTCGATAGGAGAAAAACGTGGCACGTATTGCTGGTGTTGACCTGCCGCGCCGAAAGCGCGTCGATATCGCCCTGACCTACATCTACGGGATTGGCCACACGCTGGCCAAAGAGATCCTGGAGAAAGCCGAGGTCGATCCCTCCACGAGCACCGATGTGCTCGATGAGCTGGAAGTGCGGCGTATTCGCGAAGTGATCGAGCGTGGCTACCAGGTCGAAGGTGACCTGCGTCGTGAAGTCCAGATGAACATCAAGCGTCTCAAGGATCTGGGCTGCTACCGCGGTCTGCGTCACCGCCGCGGCCTTCCGGTGCGCGGTCAGCGTACTCGCACCAACGCCCGTACTCGCCGTGGCCCGCGCCGCGCGATGGTTCGCAAGAAGCGCTAAACTTTAGAGCGATAAAAGAAACGACGATCGCACCGATTCAGGTGAGCGTCGCGTCGTAAAGGCGGCCGCGCGAGCGGCCCTTTGCGGCGTTGAGCGGACCGGCGGGCGAAGGAGAATGAGATCATGGCAAAGCCGAAACAACGAACCAAGCGTCGCGTACGCAAGAATGTCCAGAACGGCATCGCGCACATTCACGCGACCTTCAACAACACCATCGTGACCCTGACCGACACCTCGGGCAACGCCCTGTCGTGGTCGAGTGCCGGCTCGCGTAGCTTCAAAGGCTCGCGTAAGTCGACGCCCTACGCCGCCGGCATCGCCGCGGAAGACGCCGCGCGCAAAGCCCAGGAGCACGGCCTGAAGTCGGTCGCCGTCTACCTCAAGGGCCCGGGCCCGGGTCGTGAGTCCGCGCTGCGCTCGCTGCAGTCGGCCGGCCTGAAGGTCACCGTGATCCGTGACGTGACCCCCTTGCCGCATAACGGGTGCCGTCCGCCCAAGCGTCGCCGCGTCTGATCGACGAGGCGTAGCAAGGTGGATGCACTCGGGCCCCACGCCCCGCGCGTTGGGGCCCGTTGGTTGATGATTCTGTGGTGCGGAGGCAATGGAAATGTATCGAAACTGGCGCGACCTGATTAAACCTCGCGAAGTTGAGATCGATCAGCGCTCGAAGACCGACACGTACGCCAAGTTCGTGTGCGAGCCTTTTGAGCGTGGCTACGGCATCACCATCGGCAACGCGCTGCGGAGGATTCTCCTGAGCAGCATCGTTGGCGCGGCGGTGACCAAGATCAAGATCGATGGAGCGTTGCACGAGTTTACCAGCCTGCCCGAGGTCAAGGAGGATGTCACCGACATCGTCCTCAACCTCAAGGAGCTTCGCCTGAAGTTGCACGGCGATGACACCCAGGTGGTGACGATCGATGTGGAAGGACCGGCCAAAGTGACCGGGGCCGACATCCAGACCGGGCACAACGTGGAGGTCCTTAACCCGGATCACCACATCGCCACGGTGGGCGAGAACGGCAAGCTTCGTATGGAGCTGACCGTCGGCTCGGGCCGCGGTTATGTGCCCGCCGATGAGAACAAGTCGGACGAGGACAGCCTGGGCGACATCGCGATCGACGCCCTGTTCAGCCCGATCCGCAAGGTGAACTACCAGATCACCAACGCGCGTGTCGGTCAGCGTACCGACTACGACAAGCTCACCCTTGAGGTCTGGACCGACGGCAGCGTGCTGCCCGAAGACGCGGTGGCTTACGCCTCCAAGATCCTCAAAGAGCAGGTGGCGATCTTCATCAACTTCGATGAGACCGTCGAGCCGCCGGAGGTGGTCGAAGAGGAGACTCCCGAGTTCAACGAGAACCTCCTCAAGCCCATCGAAGATCTGGAGCTCTCGGTTCGCAGCTTTAACTGCCTTCAGACCGCCGGTATCAAGTTCGTCGGCGACCTGGTCCAGAAGACCGAGGCTGAGCTGCTGA
Organism: Lujinxingia vulgaris; assembly: GCF_007997005.1. Taxonomy (GTDB): domain Bacteria; phylum Myxococcota_A; class Bradymonadia; order Bradymonadales; family Bradymonadaceae; genus Lujinxingia. The sequence goes on along the minus strand of NZ_VOSL01000052.1, from coordinate 87,019 downwards.
AGACGAAGAACTTTGGGCGTAAGTCGCTCAAAGAGATCAAAGAGATCCTCGAGCGGATGAGCCTGGAGCTTGGTACCAAGCTCGAAAACTGGCCTCCGAAAGAGTTGGATAAGAAGACGGCCGAAGGCAGCTGAGAGCTGAATCGGGCGAAGCGCGGCGAGATGCCGCAAGCGCGAGAGGAATAAGATGCGACATAAAGTGAATGCACGGCGCTTCGGCCGGGAGACCTCCCACCGTAAAGCGCTCTTCAACAACCTGGCCAAGAGCCTCATCCGCTACGAGATGATCCAGACGACCGACACGAAGGCCAAAGAGCTTCGTCGTGTGGCCGACCGGATGATCACCCTGGGTAAGCGCGGCGACCTGCACGCTCGTCGTCAGCTCCTGGCGCGTCTCGGTGATAAGGAGCTCGTCTCCAAGCTCATCGACGACCTGGCCAAGCGGGACGATATCTCGGGCCGCCAGGGCGGCTACACCCGCATCGTCAAGATCGGGAACCGTCAGGGCGACAACGCGCCGATTTCGCGGATCTCCTGGGTGGGTGCCACCCTTGAGAACACCGAAGCGCTGCGTTACCCGGCGCATATCCGCGACCAGTTCGTGACCGATGAAGGCGAAGAGCTCGAAGCCTGATTCTGGTGCGCACCTGCGTACGGTTTAGAGCCGGCCCCCTTTTCGGGGGTCGGCTTTTTTCTTGGGTGTTTCACAGGATATATTTGAAGAAATTGTTCGATGTCACGTCTCAGAGGATGGAGTCAGGAGCGCGGCGCGCGCTGGGCCTGGTGAAACGCAATGAGGGCGATATGGAGTGGCTGCGGTTTCTCATTCGAATCTCGATACTATCCATGCTGGTCATCACGATGGGGTGCGCGCACGGACGCTCCCTGAAGTACGGTGACGAGCATCTGGAGGATGGGAACTACGAGGCTGCTTTGCGCTCTTATCGCGACGCGCAGATCGCTCGCCCCGGCTCGCAGGAGGCGCTGGCGCGAGCGCGTCGGGCCGAGCGGCTGCTGGTCGATGATGCGATCGCGGCGCTGGACGGTGCGGTTCACGGCCAGCACCGTGTGGAGGTTGCGCTGCGACGTAGCGATGAGGTGCTTGAACTGGTCCTCTCGAAGGATCTTCGCCAGAGGCTGACTACGCGCTTTGGATCGGCGGTGCTGACGCTCGCGGAACGTGCGCGTGTCGAGGGACAGATCGCCCGGTCGCTCTCCGTGCTCGACCAGGCGCAGATGGTCGTCGATGCCCACCCCGCGGCTTTCGGTGAGGGGTATCGGGTGTTCTCGCACCGCGTGGACGAACTCGAGCAGCTCTGGTCCGCGGAGCTCATCGAGCGGGCTCGAGCGGCGATTGAAGGGGGGAGGCCGGCCAGCGCCGCGCTTTACGGCGCGATGGCCCAGTCGCTCGGTGCCGCGCCTCTGGCGGTTGGCGAGCCGGAGAGGTTCGCCCGTGAGATCCGTCAGCAGCACGGTTGGTCGGTTGTCGCCCGGAATGTGGCGTCGTCCAGGGTGGCCGGTCTGGAGCGTGCGATGCGTGCTCGCGAGCCTTTTGCGGCCATCGGGTTCGGGGTGGATGCCAGCGCGTATCAGTATGAGGCTGTGCTGTACCTCGATGGGAGCGAGCCACGGGTGGAGCGTTGGGAAGAAGCCGAGCAGCGGAGCGAGGAGTATCAGTCGGGTACCCGTGAGGTGGCCAACCCCGCGTATCTCAATCAGCGTGACGATCTTCTACGCGCAGAGGAGCGCGTGGTGCGCCTTGAGCGGGATATCGCGAAGTCCCAACATGAACTGCATGAACATCGCCGCGAACACCGCGAGGAAAAGCGCGAGGGGATGCCGACCTCCTTGACACTGTCGAAGATCGAGAGGGAGGAGGACCGCCTCAGTGATCTTCGGGAAGATATGATCGATGCGCGCTACCGCGTGGAGCAGGAGTATCTCGACCTGCAACGTATCCCGCCGACCCTGCTCGAACCGGTCTATTCGATGCACAGCTACGAGGTGATCGCGCAGTGGGCCGAGCTCGCGGCGAGCTACGATGTGGTGCTTGATGTGCCGGCGGTGGCGTTTGAGCACGTGGGAAGTGTGAACGTGGCTGAGCGCGACGTCAGCTTTCGCCACCATGCCCAGCCGGAGCTCGAGCTGCGAGCACGTCGGGATCCCGAGCCACGCGCGGCGGTGCTCGCGGAACGCTTTGAGGCGTCCCTTGCCGAAGCGTCTGGATCTGAAGTGCTCGCCGGATTCGACCAGTACCGTCGCCGGTGGGCGGAACATCAAGGATCGGCGGTGGAACGCGTTGAGGCGCTGGCGACCTACATCCTGCTCTCTCCCCAGCGTGTCGACGCCGGGTTGGCCCGTGAGCTTGCCACGCTCAGCGGGGTCCCCGCGCCGGAGGGGGTGTTGACCCGTCTTGTGGCCTCGCCCGGGCCCAGGGTGAGCGTGCGCTAAAAGCGCTGTCACGATCTCGTCACCTGTGCTCAATTGTGCCCGAGGGAGATTTCGCCTAGGAAGTCCCTCGGTGATGTTTGGCGCGTCGACTCTCGGCGTCGCCGGCACAGAACGCGGTCGATGAGGTCAGCGATGAAGTTCGATATCAGAGTGCTCGTGTGCATGTCTGCGGCGCTGGTGGCGTGTCAGTCTTCGCCGAACGGCTCGGCGGATCCGGCGTCGACCGCAGGCGATCGCGTCTCGGAACAGGTCATGGGGGCGGGTCCGGCGCCGATCAGTCCGGTGGACTTTCCGGTCTCCGATCGCGTGGATTATCAGGCGCGCCCCGCCCGGATTATCGTGTTCATCGGGGACGGCATGGGGCACGCAGCCGTGACCGCCGCGTCGTATGCGCAGAGCGAGCCACTGGCGATGCTCAGCATGCCGCACGTGGGGTTTATGACCACGCATGAGCATGAGTTTCTCACGACAGATTCGGCCGCCGGAGCCACCGCGATCGCCACCGGGCATAAGACCCACTTTGAAGGCGTCTCGGTGCGTCCCGGGACGACACGTGAGCACGAGAGCGAACCGGAGTATCAGCTCTCAACCCTCTTCGGCGCGGCGGCGTCAGCGGGGCGGGCGACCGGCTTGATCGCAACAAGCCGTATCACGCATGCCACGCCTGCGGCCTTTGCGGCTCACCGCAGCAACCGCGGCCAGTATGACGATATTGCGCTGGATTACCTGCGCTACAAGCCGGCGGTGATGCTCGGTGCCGGTGCGCGTTTCTTTGAAGAGCGCGCCGATAAGCGCGATCTCTTCGCCGAGTTTGAGGCCGAGGGGTATACCGTTGCTCGCACCGCCGAAGAAGTGCGGGCGGCCACCGAAGGGCAGGGGCCGCTGCTCGGGTTGATGCACCGCTCTGATATGCCCTCGGCGAGCTCCGGGGAGCGGGCGATGTCGCTCGAAGAGATGGTGGAGGTCGCGATCGACGTGCTCGATCGCGAGTCTCCTCAGGGCTATGTGCTGATGGTGGAAGGCTCTCAGATCGACTGGGCCGGGCACGATCTCGACGGCCCCGGAGTGGTCGCTGAGACGCAGGATATGGATCGGGCCGTGGCGCATGCGCTTGGTTACGCACGTGAACGCACCGATACCCTGGTGGTGGTCACCGCCGACCATGAGACCGGCGGGATGAGCGTGCTCGACCCGCCTTATGCCTCGCGCTACATGATGCTCTTAGGCGGGGAAGAACGGGCCTATCGCATGACCCTGCCTGAGGGCTACGATGTCGCCGCGCACGACGATCCCCTGCCACCTTCGGTCGTGCATCATGCGTTGCCGAAGGTCGGACGTTTTGGTCCGGTAGAGTCCGAAGACCAGCGTATGACCACCTCGTTTGGATTTATGTCGGTGGGAAGTCGCGCATTTTGGGATGGCTCCCGGCGCTATTCGGCCTCGCATACAGCGGTGATGGTCCCCATCTTTGCCGAGGGGCCAGCGGCGGCTGATGTGGTTGATGCGCGCGACAACGCGAAGCTCGGAGCGACGTTGAAGCGCCTGGCCTCGGCTCCCGATGACGCGGAGGCGCGTCGGCCGGGAAGCGCGGGGCCGGAGCCGCGCCCGAAGAACGTTATCCTACTTGTGGGCGATGGACTGGGGCTGGCGTCTCTGACCGCCGGGCTTTATAGCCGTGGTGACCTGGCGACGCTCTCGATGGACACACGCGCGCTGGTGGCGACCCATGCGCTTGATCGTCTGGTCAATGATTCGGCCGGGAGCGCGACGGCGATCGCCAGTGGCCGCCGGAGTCGCGTGGGCGTGGTGGGCATGGCGCCGGCGATGGTCGGCGGTGACCTTTTGCCGGTGCGCTCCGCTCTGGCCGAGGCCGCGCTCAAAGGAAAGCGTACCGGGATCGTCACCACGACCTCTCTGACGCACGCGACCCCGGCGGCTTTTTACGCGCACCGGGCTTCGCGTTCCCAGGAGGCGGCGATCGCCGGCGACTTCCTCACCCTGGGTCAGCGCCTGGGGCGCAGTCACGGCGTCGATGTGGCCATCGGTGGCGGGGCCCGCTACTTCCGAACCTCGCATCTCGACGCGCTCCGCGCGCAGGAATACGCCGTCAGCACCGAACTTCCCGAGGCGCTGTCTTCAGGGCAGCCTCATCTGGTCCTTTTGGCCGACGAAGGACTTCCCCCGGCGGCGAAGCGTGCCGCCGATGATCCCGTGGCGCCTACGCTTGCGGCGATGACCGATCGCGCGCTGGAGTATCTCCAGGACGACGAGCGTGGCTTCTTTCTCGTGGTGGAAGGGGGGCAGATCGACTGGGCGCTGCATGGCCTCGACCGCGGGGAGGGGCTGCTCGCTGAGATCGCTGACTTCGACGCGGCGGTGGCTCGCGCGCTGGCCTTCGCCGGCGAATCGGGCGACACGCTTGTGATCGCGACCTCCGATCACGATCACACCCTCTCGGTGTTGGATAACCACTATGGGTTCCACAGCGGCCATTGCAGCGTGATGAAGGCCTGCGGTGGCACGTTTGAGGGCATCGCCTTGCCGTTGGCCACCGAGGGCCTGGTCAACGCTCAGGGCTTTGCGGCGAGTGAGCTTCAGGGGGACTTCGGGACGCCGACGATGACCCTGCAGTACGACTGGATCGTGCAGGAGGTCGCTCGACGTGTACAGATGGGAGGGCCGCATTCGGCCAATATGGTGCCGCTCTTTGCCAGCGGCCCCCGGGCTTCCGAGCTGGGACGGGTTCGCGATCAACCCCAGCTCGGTCAGTGGCTGACGCGCTGGGCGTCCGGCGGCTGAGCGAGATGCCGGCGAGGACGGGGCGTGACAGCGGCCTTACGTTAGTTATTGAGGTCATGAAAAAGCGACGCCCCCCGGGGCGTCGCTTTTTTGTGAATCGTGTCTCGGGTCAGCGTGCAGCGCGACGCTACGTGAGGGCGTTTCCCTGCGCGCCGCGAAAAAGATAGACGAAGAGGGAGATGACCAGCATCGCCAGCGCCACATAGAAGACGATCTGTGCGACGGTGGCGGCGGCTGATGCCAGCGCGCCGAATCCGAGAACGGCGGCGATGATGGCGACGACAAAGAACGCGAGTGCCCACCACAACATGCGTACCTCCGGGCTTAGTGGGGCAGATACAGGGGCCGGCAGCTCGCATTGCGCTGCCCGGCCCGCGGCGAAGTTGACTTCTTACGCCTAGAACGTAAGGCGACGGAGAAAGCGGTCAATTCAAAGGGGCGCCAGAGCGAAAACGCCCCCGGCGCGCGCAGCGCGCCGGGGGCGTTCGTCATAGAGAGAAGGCGCCGAGACGCGGAAGGCCTCTTACTCCTCGCAGAAGGCGACGCGTTCGGCGCAGCGAAGCTCGCCATTCTCGTTCTCCAGGCAGCGCTGTGAGGCGCACTCTTCGGCCTGGAAGCAGCTCGAGCCCGCGCGCAGCGGCCGACGACACACATAGTCGATCGTGTCACAGAACATGCCGGTGGGGCACATGCTCGAGGAGCAGTCTTGACCCTCTTCGGGACGCTCCGCGCAGCGATCGGGCTCATCGTCAGCGAGCACGTTGCTGAAGCAGTAGCCGGTGATGCACTCCTGATCGAGCACGCACTCCTCGCCCTCCTGAAGCTGCGGGATCAACATCTGGGCGCAGCCCGGGAAGGTGGTGCGGATCGGATCGCGCTCGGTGAACTCCGAGCAGCTCTGGTTGCTGTAGCTTGAGACGCACATATCGGCCGCGTCCCAGTCGACTTCAATGCGCCCCTCTTCAATGGCCTGGTTGAGCAGCCCCAGCCCAATATCGACCGGGATGGACTCGCTGGCGTTGAGGCAGTCTTCCTCACTGTATTCGATGCCGAAGCCGTTGAGGCGCTCTTCCGTGCTGCAGCAGCCAAAGAGCACCTGACACTCCGCGTTACGCAGCTCGGTGGAGAGCTGGCGAAGTTGCGGATCGATCTCGGTGATCTCCTCGCCGGCGTCGCGATCCGGGGTGTTATCCACCTCAATGGTGGAGCCACCGCAGGCGACGCTGAGGCCGACAAGCCACGCGAGACACAGGCCGGACAGAGTGGGGTTGAGTCGAGCGAAGCGAGAGCGCTGAATCTTCATACGTCCTTATCCGTGGTGGAGCTTCGGGCGGCGTCTGGAGACGCCGCCCGAAGCGTCATCCGACGCCCGGGGCGCCGGTGATGTTGCGACTTCAGTTGTTCGGCACACACACGTTGAACGCGTTGCCACCGTAGAGCTTCACGCCGCAGTTCATGCCGTAGCTGGTGCAGTCGAACTGACTGGTGCAGGCAATGGTGCAGACCCCGCCCGAGCAATGACCATGGTAGCAGTCACTGTTGGAGTTGCAGCTCTCACCGACGCCGTCACCGTTGGCGTTGGGCTCGATGCACGAGGTGGACGGGCTATTGCCGCCGGTCACACCGCAGACGCGCTCCGGATCGCCCACCGCCAGGAACTGGTTGCAGTCGTCATCGACGTAGCAGTCGTCTTCGGGAAGACACACATTACGGGGGTTGGTCGGCGTGAGGACCGTCGCGCAGAGTTGGGGCTCGGCGACGGTGCCGCAGTTGCCCTGAATCTCGGTGCAGTCGTTCTGCAGACACTCACCCAGCGCGCAGCGGCCGCTGGCGCCCGCTCCGCAGCTTGCGCCGTTGGTGTTGCGGGTGCACGCACCTTCTTCCACATGATCCTCAAACCCAACACAGACCGCGTAGGGGGCCGCAGCGATGTTCGGATGCGCCACGGAGTCGAGGGCGTGGTTGGTCAGCGAGGTCAGGTAGGTGTTGAGATCCGACTCCTGATCGCAGCGGAAGTCATAGTGGGTACGCTCGCGCGTGCCGCTCTGATCGCAGCTGCCGTCGAACTCATTGCAGGGTGACCAGGGACCGATGAAGGGATCGGGGCAGGACTCACAGTTGACCTGGCGCGCTTCGTGATCGGTGACCTCGTAGGTGCACTTCTCACCGGCGCAATCGTAGTCTCGCCATTCGTAGAGGTGGTAGTCGCAGACCGCGCGGCTGCCACAGACCTGAATGACGTCAGCCTCGGATTCGCCAACGAAGTACCACCCGTCGAACATATTGCACCCACCGCATTCCACGTCGCGCTGGATGCCACAGCTGTCGGTGCGGCGAATGCGGTTGCACCCAAGATCGGCCGGCGGCTCTTCGCACTCGTTGGAGGTGCAGCCGGTGCGGGTGAAGCCGGGAGGCTCGTTGCAGATCTCTTCCTCGACGTTGACGCCGCAGCAGGTGTTGTTGGCCGAGCACTCCACACCCGCCTCGCAGGAGCCGCACTCGATGGTGCGTGTCTCGCCGCAGCTGTCGATGATCTCGCGGCTGCCGCAGGCGTATCCGCGGGAGGCGCAGATCTCGGCGTCGGACTGCTGGGTGCACACGCACTGGTTGTTCTCGCAGGGCACACCGGCATCGCAGGAGCCGCAGTCGATGACCTCGCGGAGCACACCGCAGTTATCCGTCGCCGAGAACTGGCCGCAGACGTTGCCAGCGTCTTCGCAGAGCTGGCTGTCGTAGACCGGGATGCACTCGTCGCTGTCTTCGATCACGCCGTAGCGGTAAATCGAGGTGATGGAGCGAGCGCCCGCGTCGGCTTCGATGTAGCCGCTGATGGAGGCGGACTGCTCTTCAAGGCCGTGGATCTGAAGTTCGTAGCGGATCGGGTCGGGGCGGCCGTTGTACTGGCCACTCTTGTTGACGATCCAGATGCGGTAGAGCTCGTCGACCTCGGGGCGATCGATGGCCACGGCCTCCAGGTAAGGGGGCAGGCTGCCGCCCATGGTGCTCCAGCTGCAGCCTTCGACGCTGCCGCAGCTCTGGGCGTCGAAGACCCCGCAGCGCGCGACACCGCCGGTGCAGCGGTTGCCGTCGAGCGAGACCGAGCAGCCCGCCGGACACTGGCCATCAACCGGATCTGCGGCAGCGCAGTCGGTGATCATGCTGCCGGTGCATACCCCGCAGTTCTCACACTCGCCACCGCCGTTGGAGACCATCGTCATCGTGGCGCTGTTGGCGTTGCGGTTGGCTACCGAGATGAGCTCGCCATCGGGCAGCTCCACGTAGAGATCCAGGTCGGCGGCGGAGGCCCAGTCCAGGACCACGCGCATCGGCGTGCGCACATCGCAGATGCCGCGGAAGCAGGTCAACTCCGGATCGTCGCCGCAGTCGCCCGGGCGCTCGCAGTAGAGCGGCCCGTCGGGCTCCGAGATGCCACAGGCCGGGTTGTCCTGCACCATGTCCAGGTTCTCAAAGACCGTGCGGGACTCGCTGGTGTAGCCGGTGGTGCCATTGAAGGTCGCTTTGCGGGCGTGTCCGGCGACCGTGAGCGTGCCGCTGCGCGGGCAGAAGGGCGGACGAAGGGTCATCTCCGCGTCGAAGTTTGCGCGGAAAGGCTCCAGGCGAGTGAGCAGGTTGGCGGTGACCGAGCTGGGCGTGTCGACCAGGGCGGCGTTGATGCCCATGGTGGCTTTGAAGCTGATGGCGCCGTTTTCACCCTGGGTCTGCGTGGCTCGCTCCTCGGCGTGGAAGGCCTCGTAGCGACCTTCACGCGGGAGCGCCATGCAGTCCTGCTGGCCGCCGAGCCCGTTGGTGCAGAGCACGCCGGCAAAGGCGTAGCCGCTGCCGACAAAGCCCGCCGTCATCGTCGCTGTGCCCGAGGTGCGCACGTCGTAAGCAAGGTTGAGATCGGCGGTGAAGTAGAAGCGCCGTTGCAAGATCTCAAACATCGGTCGGGTGGCGTGCGACCCGTGAAGTCGGAAGGTGTGGCGGTCGGCGCGATCGCCGGTCGATTCAATGACCCATTGAGGATCCGTGTCGACATGAGCCAGCGCCGAGGTACGCTCCTCGACGATACGTCCGGCCAGAATCTTCATGCGGGAGATGAAGGTGACGTTGGCCTCGATCTGGCCCTGGACCGTCTCCACGGTGTACTCGGGCGTATCGACTTCGCCGGCCGCCGTCTCCGCGATCTCAAAGGAATAGCGCGGCCCGGCCGAGGCCGAGAGCTCGTCGAGCTCGATGATGATCGGATCGTCGACGATCGGTCGCACCGGTCGGGGCCGGGGAAAGACGACGCCACCGCTGCCGCCCTCATAGATTCGCTCTTCCTGATAGCGAAGCGCGGAGCGGTGCTGGCCGATGGCCTCCTGCTCGCCGATCTCCACAAGAATATCGCCGTCTTCGACCATCTCGAAGAGCGCGGCATCCCGGGTGCGCAACACGAGGTTGCTCCCCTGAACCTCGATCGCCTCGATGTGGCGCCAGTGACCGTTGTCGATCTGCGCCAGGAGAATATCTCCGGTCTCCAGACCTTTGAGGTGCTCGCGATGCTTCACGGGGATCATCACGCGATCGTCCTCAAAGGTCGCCGCGCGCGCCAGGTCATCTGCCATAAGACGCACATGGTCGCGGAAGACCAGGTAGGAGCCATTGGGCGAGACGGCCATCACCGTGCGCCCGGAGGCGTCGGCGGGGCTGTCGGTCTCGCCATCGGTGCCGCAGGCCATGAGCCCGCAGGTGGCGAGCGCAGCGAGCAGCGCGGTGGCGCCGTGGCGCATGCTGCGGCGAGGTGCCGGTGGGTGTGTCGGGATCTTCATCTGAATATCCATCGTCAAAACTCCGAAGCAGGCGGAGTGGCGTAACAGGGCGGGCCGAGCGTGGATGACTCCGCGCCGGGGCTCCGGCGCGAAATGAGGCCGACTCAGTAGGCTTCGAGCTGCATGCAGAGGCGCACGGCACCTTCACCGTTGGCCGGCGGAGTGAGGCAGATGCCGCTGTTCTGGCAGCAGACCTGGCCCTCATCGCACTGGCTGTCGGAGCGGCAGTTTTGTGCACGAAGCTCACAGCCGCAGGCGATACTGCGCTGGCCACCGCAGCTATCGGTGAGCTGGTAGAAGTTGCAGTCCGGACCGGTGTGATACTCGGCGCACAACGACTCCTGGGTGTCGGGCTCGCAGCCCGGCTCGACGCCGGGAAGAGCGGGGTCTTCGATGGGGAAGACCACGTCATCGTCGCTGCCGACGGGCAGATCCGAGATACCGCCGCCCTGCGCCTGGCAGCGCGGGGTGGTGGCGTTGGGGCTGCAGATCGCGAAGCGGAAGACCGACTGGTCGGCCTGGTCGCGGATGATGCTGCCCTCGACCGTCTGACGCATCACGCCCTCACCGAACTCCACCTCCAGGGTGTAGAGGATGTCGTTGATGTCGGCGTTCTCAGCCGCCTCATTGAGCACGACCCAGGCGATCCATTCGCCTTCCACGTCGTTGGGGAAGGTGAAGTTCTCGATGTAGGGAGCGCCCTGAGCCTCGCTGGTGCAGGTATCCCCGCAGTCGCGGCGGTCAAAGAGGTTGGGTTGCGTCATGCGGTTTTGCACCAGCGAGTCATCGGGCTTGGTGATGTAGAGGTCGAGGTCGACCTCGGCCAGCCAGCCCAGGCTCACGCGCACATTGTCATGCTTGACGCACTCGCGCTGGAAGCAGCGGGAGCTCTCGCCGGCCGGGGCATCGTCCATGCACTGCTCATCGTTGGAGCAGCCGCTGCGCACGACTTCGTAGGGCTCCGAAGGCTCGAAGTAGCCGCAACCGATCATGTCGAAGACGCCACCGTCGAGCGTGCCATCGACGCCGAAGAGCTTGATCGGACCGTAGATACGCACGCGGAACTCCTTCCAACCGACGATCGGGATCTTGATGCCTGCGCCGGCCGAGCCGCCCAGGTACAGGCCCACAAAGTAGTTACAAAGGGGCGGGGAGATGCGGATACCGGCCTGCAGCGAGAGCTCCAGGGGTTGGACATAGATGTTGTATTTACCCGGCGGGGTCAGGCCGACGTTGAAGTTGCCGATGTTGAGATCCGGCCCGATGCGCGCACCGATACCGATATCCAGACCCGCACTTAGTGTGGCCTCAGCATCGATCTCGGCGGTGAACTGGCCGTCGATGTTGTTGCTCAACCCCAGGTCATTAGGGCTGGGGAGGCTGCATTTGCTCATCCCGTCGGAGCTGCCTTTCCACTCCCCGTTGGCGTAGCGCGAGGCGTAGATTCGGAAGAGGGGGCAGCCGCCCACGCAGATGTTGACGCAGAGGTAGTTGACGCTGGTGCGGTAGTAGTCGTAGCGCAGCATCCCCTCCAGGCTCAGTCGGAAGTTCACGTTGAGGCGAGCGTAGGCGTAGACGCTAAGCGGCACGAAGACGACCACGAAGTTCTTGATGATCGGCACCTCGAAGTGCTTGCTCCAGTTGTACTGAAGGGCCAGCTGCGCCTCGAGCGTCACGGTGGCACCGAAGCCAAAGCCGGCGTAGATGCCTGCGTAGGCTTTGAGGCCGGGCTTCCAGATCTTGAGCTTGATGCCGGCTTTCACACCGACGCTGACCTGCAGGCGCGGGATGAGGGTGAACTGCCAGCTGGCCGTCCAGGTGCCGTTGCCGTTTCCGAACTCACCGCTCTGCTCGCCACCGAAGGTGAAGGGATCGGTGAGCTCGATGGTCAGGTCGCAGAGCTCGTCGGGGTCGATATCGGGAGCGCCTTCGACTTCGCCGGCTTCGTAGGGGTTGAGGCAGAAGGTAAAGCCCACACCACGCTTGACCGGCTCGCCGCCGGGGCCTTCGCCCACGTTGCCCGGATCGTTGGAGGGATCGGGAGCGGAGACTTCGTCGTCTTCGTCGCCACCGTCGTCGAGCTCGCACATGTCAGAGCAGACCACGCCTGCGCATTGTTCATCGGAGAGGCTCTCGGGGCAGAGCAGCGGGCCGGACTCGTCGTCGGCATAGACCGAGCGGTTGTCGCGGACCCAGTCCATGCAGGCCGAGGCCGCGTCGAAGGTCTCATCGGCGGCGGCTTCGCTCTGCCAGTCGTTGCAGGGGATGTCGCAGGTGCTCAGCTCGCAGTTCTCGCGCTCGCCGGATTGCTGCATCTGCACGCGCTTGTTGATGTCGTACATCACCAGGCGGCGCTCGTAGAGGTCGTGTTTCTGAGCCTCAAAATCCGGGTAGAGGTAGGTGTCGACGATGTCGAAGTCTTCGGGGAGCGTGGTGCCCGGGAGCAGATCCATGTGGAACTCCCCGTGAATCACGACCTCCTCGAGGTCGGCGTCGCGGGTGTGCCAGATGATCTCGCGCTCGGTCAGCTCGACGTGCTCGATGAAGCGACGGAACACCGCGGTACGCGAGAGCACCACATGACCGGGGCGGTAGCCGCGCATGTGCTCGTAGCCGTCACGCGGGAAGCGGATGGTGTCTTCATCGACGGTCGAGGCGGCCACATCGGAGTCGGCCAGCCAGTACGCTTCAGCCGAGAGGATCAGCGGCTCGCGCTCCAGCGGGTCGGGGTTGACCACGATCAGCCCCGGATCGTTGAAGAAGGGGCCGTCGGGTGCCTCAAAGTAGCGCGGGCCGTGGTTGAGCGCTTCAAAGCCCTGATGGATCGCTTCGGGATCGTCGGTGACCTCCAGGGGGGCGGCGGCCTCGCCACACGCGCTTGCGAAACTCAGCATTAGACTGAGGCCAACCAGCGTTATCCACGCTGTTGGGTTCCAGCTACGTTGCTTTTGATCAGGCAGCCGATTCATGGGGTCTCCTCTCCGTGTATCCATCTGGTGGTGCACATTCCATCGTAGTTAGCGGGCTCATCGTGCGAGGTCGGTGACGCTACTCCGGGTCGGTGTCCGGGGTCATGGCAGCGTGCACGTAGGTGCTCGCTTCTTTCTGGTAGATCACAAGTTTGACGATGCGATCCTGACGCTTAAACGCGATCACGTCGGCGTCGCGCCCCTCGAAGTCCACGACCGACTGGACCTCGAAGAAGATGTCGTTGTTGGGGTGCTCACTCCAGCCGCGCGAGCGCATCGAGCGCTTGTAGAAGTCGACGATCTGCGCCGGGCTGTGGTTGGTGACGTAGACGTTGCTCTCGTAGAGAAAGCGCTCGCCATGGGTTAAGTCGCGCATCCGATTGATGCGAACGCAACCGGGGCAGGCCGGGACTTTGTCGTCGGCGCCGGCACCGTAGCCGACCCGAAGCTCGGTGGGGTGCATACGGCCATAGAGGAAGGCGTCGTCGCTCCAGCTGGCGATGACCGTGGTCTTCTCATCATCCGGCTCCCGGAAGGCCTCGATCCAACGGTGGCCGCGGAAGAAGAGGTTGGGATCCTGGGCGGCGAAGAAGTCGCGACGGACCTCCTCGGCGTTTCGGGCTTTTCCGCGGGTGATCATGCCGCCCATCGTGACGTGAGTGGGCTCGATGGCGTGGGGGACCAGGCCGCCGGTCAGGGCGGTGACCAGGCGGGCCTCATTCTCCTCATCGCGAAGCTCGGTGTAGACGCGATCGTTGAGGCGCGCCTGCTTAAAGCGCTTTTGATAGGTCTCAAGTACGCGGGTGGGGCTCTCATCGGTGGTGCGCACGGAGAAGTAGGTGATGTTGCCGTTGATCTCGTAGGTGCGCGGCTCGGGGTGGCCCAGGGCTTCAAGCTCGCGGGCGAAGGTCTCCACCGGATCCTGGGTGTTGAGCGAGCGAAGATCGAAGAGATCGGCGTGGCTCTCCTGGACGCTGCCGTCGACCTCAAAGACCCCTACGGCCCACGCCACCGAGGCGATCAACGCGCCGGCAACGGCCGTCTTCGCGAGGTTGGTACATGCCTTTGTGATGTTGGCGGTGTTCATAAGTCCAAAGCCTTGGCGCGCGAACGCCGATCAGGGGTAGAAGTCGTCGCCGTAGTTGAGAGGCTCGCTGAAGAAGTCGTCGGGTTCCTCTTCAACCGGGTTGGGGACCTCGTACTCCGAGGGCAGGATGGGAAGCTCAGGGGTGGTGTTGTAGCGCATGATCGCCTGGTAGGGCTTGAAGTTCTGGCCCTCAAAGGTGATGCGGCTGGCGATCGCGGACATCTGACCGTTTTTGCGGTCGTCTTCGTGGGTGTAGGTCGGCGCGAGCACGCTGTACCAGGCGCTGACCTCGACATCGCCCAGGCTATTGATGGGCACAGTGCTGTCGAAGCGGCCGGTGAGGGTTCCGTAGCGCACGTTGGCGCCGATGGCGCTTCGGGCACCGGCGGAGTTGATCATCTGGTTGGCGCGCGCGCCCAGCTGGCCCATGATCCCGGAGGTCTCCATCGAGGAGGAGACCGCGTTCTGGGGCCGGTCATCAAAGAGCTCCAGCGCCAGGGGGGAGTCGCCGAAGAAGGTGGTCAGGTCATCGTTGATGATGTGATCGACGCCGAGCAGCTCCACACCGGCGGCCTGCACAAGGCGTACGCGCCCGAGCGCCTCACCGAGGCTGCCGTGCTGTCCCAGACCCTCGGTCTGCGAGAAGGCCTGCGCTTCGCGGCGCGCAACCACCTCACGGATGCCTGCGCGCTGATTGGGCGGGGTGCGAAAGAGCTGGGAGGTGCTGTCGATCGATGCGCCCACCGGCGTGGCCGCCCAGCGCGCCGGTCCGTTGGAGGTGATCGCGTCTTTAAACGAGGTGTCCTGAACGCTGCGGAACTTCTCGACGGTGTGCACAAAGGCCATGCCGCGTGCCCGCAGCGAGCCGTCGTAGACTCGCCCCAGCTCGAAGATGCCGATGAAAATCAGGACGAAGACCGGCAAAAACATCACGAACTCGGTCATGGCGACGCCATGTTCGTCGCGTCCCAGACCCTTGATACGTTGAAGGAGTCGTCGGTTCATTTGGCGAGTCCTCC
Source organism: Lujinxingia vulgaris (assembly GCF_007997005.1). Lineage (GTDB taxonomy): Bacteria > Myxococcota_A > Bradymonadia > Bradymonadales > Bradymonadaceae > Lujinxingia. The sequence goes on along the minus strand of NZ_VOSL01000052.1, from coordinate 71,881 downwards.
AATCGTTGAGGGGCCCATCGCGTTGCTGATGGCTTCCATGCGCAGCAGGTCGACGCCGACCTGCGTCAGCGGCCAGGCGCCGGTGGCGCCGATGCTGCGCGAGAGCACCATGTAGGGGAGCGAGTCGTGATAGACCTGGTTCATGTTGTACTGGGCGTCGGCCCACTCGCTGCCAAGCACGATCGGACGCATCCGTGAGCTCCAGGAGGGCGTCCAGAGATCGGGGCCGGCAGCGCCGGTATGAAAGATCTCGGCGCGGGACATCGCCCAGGTGGATGAGGCCCGGTAGGTGTTCTTCTCCAGGATGGAGGTCGGATCGATCGGGGCGGGGCGGTCGCCGAAACTCTCCCCATAGAAGTGCTCACGGTAGCGCACCGATTTGGCGTCCATGCCGGTGTAGTCTTCGCCGACGATGTCGTACTTCTGACGGGCCTGCAGGAGATTAAAAGAGGTGAAGTCGGCGACCATCGCCATCACGAGGCTGGAGGTCTGAACCTGCCATTCGCCGGCGTTTCGGAAGGGGCGAAGCTCCCAGGGCTCGGCGGCGATGCGGTTCTCTCCCATCGCGCGAACCATGGCGTTGGAGGTAAAGCCCACGCCCCGGTCGCGGAAGGCGTGGGTGCCGGCCAAGAGGTTCACCACCACGCTGGAGACGTGCTCCAGGATGCCCTGGCCGCTAAAGCCCACCACCGTACCTTCGGAGGAGAGGATGAAGCGCGCCATGTTGAGCAGGTGCTCAAAGAGGAAGGGGTTCTCCGTCTGGCAGTTGCCGCCGTCGAGGCAGGACTTGACGATGTTGAGGATGTTGCCCGCGTTGACCGAAGATCTCAGGTGCGAGCTCATCGTGCCCATCTTGCCGGGACGTACCGGCAGGGAGTCGACGTAGTTGCTGTAGTTGTGGAAGGTGCCATCGCCGGCGATCGGTGTGGCGCTGGAGTAGTGGGAGATGATCGACTGGGTGATGTTCTCGACGTTGTCCGGCAGGACGCCCGCCGGCGCCGGGAAGCTCCCGGAGAGGGTGGCGCCGTTGCGCACAGCGCGCATCGACTGCTCGGTCCAGCCCCACCATGGCGAGATGGCGAAGATGTAGCGCTGGTAGTTGTCGATGGCGATCAGGTCTTTGCCAAAGAACGAGGTCGACCAGCTATCGCCATCGCCAACCCGGAAGGTGTAGGGCGGGCCGTCGGAGATGTTGTCGCCGGCGAGCATCTTCTGCTGAAGATCGTCGTTGGCGAGTTTGGGGTAATCGTAGCCCGGGTCGAGCTCCATCATCTCATGGGGCCCGGTGTTATGGTCGTGACCCGAGAAGCGGTAGAAGTCGCCCCAGGAGTCCGGGTTGGTCCCGCTGCACGCCGTCTCGTAGTCGTCGTAGCGGCAGGCCACGCTCTTCCAGAGCGAGCGGTTGGTGTTCATGAAGTTGCACAGGTTACACAGCGCGTTGTCGCTGCCGTCTTCGCCCGAGAGCTGAAAGCAGGTTGAGCAGACGCTGTCCATGCCCAGAAAGCCCTGCAGGGAGAGCCCGGCTAAGTTGTAGTCGCCGTGGATCCACTGCGGCACCGCGTACATGTAAGCCGGGTAGAGGCTGTGAATGCCCCAGACCGAGCGCTTGGTGACGTTGGCGTAGGCCATCAGGTTCATGGATCGCGCTTTGATCGTGGCCTGGCTCAGGGCCGCTGTGTCAGCGGCGATCTGGGCGTCCATCTTCTTTTGTGCCGAGGCGCCGGCGTCGTAAACCGTCCAACTGGCCAAAAGAAGGATCAGGGCTCCTGCCATTGCGAGAATGGCGATAGCTCCCCCTTCTTGCTCGTGCAGGCGGCGTGCGCCCGGGAGCAGGGGGGATGGCTTTTGAGGGAGGTTGATCATGGTCAGCTCATAGAGACGAAGCACGGAGAGGTTCGCGAATGATGCGTGCGGGCGACTTATCCGGGGCTAGAAGAGGTAAGGCGCAGCGAGGTTACTGTTGGTCACCCGGGGAAACTGCGAGCGGTTGGGTGAGGGGCGCTGGCGCTCCAGCGAGAGCACGCGTTTGATGGGCACGTGGTACCCCGTGCGGCCGGAGCGCTCGTAGCTCTCACCAAAGAGGCCGGCGACCAGCGGAAAGGCGTTGAGGTGATGGTAGGTGGTCGTCACCGTGATCTTGTTGCCAGTGGACGTATCCTGCTGAAAGCTCACGTCGATCGCCCCGTAGGCGCTGGTCAGCTTGCGAACCGTGCGGTGGGAGTAGGCGGCGGTATCAATGGCCGAGACAAAGTCGATCGGCGGGTTGAGCCCGGCCATCTCATCGGCGAGTCGATCGCCGATGTCGCGCCCCTGGTAGCCGGAGTCGGCCACGGGCCAGGGAAACTGCGAGGCCACAAAGATGCCCCTGTTCTGGCTGTATTCGGTCGAGGAGGTCGACGGCTGCGCGGCGTATTCGCCCGGGACGACCGGAGCGACGACGGTGGCGGCCTGAATCACGGCCTTGCGCTCCACATCATCGGGACCAATGGGCTCGCGCTCCCACACCCAGACGGTGCGCGTGGCCTGGAATGCGGCAACGGTCGTGAGCATGCTGGCGATGTTGAGCACCGCGAACTGCGCCAGACCAAAGACAAGCAGCAAGAAGACCGGGAAGACGACCAGGGTCTCGAGGATCACGTTGCCGCGGGCGCGCACGATGTTTCGGGTCAGGGCAGGCCGCTGCTCGGCGCGTTGGCGCAGCGTCTCGCGAAGCCAGGCAAAGGTCAGCGCGAGCATCGTCCAGAAACAGGCGGCAAGGCCCAGATGGATGAGCGCCTCAAAGTTGAAGATGGCCTCATGCAGACCCGAGGCGTTGGCCTGAGCAGCCAGCGAGAGGGTGCGTTGGCTGACAAAGGGAAGCGCCATCAGCAGCGCCACCCCAACCACACCGCCAAGATGAACCAACAAACGCGCGCCGTTGAGTAGCAGACGCGCCTGGCCTGAAGCCGCAGGTGTTGGAGTGTAGGACATGGCCTGTTCCCGAAACGGTTGAAGATTCTTTACGGTACCACAAGTTGCAATCGATATGCCAGTTAGACTGGTCGGTCAGGAGCCGCCGTATTCACCGGAGAGAGTGTGCCAGAGTGACACAGGTGAGGCGTCTACCCCTCAACTCCCGGGTCCTGTCTAGGAGGTGTGTGTCGCTCGAAAAGCGGTGATAGGCAGATATAATCAAAAAAGCCCCCTGACCGCAAGGTCAGGGGGCATCGGTCGAACGTTTGTGGCGATCAGGGGGCCGAGGGGTAGTCAGGCAGGGGCTGGAAGCCGCCGGCGGTGACATCGTCGCTGGTCGACCACTGCGCGATTCGCGGGCCCGGCTCGCCGGCCGGGAAGCCGTAGAGGACCCAGAAGAGGTGGTCGCCGGCGCTGCCGTTGACTTCACCGTCGATGAAGCTGCCGTTGGCGTGCTCCCCGGTGAAGATGTTGCCAAAGTCGGAGAAGATGCGGAACGAGGCGGCGCAGTCACCGGCGGAGTTCCCAAAGTTCTCGGGGTAGTAGTGGATAAAGGTGCTTTCCACTTCCGGGGTGAAAACGATGCCCTGGTAGGACTTGGGAAGCAGGCACTCGGCCTCGGCTTCCGGGTCGCCGCCGGCGTCGGCGATGCAGGTGATCACCTCGAGGGTGGGCGGGTCTGTGGTAATGGTGCCCGACTGGAAGTCGACGCGGGGGAAGTCCACCGTACCTTCACGGCCCACCCAGACAGGGATGAGCACGCCTTCGGACTCTTCTTCTTCGGAGCGAACAAGAAAGAAGTAGGGGTTGTCGCGAACTTCGGTCAGGAAGGCGCCGCCGCGAGGATCGCTGGCGAGGTAGCCCCCGATTGCGACGTCGTCGAAGCGGAAGCCCGACATGAAGTTGTATTGACCCAGGTTCGCCGAAGGGGTGGAGAGGGCGTTGCCGAAGACGATGCGGCAGCCCTCGGAGATGGAGCGCACGTGGCGGTACATCTGCAACAGCGCGCCCTGCCCCTGGCGGCGGATCAGAAAGAGCGTGGCGGTCTCATGGGGGTAGAGTGACCAGGCCTCGGCCGGAAGCTCAATCGGGGTGGGAGAGCCATCGAGCAGCAGGGTGAAGTTGCCCGGGATGCTGCGATCAAAGGCCACCGGCTCGCCATTGCCGACATCGAGGGTCGACTGACCAAAAGGCAGCGAGTTGACCAGCGCGCCGGTGGGGCCGTAGAGGCTCATCTGAGCGCTTCCGGCGTAGCCGTTGTAGATGTGGAAATAGACGACTTCGTCGCCCACTTCGCCATCGCCGCAGCCAAACTGCAGAGCGAAGATCGTCAACATCAACGTGGCGAGGCGTCTGGTTACGCGAGACACTGGCGTCATTACAGCCCTCAAAAGCATGCAAGTCATCCCAAGAGTGGCAACGTGTTGCTCTAACTGCCGCATACAAACCCGATGAGCCGGGAGCGTACCCCGTGGGCTCTGGCGGTGTCAATCCGGCAGTGCGAAGCTCAGGTGTCGAAGCTCACCGTTCCGATGGTCAGCGTGCCGTGGTGGCCGCAGAAGGGCACCTGAGGATCGGAGGGGCCGGAGGGGCCGGTGCGCGCTTCAAAAAGTTGCGGGCCGACCTGGAGCTGGGCACCGTCGGGAAAGGGCGACTGCTGAAGGAACATCGTGGAGGCGATGTCCATCAGGCGGAAGTAGGCGGCGTTGAGGCCGTTGTTATGCCGCGTCTCCAGCTCGGGGAGGCCGAAGAGGGTGAGCCCGCGGGTGATCATCCATTCGTCGTCGTTCCAGGCGCTGACAAAGAGGTTGATGACCGCATCGGGCTGGTTGAAGTCCATCGAGAGGTGGCGAAGGAGCGCCGGGGGGTGAAGCTGCACGCAGGCCGGCAAGAAGACCGCCGGTGCGCCGGCTTCAACTGCCGTGGTGAGGAGGCGAGCGAAGGAGGCGGCCAGGCGGCGCGGATCCCTGTCGACGCCTTCGAGCACCAGCCGCCAGATGGCCTGTTGGTTTTCGATCTGGTGGATCTCCGCGGCGGCGAAGGGGTGTTTGGAGGTCGGCGCCAGGTCGACCAGCTCCGGGATCGGTTCGTCGACCATCAGCGTGACGCTGTGACCGCTGCGCAGGGTGATCGTGCCACGCTCGCCAGGAACCTCCCAGGCTACATCGAGGTCTTCGACCCAGGTCTCCTGATGAACTTCTCGCAAGAGCTCCAGGCCGTCCTCACCCCAGGGGACCGGGAGAAGGGCGACAAGGGAGTGCATATCGGCGGCGTCGGCGCGGTGGGCTTGTGAACTCATAGGTATCTTCAGGGGGAAGGGGGGCGATCGAAGCGATAGAGTTCGATCCGGTCGGGGAGGTCACGTAGTACGGGGGTGAAGTCCGGTCCGTCGGCGCTCCACCGGGTGTGCTGGAGGTCGGCCAGGGAGAGGGACTTGTCGAGAAGTAGAAGCGCGGATGCATCGGGCGCGTTGAGCGCGAGCGGAGCGCTGCCATCTTTGGGGTTGAGGAGCGGTGTGCGCGCCAGATGCACATCACGGTGCGTCCAGCGGAAGTCTTGCCAGGGGGCGTCTTCGCTCGGGCGCCAGCGGCCGTCGACCAGCGCGGTGTAGCCTTCGAGCTCGGAGGTCGGCACGCCGGTGAGGTTGATGATGTCGTCATCGGCCGGGGTCAGCAGGACGTGCATCTCGCAGTAGTCACCCGGTGGCGGGGCGATGCCGCCGACCATACGGGTGGCGCGGGCCGGGCCCAGCAGATCTTCGACGTAGGGGGTGCCCTGACGCGTCGCGGAGCTGGGGACGTGGGCGTGGGCGGTGGGTAGAAAAAGATCGTAGAGGGCTGCCCCCAGCGTGTTGGTCGGAGCGCAGAGGTGCAGCTCCACCGCAGATGTCACCACCAGCAGGCGTGTGAGCGTGGCCTCCTGACCTTCGGGCCCCTCAATGCGTACGTCACCCTGGGGCCAGTCGTCGCCGTGATGGTGCAGGTAGCCCATCGAGACTTCGACCTGCGGCGCGCGTTGACGGGCGCGGGCTTCGAGCTCGCGAATGGTATCGTCAGCGCCCGTAGAGGGCGCGCCGTCACAACCTGTGGACGACAGGAGCGCGGCAAACGCGAGGAGGGCGATCACGGGGCCGGCGTGGCGATGAGGCATAGGGAGGTCCTGCACAGACTCGGGAGGGCGTTGACGCCGAAAGGCCGCGCTGGTGCTAGCGCGGCCTTTCGGGGGTGTCAATGTGGCGAAAACGCTCAGTCGCCGGTAACGATCGCCCAGGCGTCGTCGTAGTCGGGCTCCGTGGCGATCTCGGGGACGAGCTCGCGGTAGAGCACCGTGCCATCTTTATCGATGACAAAGACGGTTCGGGCGAGCAATCCGAGCTCGTCGATGACCAGTCCGAAAGCCTCGCCGAGGGTACGATCTTTGTAGTCGGAGAGGGTTTTGACGTGGCTGATGCCCGCCTGCTCGGCGAAGCGATCCAGCGCGAAGGGAAGATCGCGGGTGACGAACCACAGCTCGAAGTCGGCGTCGTCGCCGGCCTCGGCCAGGCGCGCTTCAAAGGTGCGGAGCTGGGCGGCGCAGATGCCGGTGTCCACCGAGGGGGCGGTGGTCAGCAGCACGCGCTTGCCCGCGGCGTTGCTCAGCGCGATGGCCTCGCCGGGATTCTTATGAACATGAAACTCAGGAGCGCTCTCGCCCACCGAGGGCGGGGTGCCGCTGAGGGTGACCGGGTTTCCTTTGAAGGTGATTTTCGTCATCTGACACTCCATTCTGTCATACAGGGATGAGGACATCGTCCGGCGGAGTTGCGACATACGCGGCCAACATGTGCACGAAGCAACCTCAGGCAACCCGAGCACAACCTCCGCAGAGCTCAGCGAAGCGTGGGGCGAGTGGCCTGGAGCAGCGCATCGACCGGCAGCGTGTTCAATACGGCGTCGGGGCCCAGCCAGGCGCGGCGCGCCTGCTGAACGGCGAACCGAAGATCTTCAAGCCCCGTGGTGGAGTGGGCATCCGAGCCCAGCACGAGCATCGCCCCCTGACGATGAGCCTTCTCGGCGAGTTCGGCGTTGAGGTCGAGGCGCCCGCTGCTGCCATTGAGCTCCAGGGCCACACCGAGCTCCACGCAGGCCTCCACGATCGCGTCGAAGTCGTAGCGGTAACCGTCGCGTCCGCCCAGAATGCGTCCGGTGGGGTGGCCCAGACACGAGAGCAGGCCGGTGCGCATGCCCGTGAGCAGGCGCTCGGTCATCGTGTCGGGATCGAGGTTAAAGTGGCTGTGGACGCTTCCTACCACCCAGTCGGCGTCCGCCAGAAGATCGTGATCCATATCCAGGCTGCCGTCTTTGAGGATGTCGACCTCAATGCCGGCCAGGACGCGGATCCCTTCAATGCCCGCGTCGGCCTCGCGGATACGCGCAATATGGTCGCGGAAGCGCTCCGGGGTCATGCCATTGGCCACGCGCACCGCCTGGGAGTGGTCGGTGATGACGATGTAGTCGTAGCCGAGCGCTTTCGCGGCCTCGGCCATCTCTTCGATGGAGTGGCGGCCGTCGGTCTCGGTGGTGTGCATGTGCACATCGCCACGGATCTGCTCGTCGTTGAGCAGCATGGGCAGGTCGCTCTTCTCGGCCGCAGAGATCTCGCCGCGGCCCTCTCGGAGCTCGGGGTCGATATAAGGAAGTCCGAGCGCTTTGTAGAGGTCTTCTTCGGTGCGCGAGGCGATAGGTGTGTCTTCGCCCTCCTTGAAGACGCCGTACTCGCTGACCCGGAGCCCCTGACGTTTGGCCCGGGTACGCAGCTCGATATGGTGTTCTTTGCTGCCGGTGAAGTAGTGCAGGGCGCTTCCGAAGACCTCGTCGTTGACCGTACGAAGATCGACCTGGATGCCGTTATGAAGTCGCACCGAGGTTTTGGTCTCGCCACTGGCCAGGGTCTCTTTGACTTCGGCCAACGCGACAAAGGCCTGGTGAATCGGCGCCGGATCGTCGGTGGAGACGAGCAGGTCGATGTCCCCGATGGTCTCTCGGCCGCGACGCAGCGAGCCGGCGATCGCCACGCGGATGGTCTGGGGCAGGGCGTCGAGGTGATCGCGCAGCGATTCGGCCACGCGGCGGGCCTGAGGCAGCGGCGCGCGATCGCCTCCCTGGGCCAGGCGCTCGATCTCGGCGAGCACTTTTTCCTCGGTTTTTGCGCCCAGGCCCTTAAGCTCTCGGAGGCGGCCGGCTTCGGCGGCCTCTTTGAGCGCGTCGAGGTTGGAGACGCCCAGCTCCTTGTAGACGAGCTTGATGCGTTTGGGCCCCAACCCCTGGACTTTGAGCATGTCGAGAAGTCCGGGATCCAGGCGCTCCAGCAGCGCTTGATGGATGTCGCAGGTGCCTCGCTCGCGGATCTGACGAAGATCGTTGGCGATGCTGGAGCCGATGCCTTTGAGGTCTTCGAGCTCACCGCGCTCCATGATCTGATCGAGCTCCTCGGGCAACGTCTCGACGGTGCGTGTGGCGTTCTCGAAGGCGCGGATTTTAAAGCGGTTTTCGCCGCCGATCTCCATCAGCTGGGCGATCTCCTGAAGGACGCGGGCGTAATCACGGTTGTTCATAGGGGGACTCCATACAGTCGCAGAACGCGTCGGGGCGTGAGGTTCGGCCGCCGTGCGAGCAAAATTTCGGGCAAGATAGATGCTTCGGGCTTGATTTTCCAAGCGAAGATGTTAGTAATTGCGGCCCGCTTTCGGGCGGTGAATTTTTCGGTAGCGACACCCAAACCCTGTTGGCCGGTCCCGGAGCCACACGCCCTACCCAAGCGGGCGTGGCAGAAGCTCGACGTCGGGAGACGTAAGACAAGCCAGACAGGGGGCGAAGCCAGTCTTCAGGGCATGCCCTCGCCAGGCTGCGGTTGGAGACGCGAGTGAACTCACACCACGGTGATTTATGCGCACGATGGTAGCGAACTTCGCTCTGGACCAGGCTCCGTTGGCGAGGTCGCTTCGAGGCGAGTCCGATGACTAGCTCATCGGCTCGAGAGATGCCGAGAAGGGACCAACGCGGAGCGTGGATTCGGAGCGACCATCCACGAGGTAAAACGAATTGGAAGCTCTCGGACGTCAACTGATCCTCGAGTATTACGGGTGCCCTGCAGAACGACTCAATGACGCCTCCTTTGTGGAGGAGGTCATGGTGGCTGCAGCCGAAAGCATGGGTGCCCATATCGTCTGTGTGAACTTTCACCAGTTCAACCCCCACGGTGTCAGCGGGGCGGTTGTGATCAGCGAAAGTCACCTGACCATTCACACCTGGCCGGAGTACGGCTATGCGGCGGTCGACGTGTTTACCTGCGGCACCGTGATCGATCCGTGGGAAGCGCACGCCTTTCTCAAAGAGCGTTTCGGGGCGACCCGTGAGAGCACCGTGGAGTTTCGTCGCGGTTGCTTCGATGTAGCGCCGGGCACGTTGCCCTCGGCCTACGGCGTGACTCACGAAGATCTCGACAGATAAGTCATCACAATTAGCCGCGTATCGGCGGCGTCGCATTCCGAACAAAGGGAGCGACTCGCCGCGCGCTTGAGGTTCGGGCAGTGCAAGCGCTGATGCCCCGGGTACGCCCGGGGTGTGGGCGAGTTTGTGCTCAGCTCCGGTCCGACAAGGAGAAGATCATGGCCAAGATCGTCTTTCGCGATCCCCTTAACCGCAACACGGTCACCGAGCACACGGTCAGCGAGTGGCTCTTCAGCCAGGAGACGCCTTACCAGCAGGTCGACGTGTTCCGCACCCCGGAGTTCGGCACGGTGCTGGCGCTCGGGGGCGTGATCAACGTCTCGGAACGCGATGAGATCGGTTATCACGAGATGCTCGCGCACGTGCCGCTCTTTGCCCACCCCAACCCCCGGCGTGTGCTTATTATCGGCGGCGGTGACGGCGGGACGCTTCGCGAGGTGGTCAAACATCCGCAGGTGGAAGAAGCGGTGATGGTGGAGATCGATGAGGTCGTCGTCGAGCAGTGCAAAATTCACCTGCCGAAGGTGGCCAGCGCGTTTGACCATCCCAAAGCGGAGCTCATTATTGGCGACGGCCTGGCGTACGTGAACGATGCGCCCGACGCCTCGTTCGATGTGATCCTGGTCGACTCCACCGACCCGGTCGACGCGGGCGTGGTTCTGTTTACGCCGGAGTTCTATGCGGCGTGCCATCGCGTGCTTCGCGCCGACGGTATTCTGGTGCCGCAGAGCGACTCGATCGTCTATCAGCCGACGCGGGTGGCCGGCGTTGGCAAGATGTTGCGCGAGCAGTTTGAGCGCGTCGATTTCTACACCTCGATTGTGCCGACGTACCCCGGTTCGCTGTGGGCATTTGCCTTCGCCTCGAAGGGGCCGCATCCGGTGGAGGGGCTGGACTCCGAGCGGGTCGCGGTGCTGGATGCGCAGCTCTCGTACTACCACGAAGATCTGCACCGGGCGGCGTTTGCGTTGCCGAAGTATCTGCGCGATCAGCTTCGCGGTTGAAGCCGGGGGGCATTAGGGCGTAGGTTGTCCGGCCCGGAGTGCGCAGCGCTCCGGGCCGGCCCTTTTCTTGACGCGGGCGGAGCTTCGACACAGGCTCGGGATGGATTGGGGCCCGAAGATTGATGTGAATGCCGCCCGCGATGGGGGCGTCAAAGCCGGGGGCGGGGCTCTTGAGATCGCCCGGTAGGTCAAGTAGTCTGCAGCCGATTTGATGGTGAGAAACCACGCTTGCGTGGAACGCGTGGCGGGGACGTGCATGCGTGACCGAGATAAATTCGACGTGAGGAAGCCGTTTATGCAACGACGAATGTGGCCTGGCGTGATCCTTTTAGTGTTGCTGTGGTGCATCGCACCGCTCAACGCGGTGGCGCAGCAGGAGAGTGAGCAGGCGCCGGTGGAGGAGACGCAGTCAGCGGAGTCGACACCGCAAGAGGCAGCCGAGGGTGAGGCCGCAGGCGATGCGCCTGACGCGCCGACCGATGGGGAGCCCGCAGAAGGGCAGACCGAGGAGCAGGCCGCAGCTGGCGCGTCCGAGGAGCAGGCTGCCGCTGAGAGCGAGGAGGCGGCGGAGCCGGTCATTGGACCGGGCGGGCGCGAGCTGCGCACCGATTATCCCGGCACCGAAGAGTCGCTGCAGGCGCGCATGGACACCGACCGCATCGAAGGCATCGAGATCCCTGACGGGGAGAGCCCCGAAGAGGTCTACGACCTGCGCGTGCGTGACCTGGAGACGAAGATCGACGACCTCAAAGAGCGTGTCTTTCGCTCAAAGAGCCGCATCGTCCTGTTAAAAGAGACCATCCTCAGCGGAAACCTCGCCGGCAGCCGCGCGGTGATTCGTTTTGAGAACGACCTGGGCTCAGCCTACAACATCCGCCGCGCGCTCTTTAGCGTCGACGGCTCGCGCGTCTTCAACGAGCTGGATCGCGACGGCAACCTCAGCCGGGCCAACGAGTTGGAGGTCTTCAGCGGGCCGGTCAACCCGGGCACGCGCACCGTCTCGGTCAATCTTGAGCTGCAGGGAAGCGGCTACGGGGTATTCTCGTATGCGCGCGGCTACGAGTTTGATCTTCGCTTCTCCTGCAACTTCACCGCCGAGGAGGGCCGCACCACCGTCGTCACCGTGCGGGCCTATAAGGGGGGCAACGCCTTTACAGCTCACGAGGATCGTCCCGACGGGGTCTGTCAGGTCACGATGGTTGAGCTGAACCTCGAAGACCTGGAAGACGATCAGGCCGAGGCAGCCGGCGAATAAGCCGGAGACGTAGGAGCGCGAGCGCAGCTCGCGCGCCAGTGCAGTGGTGCTCGATTCGAGGTCGCGCGATGCGATTAAGGTGTTGGCAAGCGATGGTTTATCCTCTCATCACAGCCCGGGGGGCGGTAGCGTTGATGCTCCTGAGCGGGCTCTTGCTGGGCGTCCCGGAGGCGGCGGCTCAGGAGGAGATCGGCGCCTCGACGGCCCGCCAGCGCGTCGACCAGATCGCCGCGCAGATCGATGAGCTCGAAGAGCGCTACCTGGTGCCGGCGGTCGTCGAGAGCCGTTTTCGGCTGGAGTCTCGCTTCAATGACGCCAAGGTCGCCTACCTGCTGGGCGACTACCCCCGCGCCAGCGTGCTCTTTGTGGCCGTGGTGGATAACCGGCAGGTTCGTCAGTTCGACAGCTATGGCGAGGCGCTTTACCTGCTCGGAGATAGCCTCTACCAGCTGCGCAGCTTTCGCGCCGCGCGGACCTTCTTTCGCCAGGTGGTGGAGCTTGGGCCGGGCGGATTCTACCAGCCGGCGATCGTGCGCCTCCTGGAGATCGCCGGAGAGATCGGTGACTACAGCGGCGTCGACGCCCTCTACGCGCGGCTCGATAACCTCGAGGAAGTCACCCCGGCGCTGCACTACACCCGTGGTAAGACGCTCTATCAGGAAGGGCGCTACCGCGCGGCCCGGCCCTGGTTCCAGCGTGCGGCACGTGATGCGGAGTATGCGCTGGTCGCGCGCTATTTTGAGGGGGTCACCCTGGCCGCTGACGGCGACATCGCAGAAGCCCGAGAGGTCTTCACGACGCTGGTCGCGCAGAGCCCCTCGACCCCGGAAGATAGCCGCGTGGTCGACCTGGGACATCTTGCGCTGGGGCGTCTGGCCTATGAAGAGCGGCAGTTCGATCTTGCGATTGACCACTACCTGCAGCTACCCCGAACAAGCCCGTACTTTGAGCGTTCACTCTACGAGCTGACCTGGTCGCTGGTCTCCAAGGAGAGCTATCAGGCAGCGCTTCGTAACCTGGACATCCTGCTGATCTCCGATCCCGATCCGCGCTTTGTTCCCGAGGCGAAGCTGCTGATGGCTGATCTCTCCATGAGGCTTCGCCAGTACGATCAGGCCCGGCTGTGGTTTAACGACATCATCGCCACGTTCACACCGGTGCGCACCGAGCTTGTGAGTTTTATTGAGTCGCAGCCTGACCTTCAGAGCTTCTTTGTGGAGCTGGTTCGTCAGGATCTTGAGGGGCTTCGCCCTGACTATATGCCGGCGATGGTCTCGGACTGGGTCGAGGGAGAGCCCCTGATGGCCGACGCTCGCCAGCTGGTCTCCGACGGCTCGCTGACGCAGGCCGACATCGACGAGGCCCAGGCGGCCCTGGCCGAGGTGGAGCAGATGCTCTCGTACGGGTCGAATATCGAGGCGTTCCCGGTGCTCTCGGAGGGCTGGAAGCGGGGGATTGCGCTGGAGGCTGAGCTGATCTCGCTGGAAGCGCGTCTGATCGACGCGGAGCTTCAGGGGACCCGAGAGGTTCTGGGCCCCTCGGAGCGCCAGCGTCTGGCAACCCTGGAAGCCGAAGTCGACACGTTGCGTTCCCAGCACCAGAACGGTCCTCAGACACTTGATGAGTTGCAGAGCCGCAACAGCGCGATCCGCGAAGACTTCGGTCGGCTCAACAGTGAACTCGAGCGTGTAGCCTTCGATATTGAGAGCCTGGAGATCAACCTCGACGGGATCGATACGTACCTTCGCCAGAACCCGGTCGAAGGATTCAGCGCCGAAGATCGTCAGAAGGTGCGCCAGATTCGTCAGGACCTGCGCGACGAAGTTCGTCGCCTGCAAGAGGAGCACGCCCGGCTCAGCCAGGAGATCGTGGCGGTCCAGCGTCAGTTCGGCGCACGCGACGCCACGCTGGTGCAACAACGCGAGGCGCGCGAGGCCTACCACCGCCGTCTGATGGCGCTGGGAGAGCTTATCGATGAGCAGCGCGCCCGACTCGGCAGCTCCAGTCGTGGCGAGGCTTTAGCGCTTGCCGAGCAACGTCGGCGGCTTCCCGAACTCAAAGATCAACTCAATACGTACTTTCAGGGCATTGATCAGGTCATTGAGGAGCGCGTGGTCGATATTCGCGCCACCGTCGAAGTGGAGCGTCAGGAGCTGGCCTCCTATCAGCAGGAGCTTGACGCCTGGCGCTCGGAGACCGAGCGCGCCGTCTCTTCGATCGCGCTGTGGAACTTCACCCAAGTCGATGATGAGTTTGACGCGCTGATTCGGCGAGGTCACGTGGGACTGCTCGATGTGGGCTGGCAGCGGAAGGAAGATGCCACGCGTGACATCAACCAGCTCTTCGAAGATCGCTCCACCGAGATCAATGTGTTGCGCGAAGCATTTCGCGAGGTCCGGTGACCATGGGCCTGAGAGCAGTGAGGCAAAAGATGGCTGAATCGTCACACCAGCGACGTCGGGGGCGCACCTCAAGCGTGTTGGCGCTGCTTTGCGTTGCGCTGATCTCTACCGGGGAGGCGCGCGCCCAGGATCCGGTCGACGAGGACCTGCGCGAGGCCGACGTCGAGGTTGAGGCGCCCGACGCCGAGGGGAACTCCGAGGCGGCGCCCGAGGATGAGGCGGACACGGAGACCGCTGATGCGGCCGATGGCGAGACGGAGGCTACGTCCGAGGATCGCCCTCTGGGCGCGCCAGTCGATGAGACCGAAGATCTCGAGGCCCAGAGCGAGCTTGAAGCTCCTCGTTCCTCCGATCCGGCCTTTCGTCAGGCGTTGAGTGACTACAGCGAGGCTTACGAGCGCTACGCCACCGCCATCCAGGACTATCAGGACACCATCAACGGCATCGTCGAGGCGGAGTTCAACCGCCGGCTGGCCGAGATCAATAACGCTTATGACTCAAAGATCCGTGCTGGTGAGGTGATCGAGCGCGAGCGTCGTATCGAGGCGATCGCCTCGTTTGAGCAGTTCCTGTCCGATGTTCCCAACGATCCCGAATACACCCCCGACGCGCTCTTTCGGCTGGCCGAGCTCCAGTTTGAGAAGGCCAACGACGACTACTTGATGGCCGATGAGGCCTATCAGGCGGAGCTGGAGCGCTACGATCGCGGCGAGATCGCCGACGAGCCTGACCCACCACAGCGGGACTTTCAGACCAGCGCGGCGCTCTTTCGCCGCCTGATCACCGACTGGCCCGAGTACCGCTCGGCCGACGGGGCGTACTACCTGCTGGCCTACGTCGAACTTCAGATGGGCCGTCCGGATGTGGCGCGCGACCTCTGGGCGGAGCTCATCGTTCAGTACCCGGAGAGTCGTTTCGTCAACGAGTCCTGGCTGCGTATCGGTGAGTACCACTTCGAATACGCCGAAGCCGAAGGCCCCGACCAGATCCTGGAGAACCTCAACCTGGCGCGTCAGGCCTATGAAAACGCCATGGACACCGAGGGGAGCGCCTTCTACTCCGAGGCGCTCTACAAGCTGGCCTGGACCTACTACCGGCTCGGCGACTACCACCAGGCGATCACCAACTTCAAAGAGCTCGTCGAGTACAGCGATGAGGTCCAGCGTCGCACCGGTCGCTCCGGCGCCGCGCTCCGCCAGGAGGCCGTGCAGTATATCGCCATCAGCCTGGCCGAAGAAGACTGGGATCTGGGGGAAGAAGACTACACCCAGGAGTTCGATCCAGACGCCGATCCGATGATGGATCGGGTGCGCCAGTACATCTCCAGCGGTCAGCCTTATGAGCGCGAGGTCTTGGCACAGCTCGCTGACTACGTCTTTGAGCGCTCGAACTTCACCCAGGTCGTGGAGCTCTACGAGTACATGCTCGAGCAGTACCCGCAGCACCGCGATAATCCCAAGATTCACGAGCGTATCATCGTCGCCCTGCACCGTGATGGTCAGCCCGAGGCCGCCTTCGCGGTGCGTCGGCAGATGCTTGAGTACTATGGGCCGGAGAGCACCTGGTTCGCCTACCACGAGCGCCTGGGCAACGAGGAGGCGCTGCGCGGCGCTGACTCCCTGGTGCGCGATAACCTGCTGACCGCAGCGACCTGGTACCACGAGCAGGCCCAGAATCTGCGCAATGAGGCGTTGGTGCGCCGCGATCCGGCGCTGCTTGCGCTCACCGAAGAGCGCTACGCGATGGCTGCCGACGCCTATGAGCAGTTTTTGCGCCGCTATCCCAACGATCGCGAAGTCTTCCAGTGGAACTTCTTCTACGCAGAGTGTCTCTATTACTCGGCGCAGTACGAGCAAGCCTTCCAGCAGTATCAGGTCGTTCGTGAGCTGGATATTGAGAACAATGAGTACCAGGAGGTCAGCGCGTTCAACGCGATCAAGGCCCTGGAGTTCATGATTCGCGATCAGGTCGAGCGCGGGGAGCTGACGCCGACGGCGATGGCCGGTGCCAACATCGATCAGGCCCGCCAGGCGGCACAAGAACTCGAAGAACAGCGCGAGTACGACGAGTCCCGTGGCGAGCAGGCGATCACCGTGGAAGGGGAGCCCGTGCCGCCCTTGGTCGAGCGCTTCGTGACCGCGATGGACCGCTACGTGGTGTTGCGCCTCGAAAACAGCGAAGACGCCTTTTTGGGCGCGAAGTTCGCCTTCCAGGCTGCCAAGGTCTATTACGACTTCCGAAACTATGAGGAGGCCCGCCGGCGCTTCGCCTGGGTCGTGGAGAGCTACCCGGAGCACGAGGTGGCCTACCTTGCGGGCAGCCTGATCCTGGAGAGCTTCCGCGATGAAAACAACTACGCGGCCATGGCCGAGTGGGCCGATCGCCTCGCCGAGGTCATCCGTGGCGATCAGGCTGAAGCGGTGCGTGCCGAGGTGCGCGAGTTCCGTCTGGGAGCACTCTTTAAGTCTGCCGAAGATCTTTACGCAGCTGAGAAGTACGAAGAGGCCGCCGAGGAGTACCTGCGCCTCGTCAACGACGCGCCCGATCACCAGTACGCGCCCAAGGCGTTGAACAACGCGGCGGTCGCCTACGAGGTGATCCGCAAGTTCGACTCGGCGCTGCGCCTCTACGAGCGTGTCTACCGCGAATACCCCGACGATAACCTCGCCGGCTACGCCATCTACCGCGTCGCGGTGAACTCCGAGCAGTTCTTCGAGTATGAGAAGGCCATCCAGCACTACCAGCTCTTCTACGATCGCTACCGTGGCGAGAGCCCGCCGGAGCTCGCCGGGATGGGCTTCGATATCGAGGACCGCCGAAAGACCTCGTTGATGAGCATCGCCGTGCTCAACGAAAGTCTGCAGAACTACGAAGAGGCCGCGCAGACCTACTCGGAATACGCGCGCGCCTACTCCGAGGATGAGAACGCCGCCGACGCCCTCTGGAAAGCGGCCGAGGTCTGGGAGAAGAACGACCAGCTCGATCGCATGGTGAGCACCCTGGAGCGCTACATTCAGACCTATGGCGGGGCCGAAGGACAGGAAGATCGCGGGATGGAAGCGCGTCTTCGCATCGCCCAGGTCTATGAAGATCGCGGCGATACGCGCCAGTCTGCCCGCTGGTACAACGACGCGCTGGAGACCTTTGAGCGCCTCGGATTGGAAGCCCCCAACTATTATGCCGCTCAGGCTCAGTTTATGTTGGTCGAGCACGAGTTCCGAGAGTGGGAGCAGGTCAAGATCCAGGGCTCCGTCGCTCAGCAGGGACGCATCCTTCAGCAGAAGATCGAGGAGCTTCAGGAGCTCGCCGCCGAGTACGGAAAAGTCTTCGGCTACCGCAGCTTCGAGTGGACGCTGGCCGCCAACTACCGCATTGGCTACCTGGCGCAGAGCCTCGCCGAGTCGCTCTACGAGGTCCCGATCCCCTTCGATGAAGACTCCGACGAGTATTACATCTACCAGGGCGAGTTGGAGAACGTGGCGTATCCGCTGGAGGAGCAGGCCATTGAGCGTTACGAACGAACGATCGCGGAGGCTCGAAGTGCCCGGGTCGTCAACGAATGGACTAAGCGCACGCTTGAGCAGCTCAACCGCTATCGGCCTGCAGACTATCCGCTCTTTAAAGAAGAGCGCCGTATGCGCGAAGGAATCGCCCAGCAGGGAATCCCGTACCTGACCGAAGCGACGTATCAAGCCCGTCAGGAGCGCGAAGAGCCTGGCGCCGAAGAAGCGACTCCTGCCAACGAGCAACCTGCCGCTGAGGAGGACGCACCATGATCAAGCTGCCTCGTACCACCCGACGGGCCCTCAGCATCGCGGGGATCTGCCTGCTCACAATGAGTGGTTGCTCCACGGGGGAGCCTCAACCCGACGACGTGCCTGTCGAGACCGAGGTTCCCGGACCGACCGGGGCTCAGTCCGACGATCCGTCGCGCCCGGAGCAAGCGGCGCAGAGTCGTCAGCAACAGCCCGAACCCGCGGAGGTCGCCGGCCATGTTCAGGCCCGAATCGATGCGGCGATCTCGCGTATCGATGAAGGCGATCACGCCACGGCGATCGATATCCTCAGCGAGCTGGTTGAAGAGCCGGAGGGAGGCTATCTGGCGGCGTTTAATCTGGGCGTCCTCTATGATCGGCAGGGCGACGGCGAAAACGCGGTGCGTCGCTACGTTCAGGCGCTTCAGCTTGAGCCGGACTTCTCGCCGGCCCTGGTTAACCTGATCCGCCTCTACATCCGCGCCGGCCAGATCTCGGAGGCCGACGCGGCCGCACGACGCATGATCGATGCTCGCCCCGACAATCTTGACCATCGCGCCGCCCAGCTCGAGGTCACGATCGCGCAGGGACGCTTCGAAGACGCGGTGCGCGGCGCCCGTGACATCCTGCGCAAGGATGAGCGGCATGTGGAGGCGATGTTTCAGATGGCCCGCGCCAACTACCGCCTTGAGCGCTACGAGTTGGGTCGTTCGATCCTCACAAGTGCGCTCAAGCTGGCTCCGGAGCGGGCCGATCTCTTCTACCTCTTCGGCGTGATTGAGTGGGAGCTTGAGAA
Source organism: Lujinxingia vulgaris (assembly GCF_007997005.1). GTDB lineage: Bacteria > Myxococcota_A > Bradymonadia > Bradymonadales > Bradymonadaceae > Lujinxingia. The sequence continues at coordinate 53,229 of NZ_VOSL01000052.1, read as the reverse complement.
CACCGACGGGGCGATCGCCAACTTCGAGAAGGCCGTCGAGCTGCAGCCTTTCTTCCCGGAAGCCCGCAACAACCTGGCGGTCTTACTGCATGAGGCCGGCGACTACCCCGGGGCGATCGCCCATCTGCAGAAGGCGGTGGAAGACTTCCCCGAGTTCAAAGAGGCGTACGTCAATCTGGGCAACTCGCTGAAAGGCGCCGCCAAGTATGGTGAGGCTGAAGCGGCCTTCAAACAAGCGATCGCCCTCGACAGCGGGTTCGCTGACGCCCACTTCAACCTGGGGATCCTCTACCTGGAGAGCGAGGTGCCGGGTTATGAGGAGATCGAGCGCTACACAAAGGCCATCGAGTCCTTTAACGCCTACCGCACCGCCGCGCGGGATCGCTTGAGCGATAGCGATCCGGTCAATGCCTACATCAACGAAGCCAACGGCGCGATTGAGCAGGCCCGCGCGCGCGAAGAGATGTTGCGCCGTCAGCAGATGCTTCAACAACAACAGTCGGAGCCTGAGGATGGCGCCGAAACCACCGAGGAAGGAGGCGATGATGCGTAAGATGCTCACCCTGATGGCCTGTACGGTGTTGGCCGGCGCCCTGACGCTGGTCGCGTCGCCTGAAGAAGCCGTGGCGCAACAGGCGATCTTCGAGTTCGACGAGATCGTCGTTGAAGGTCGAATCCAGAAGCCGGAGGCCTTTTACATCATCCAGGCGGCCAACCTCAGCTACGAGCCCGTCGATCCCAAACCGAGTTTCCTCCCGGAGCTTCTGGAATCGGTAGAGGAGGAGCCATTTTAAGGGATCGTAACAAGCCGTTAAGTGGCGAATTCACGCGGGATTCTCGCGTTATCGAGGCGCAAAAAAGCGCTTTGCTGGCCCAAATTCTTTGTGTTATACCTTCTTCCCTCAGTGGGCGCTTTTAAGCAGGTCCACCGGCGCCATGGGGCGTCAAGGCTCGGCAAGCCAACAGGGTTTCCGAGACCAAAGTTCGCACGTAGGTCACTCGTTAAAAGTATTGCCGAGCAAGCTACAATCACAACACGTACGGAGGTAATCGGACATGGCTGCGATCGCTGAAGCCTTTCGCGACGGTGGGATTTGGATGTACTCCATCCTTCTTGTCAGTGTCGTCGCGCTGGGCGTGACTCTTGAGCGTTTCTTCTTCCTTTTCTTCAAATACAACATGAATGCGCAGGCGTTTATGGCCCAGATCCAGAAGCTGGTGATGGCCGATAACGTCGACCGCGCGATCAAGTTGTGCAACGCCGCGCCCTCCCGCGTGGTTCCCCATGTCATCAAGGCTGGTCTTACCCGCGCCAACAAAGGCGAGGTCGAGATTCAGAACGCGATGGAAGAGGCCACTCTTGAGATCGTGCCCAAAGTTCAGAAGCGCACCAACGCGCTGCTGACCATCGCCAACGTCGCCACCCTCATGGGTCTTCTCGGTACGATTGTCGGTCTGATTGAGGCGTTCGAAGCCCTGGAGACCGCCACCCCCGAGAACCGCCAGCGCATGCTCTCGCGCGGTATCGCCATGGCGATGAACACCACCGCCTTCGGCCTTATCGTCGCGATCCCCACGATGGTCGCGCACCTTCTTCTCTCCGGTGTGACCAAGAAGATTCTCGATGACGTCGATATGTACAGCGTCAAGCTCGAGAACCTCCTTGTGACCCGCGGTAAAGGCGGTCCGGTCGAGTGAGCAACCTCCGTGTTCGGTAGAGTGACGGGGCGCCCGCAGCTGGCGCCCCGTGCTTTCCCGGCCTGCGGCAGATAGCTCGCATCAGTAAGTACGTCTACGATTTCGTTAAGGAGGCCAGATGGCTCGTCGAAAGCGTGAGGAAGTCAAGCTACCTCAAGATATCGACCTGGCGCCGATGATGAACCTGGTCATCATCTTGATTCCCATGCTCTTGCTCTCCGTCGTCTTTATGGAGGTCAGCGTCATCAACGTGACGATGCCTCTGGGCGGTGCGACCACTTCGGATCGTACAGAACCCGAAGATGACAAACAGCCGCTCAATCTGGCGATCAGTATGACGGCTCAGGGCTTCTACATCACTGCCGCTGGCACGAAGATGCAGCCGATGCCTGGCTGTCCGACGGGTGGGCCTTCGATTTGTCTCGAAGATGACTCCATCGACCCGGCCGCGCGATTTGAAGAGTCACGTCGACTCTACGCATCGGGCGACAAGATTCGCGGTGAAGAAGTGCTGCTGGAGGGTCTCAGCGCCTACAACTACCGTGAACTCTACAACCGTCTCTCCACCATCAAGAATGAATTCCCGGAAGAGACGACCGTCACACTGACCGCCGACGCGGAGCTTCCCTTCGCGCTGACGACTCGCGTGATGGACGTGGTGCGCTTCCGCCTGGAAGAAGACTCGTACGATAACAACGAGGACTTCTGGGCCGCCAAGCCGCGCACGGAAGGCGACACCTATTCGATTCTCTTTGGCGACCCGGCGTTCGGTGTCCTCTAAAAGAGCGTTGACTCGAAAACTCGCAAAAGAAGAACTCATCTTACGAGTGTGATCCATGGCAGATAATCAACAAGGTGGCTTCGGTCACGACGACGAAGAGTGGATCAAGGCGCAACGCGCTCGCGAAGCCAAGCGCGCCAAAAGCGCTGCTCGCCGCGAGGATGGCGATGGGCCCGGACTGAACATCAACTCGTTGATGGACATCCTGGTGATCATGCTCGTCTTCCTGCTCAAGAGCTACGGTGAAGAGCCGCTCAAGGCGATCGACGAGGACCTTAAGGTTCCGCAGAGTGCCTCGCAGCTCGCTCCGGAGGATGCGACGACCGTCACGGTGACGCGCACAGCGATTCTGGTGAACGACAACCTGGCCGTCGATGTCAAAGACGGCGCGGTTGATCCCAGCCAGAAGAGTGGCGGTGGCGAGTCGGGCATGAGCATCACGCCGCTGCTCGATGAGCTGAACAAAGCGGTGGAGCAGAAGAAGAACGAGCAGCGCCTCCTTCAAGAGGACTATGTTCCGGAGGCGACGATCATCGCCGACCAGACTACGCCGCACCGACTTATGCTGGAGGTGCTCTTCACCGCATCGCAGGCTCAGCTCAATCAGTTCCGCTTTGCGGTCATCAAGTCGACGTTCTCGTCTCTGGGTGGTCAACCCGCAGAATGAGGCCAGATTTAATCTCCTGCCCTTTCTCTATCGGGGCATCGCCGTGAGTATGAGGGGGGCAGGGGATGGATCGGATGGACCTCGTCGTTTAGGTTCGCGAGACTTGGCGTAGGAAAATTGGTGGCTTTGACGGGGGCTCTCAGAGCCCACCGAGGTGTCAGGCTCCGAGGAAACGCACCATGGCAAAAGCATCCGGTCGAAAAATCTTGCGGGTTGGATTGATCCAGAACGAGAAAGTTCTGGAAGAACGTCTCCTCCGAAAGGAAGAGACGGTTTCGATCGGATCCGACTACAAACGCAATCTGCTGGTTCTACCGGCATCCAATCTGCCGAAGTCCTTTGCGCTCTTCGAGCCTTCGGGCGGCAGCTATACGCTTCAATTTACCGACAAGATGGAGGGGCGCGTCTCTCGCGGCGGGTCGGTGCAGTCCTTTGAGGAGCTGCGCGCCAGCGGCGTGGCCAAGAAGAAGGGCGACGTCTACCAGGTCAAGCTCGACGTCACGATGCGTGGACGCGTGGTGATCGGCGAGGCGACGGTCCTCTTCCAGTTTGTGACGCCGCCGCCGGTACGCCCGGCGCCCGTGTTGCCCGCGTCGATGCGGGGCGGGTTTATGTCGAGCATCGACCGACCCCTGGCGATGCTGCTTCTTCTCTCCGCGCTGATTCAGATCGGTTTTGTGGTCTTCGTAGAGAACCAGGATTGGCCGGTCCCGGAAGAGACCCAGTTCCAATTCCCGGATCGCATCGCGCGGATCATGGTGGAGGAGAAGCAGGAGGAGCCTGAGCCCGAAGAGATTGAGCTCGAAGAGACCGAGGAGGGCGAAGGGGAGAACGAGGGTGAGGCGGCCCCGGAGCCGGCGGAGCCCGCTCCGAGTCGCACGCCCGAAGAGGTCGCGGACGCTCGTCAGGAAGAGCGTCTCCGCCTGACCGAAGAGGTCCGTGATGCGACCGTGCTCCGCGTGCTTCAGGCCGACGGTGAAGGTGGGGAGTCGGCGATTGCGCGCGTGACCGACAGCCTTCGAAATCTGGGTGCCGATGAGGCGTTTGCCGGCTCCTCGCGGGTGGAATACCAAGCCGGAGGAGGCGATCGCCTCGCCCTGGGTCGGGGAGACAGCGAGGCCGACGGTGTCGGGACGCGCGCCGACATCGGTGAGATTGGCTCCACGAAAGGGGCATCGAAAGCTAAGGGTGGTGTCGATACCGGTAAGCGTGAAGAGACCACGGTTCGCGCACGTCCGGTGCAGATTCAGAACCCCGATGACGCCATCGGGGGCACCCTCGACCAGGCTGCAGTCTCGCGAGCGTTACGTCAGATTCAGCGCAACATCCAGGATTGCTACGAGCGCGAGCTGCGGCGCAACAATAGCGCGCAGGGTACGGTTCGCGTCCTGGTCACGGTTTCGGCCGCGGGCTCCCGTGGGCGCGTGAGCGACGCGAAGGTTGCCGCCGATGGTGTCGGTGGCGGCGTGGGCCAGTGTGTGGCCCAGGAGATTCAGCGTCGACTGCGCGTGCCGGCCCCCGAAGGTGGCGATTCGATGTTTACCCTGCCCTTTGTATTTTCGCCCGGGGGCTGATCGTCGGCCCGGGTCGGGGGGGAGCGCCCATTCTTGATGTGCGCGTTGGCGATCTTATAATTAAGTGGAGACGATCACGACGACGGGGGAACCCGCTCTGCTCATGCAGAGAGTTGGGAGCCGTCGCAACCGGTCGGGCCGCGCAACGTTAGTGTGAAGTGAGGCGCCTCCCGACCCTTGATCCCAGGATTTGGTATGAACACCACGATGCGATGGGCGACGATGGTAGGGCTCACGTTGCTGCTGGCCGGGCCGAGCGCTCTGGCTCAGCAAAATGGCGACGGCGAGCGCCTGTTGACCGATTTCAACGATCGCAACGGCGGGGGGGTGATTGATGAGGATCTCGATTCGCTCTCGCCCGGTCAGATGGGGGAGCGCGCGGCGAATAAGATCGACGCGATGCGCGTCACTCTGGAGAGCACGAACCAGCTCTTGGAGAGCGCTCGCGATGAGGAGCGCGATATTCTGAAGATTAACTGTGTGAATGAGAAGTTGGCTTCGATCAGGGGCTTTGTGAAGGTCAGCGAGCAGAGCTACGTCAGCCTGTCTGATAGCGTAGCGGCCAATGACCTGGAGGCGTCCAAGCACCACTACACGCTGATCAGCATTGCCGGTCAGCGTGTCTCCGGCCTGGGGGAGGAGGCGCGGGTGTGTGCCGGTCAGGAGCTTCGTTACGCGGATGACGCGGTGCTGGAGGTCTCGGTTGACCCCGGTATCGGTTCTCCCGACGAGGAGTTCCTTGGCGATGAGCGGGACGTGCTCGATCGCCTGCCCGAGCTGACCCCCTATCAATAAGCCAGTGGAGGCGCATGGTGTGCCGCGCCTCACATCCCGATAGATGAGTGTGCCCATGACGGGACGATGGATGAAAACGGCCGCGCTCTGCGCGGTGGTTAGTGCAGTTCTCTTGACTTCTCCCTCCGCCGCGGCGGAGTGGGGGGATGGCGTGGGGGGAGGAAACCTGCGCCTGCACCCCGGGGTAACACTGGGGGCGGGGTTTGACTCCAACCTCTATTACTCATCGAGTCGGGAGAACTCGAGTATTCGTCAGGCCCCGGAGGGGTTTGTACAGCCCGGGTTGAGGCTGGAGACTCCGGATCCGGCCATGTGGGATCTGAGCGGCGACGCTTCGGTGGGGTGGCGACAGTATTTGAGCTCCGAGGAGACGGTCGCCTCTCAGAGTGGCCTGTCGGCCAATCTGGGCGCCAACCTTACGTGGAACCCTCGCGGCGCCGTCAGCTTTAGACTCTCCGAGACCTTCGTTCGGACCAACGAGGCGCCCAGCTACGAGTCGGCGGAATCGGTCAATCGCATCTTTAACCGCGCCGGTGCGATGCTGGGGTTTCATCCGGGTGGTCGGGTGTTGGAAACCTATCTCAGCTACGACCTCTCGCTATATCGCCACAATCTTTACCGTGAGCTCGACCGCTACACCCATCACTTCGGTTGGAATGGGCATTGGTCTTTCCTGCCTAAGACGGCCCTTGTGGCGTCGGCAGACTACCGTCGTATCAACTACTCCAGCCCGGTTCAGGGCGGTCCTTCTGGCGAGGTAATCAGCGCGGACGGGCGCCTTCTGAACACCAACAGCAACCCCTTGCGGCTTTTGGGCGGGCTCCGAGGTCTGATCACCCAGCGCGTGAGCGTGGGGCTTCAGGCGGGCTATGGTTGGGGCTTCTATCAGGATCCGAACGGTCCTGACTTCCAGGGGCTTCTCGTCAAGGCGGAGGCCAGCTACCAGTTTGGCCCCGTGGATCTGGATAGCCGCATTCGCGCGGGTTACCAGCGAGATTTTGCGGATTCTACGATCGGTAACTTCTACACCTACCATCGTGCCCTCGTCGGATTTCAGCAGGGACTTGTGGGAGGGCGTCTGAAGTTGGGCGTGGAGGCCGATGCGCAGATGCGCGACTACGCTGATCTCGGTGTTCGTCAGGTTCAGACCCAGGACAACGTGATCACGATTCCCGAGAACCTCTCCGACCTTCTTGTAGGGGTGAAGGGCGAGGCTTCGATGGAGCTTCGTCGAGGTTGGGATCTGGGCCTGTCGTACCGCTTTGTGTCCAACTTTACGGAAGACGTCGTCCAGGTCGATGGCCCCGGGGAGAGCTCGGTGAGGGATTACCAGCGCCATCATGTGGTGTTGACGACGACGCTGACGTACTGATCGGGGCGCTTTGGTTTGGATGTGCGCCCCGGAGTCTCGAAACCCGGGAGAGTGTCCTGTGAGAAAGGTAATGGGGTGTGTGCCCTTTCTGGCGGTGTGTCTCCTGCTGGTGGGACTTTTTGGTGGATGTGCTCACGAGCGGGTGGACCCGGCGTACCTCGCGCTGGTTGAACAGCAGGCCGAGCTGCCTCCGACCGGCGAGCTTGGTCCCGGGGATCGGTTTTTGCTTCGTGTGTATGGCGAGGAGGCTCTCAGCGGTGAGTTCACGGTCGGTGCCGATGGGACCATCAACTATCCTCACGTCGGTCGATTCAGGGCGGAGGGGCTGACCTGTACGGACGTCGAAGTCGAGCTGACGCTTGGCCTGGGCCAGAAGTTCCTGAAAGAGCCCAACGTTCAGTGCACCATCGTGGAGTACAACTCCAAACGTATTTTCATCTTTGGTGAAGTGCGGGAGCCCGGGACGTTTCCTTACAAAAACAACATCAGCATCATTGAAGCCTTCGCTCTTGCCGGAGGATTTAACGAACGCGCGAGCACCAACAACACCAAGCTGACGCGCGTGGTTGACGGTGTTGAGATACAGGTTCGTGTGCCGCTCCAGGAGATCGTTGAGGGGCGCCAGCGAAACCTCAGGCTTCTCCCCGGGGATATCATCTTCGTGCCTGAGTCTGCGTACTGAGAGAAGATGGCGCAGGGCGCGTTATGGGTGAGTTGCCGTGCGCTGAGAGATTCTTCAATACCATTCATTGTTAGGGGGGAGCGTTTGTGGTGCATGCCTGCGTTGCGTGCGGTGAGGGCAGCGGCAACATGTGCGTGCCCCTTTGTCGGCACGGTGCAGTCGCCGTGGTCGCCGCTGGAGATGAAGGCAGGAGTGAAACACCGCGAAAGGAAGGGCTCGTCTCGAGCGCGTTCTGTGGGCGTTGCTGCTCGTCGGCTCGTGAATTAGTCTCAGGGGCGTCGATGCTAGAACAGGATGCCGGTATTGAGAGTCGAGCCATGGGTGAAGAGCTGGAAGACACGGCGAAACATGAGGTCGCCGGTGAGGCGAGTTTCCTCGAGGTGATTCGGGGACGATACGGGCTGATGCGAGTTCTGGGTGAAGGGGCGTTGGGCAGAACCTACCTGGCGCGCGATCTGGACTCCGGGGAGCGGCTTGTCGCGGTCAAAGAGCTTCTGCCAAGCCGCATGAAGCGCTGGAAGGATTTCGAGCTCTTCCATCGTGAGTGCGAGATGCTTCGCAGCCTCGATCATCCCGGGATCCCGCGCTACTACGAGCATTTTACGATCGAGGACGAGGAGGGGGACGCCCCTGAACGCCTCTTTCTGGTGCAGAGCTATATCGAGGGGAGAAACCTTCAGGACAGACTTGATGAGGGCTATCGCTTTACCGAAGCCGAGGTTCGCGACATCTTGAATCAAACGCTCGCGGTGCTGGACTACTTGCACGGTCTCAATCCGCCGGTGATTCACCGCGATATCAAGCCAGCGAACCTGATGGTGCGCGAGGACGGTTCGGTGGTGGTGATTGATTTTGGAGCGGTACGTGAGTCGGTGACGGCCGAGGGCCTTGGGTCCACCATTGTGGGAACCTTCGGGTACATGCCACCCGAGCAGTATGCCGGCGCGGCGCGGGCGGCGACGGATATTTTTGCGCTGGGTGCCAGTGCTGTTCAGCTCTTAAGTGGTACGCCACCCGGCGAGCTTTTTGATGGGTTGCATACGTTTCGATTGCCTGACGACCTTCCGGTCACGATAGGGTTGGAGCGCGTGCTTCTGGCGATGACCGAGCCGGAGGTCGATCGTCGCATGCAGAGCGCCGCGGAAGTGCTCAAGGCCCTGCAGGACGAGTTCCTGATGATCCCGCGCGAGACGGTCGTGGGACAACTTCCGGTGCCACATGAGATCTTGCCGGCTCCTCGCCCCTTTCCGGGCTTCTTTTTGAGGGACGCTTACCTGGGGCACAGTCACCTGGGCGTGGTGATGGTAAATATCATCGCGTGTCTGGCCACATTGAGTCTTCCGATCGCGGTGTGGATGGCAGGGATGGCGGGGTTCGCGGTGCTCGGTGCCTTTGTGTTCCTCTGTACGCTGGGGATGGCGTTGGCGGCGTGTGGCCGAGCCCTTCACGATATCTCGGTGTATCGGGCAGGGACCTATACGCTTGGTGAGGTGACGGGCCGCTTTTCGGATATCGGTGGTGAGCGGGCGGTCGGCGTGCATCTGACGTACCGTTACCCGGTGGAGGGGAGCTATGTGTACGGGAGTCTGGCCACAGGCGATCGGGCGTTCCGCGATCTTAAGCCGGGTGACCCGCTCGGGGTGATCTATATGCCTGAGAAGCCCGAGGAGCATGTGATGTACGCGGTGCCGTCGACGTGGTCGAAGCGCCAGGAGAACTCGCAACGTCGGCTGGCGGTCGAAGGCTGAGTCTCGCCGGAAGGTTAGGTCAGTATATAGAGCACAAGAAAAAGCGCCCTCGTCATCATGACGAAGGCGCTTTTTTCGTGAAACAGGGCTGTGAGCCCCGCGGATTAGCCACGAGCGGCCGAGGAATCGGTTTCCTGAGGGAGCGCCGCCTCGGCGCTCTCGCGCGTCTTACGGCTGACTTCGTTGAGCTTCTCGGAGCCGCGTTCGCGCAGGTCTTCGATTGAGTGACGAAGTTCGTCACGCAGTTCGTTGCCACGCTTGGGGGCGAAGAGCAACCCCAGCGAGGCGCCCACGGCGATGCCGGCCCCGAAAACGCCGAGCATCGGCAGGACGACATCCATCGTGCTCTTCCGATGTTCCAGGCCGAGGCGGTCGAGGACGTTTTCGATGGAGGCGTCGTAGGTGGTGCTGACATTTCGGTTGACGTCGTTGATCACTTTTTTCCAGTCCATGTGGCTCTCCTTAGGGGCGTAGAGTTCGGGCGCGAGAGCGCCGGAAGCCCGAGCGGGGTCGGCTCAGTGCGTTGAGGGATCGCTCTCGGTGTTGGTGAGTGAACGTAAGTGTGAGGCGGCGACAGGCAAGACCATCGCCTTGATACCGACCCGCATCAGGCGGCGAGTAAAGGGGGTAAAGAGCCCCCCACCGAGGACGTAGCCGACTCCGGCGGCAGCGGCGATTATGGCGTATGGGTTACGCTCATAGATATGGCCCAGCGGGTTATCGCGACGAAAATCCTCGTAGAGATGGCGAGCATCGTCGACGATGCGGCGCGACTCATCGAGGTAGTCCCGGGTCTGTTCGAGGTCTTGCTTAAGTTCCGACATAACAAAGCTCTCAGCAGCGAGGTCAGCGCAAATACGGAGAAGAGGCCAGAGGTCAGGCCAGCCAGCGACGGCTGGCGAGTCGGCCGATCAGATAGCCCGCGGCGACGGCGCCGGCGATCGCCAGCCCGGGGTTTGTGCGGATGAAGTCGACGGCCTGGTCGTTAAACTCCTGGAGGCGCTGGCGGGTCTGATCGTAGCTCTGCTCGATGTCGTGGTACTGCGCCTCAATGCGGGCGCGGGCCTCGGCTGCGCGCTCGCCGACACCGGGCTCAGTCTGGGGCTGCTGTGGCGAGGTGGTCGTGGATTTTGCCTCAGTCATGACGGGAAGTCCTCATCGCGATCAAACGCGCCGGTGGGCGCGACATCGGTTCGTAGAAGTAGAAATAGAAGCGTGCTGCAATGTGCACACGCATGCTCCAACTTCAACTGAGCTCAGCGTAGTGCAAAGTAAAGGCCTACCCCGAAGGCGACGCCAACCGCTTTTCGGGGATGATCATGGACCCACTGACGCCAGTCAAGCGCGCGGTCCATCGTGGAGCGGACCTCGTGTTGAAGCATGTCGAGGCTGGAGGCGATCTGGCGACGCGAAGCCTCGATCTCCTGGCGGATCTCCTCGGGGGTGCTCGCCGGGCGGCGGGCGCTTACGAGGGCTCCGCCGGAAGTTGCGGGGATGAGCTCTTGCGAAGTTGTTTTATCCATTGCTTGTTCCTCTCAAGCTCTTCCGAAATCTGAGGCATGTTCACGCCGCTGTCGCTGAGTTGGCCGGAGAGCCGGGCGATGGCCACGCCCGATACTGCGAGGTGCAGGCCCGCCAGGATGGCGCAGGTGATGAACATCGGCCCGACGCCGCCCAGCCACAATGCCAGCAGTACGATCGCGGCCAGAAGCAGAAGGTAGCCCACCAGAGCAATGGCTCCGAAGACCACGAGCCCGATGACCTGGGTGGCGACCTGCTTGAGCTCGTCTTTGGCCTCGTGGCGGGCGAGCTCGACGTGTTGGCGGACCAGGTTGGAGAACCCCTCGGAGAGGCCCTGGATCGCCGCGTTAAATCCGGCCGCCGATGGGGAGTCGGGTTGGCGTTGCACGGAACCTCCGGTGGGAAAGACGATGCCCGGGCGCTCGATTGTTGTGGCGTTCGCGAGCGTCTCGGACGGGCAGGTTTGTGTGGCAAACTCTAAGCGCAAAGCGTGCCGGGTCTACCCGCCCCCCCGGGATGCGGCCGTGGCTGGCGAGCCGATGCGCGCGAGCGCGAGGCGACGTGGCGCGAGTTCGCCACGCGCGACGATTATTCGATGGTGACCGTCGCCAGGTTGTTCTCGGTGATCGATGCCGTCGCCGATTCAACGGTCGCGCCGATGTTGTGGAGGCCCGGATCGAAGTCTCTGAACCAGCTCTTGGCGATGCCGCTGAGCACGACGACGTTACCTTCGACGACGACGTTCTGGGGCTCGGCTTCGACACGCGGGTCCTGGGTGAAGACGGTGACCTGGTCGATCTCATCGGCGAAGTTGATTATCGTAATCTCAACGGTGAAGAACTCGTCGGTCATGCCGGTGTCGGAGGCCGAGATGACGTCGGGGGTGATCGTCATTGAGACGATGCCCGGTTCGGTCGGGTCGAGCAGGCAGCCTGAGAGCGTCACAAGGGTCAGCACGAGAAGAAGAGCCGAAGCTCGGGAAAGCACAGATCGCAGCATAGTGGTCTCCAGCGCAGGTGCCTCAACACAGTGGTGTGGCGGGTATCAGGTGGTCAAAGCGAGGCCCAGAAGACGTATCACGCTTTGGGGGGCCGGTCCAAGCGTGGGTGGCGGGGTTGGCCACAGCCGGGGAGCTGGGTTAAGCTGATCGCGAAGGATCCTGCGGAACATTCTTGAGAGCGACGAGCGCGATGGCAGCACAGTACTGCGTCAAAGTATCCGCCGTAGATGCCTCGGTGGAGGTAGGGGAGTTGGCCGCGCGGGTGGCGCGACTTTCGGGGCGAGGTGCGGCTGAGATTGAGGGGATGCTGAAGTCGGGCGATGTGGCGATCGCAGCGTCGCTCAGCTACAGCGAGTCGTTGGAGCTGCAGCGCGAGCTGATGCGCTTGAAGATTCCCTCGAAGGTGGTCTCGGAGGTCGGGGGCGGCAAGGGGGAGGCGCTTTTGCAGCGCGGCAAACATGACGCGAGACCCGCGCAGGAGAGCGCGGTCGTTGAAGCGGTTTCGGACGTTCCGCAGGGAAGTAGCCGCGCAAGCAAGGCACCACCGAGCTCCGATAGCGCCGAGGTGCCGGGCTCGCGTCGCGCCGACGTTGAGAATCCCTGGGCGGAGTTTTTCCCCGATCTTCAGGCCGGCGAGGACGCACATGTTGGGAGTGGTGAGGCCGACGACTCGCCAGCGGGTGCAGCTGTCGGTGCGGCCGTCGCAACGCCGGGGCAAGGTGTCTCGTCGCCGAAGCGTCGGGCCGAGGCGGCCGTGGGGGCTGAGCGCGAAGCGCGGGCCGCCGAGCTTCGAGCGACCGCCGCCGATGCGCATGAGACGTTGCCCGCCGGGCCCGACCGCGCGCGTCTGGCAGAGGCGATGCAGTTCTATGAAGAGCGGCCCCCGTACGCCCCCCGCGGCTACGATCCGCGTCCGGATCATGTGCCGCTTCTGGCCGCCGTGTTCAGCGCCTTCGCCCCCGGTGCAGGCCAGATCTTCAACGGCCAGCCCGAGAAGGCTCAGCGCTATGCGCTGACCTTCTTCTTGCTCGTGCCCTGGGTCCGCGCGGTGCGTGACGCCTGGAGCTATGGCGAGCAGGTGCGGCGCTATTATGCGCCGCGTCCCGAGCCCGGAGAGACGCGCCGCGCCGCCGTTTTTGCGCTGAAGTGGTGGTTTGCTGTGGGGCTGGTGGCCTCCCTCTCGATGTACACGTTTGGTCTGGTCGAGGCGCAGCGCGAGCAGGCCCGCCAACACGCCGAGCGCGAGCTGGTTGCGGCGATGATCGATGTCGCCGTGGTGGAGGTCGACGAGGCGCTTGAGCCCGCCCTCCTTGCGGCCAATCAGGCGCATGAGGCGCTCGCCGAGGAGCAAGCTGCGTTTACGATGAGCCAGGAAGAGCGCGCGCAGCGCCTCTACATCATCGGGTATCAGAGCTGTGTGCAGCGCGACTATGAGGCCTGTGAGGCGACGATGCGACGGGTGACTGCGCTGCGCGCCGAGAGCCGAGACGCCTTTCGGTTGCAGGCCTGGGCCAGCGTGCAAGCCAGGCGCAACGATCCGGAGGCGCCGATGCCCGAGGTCGCGCCGGTGCCCTCTCTGGAGGAGTTTGAGTTAAGCGCCGGCCCCGGCCCCCGGCACGCTGACGATTTGTAATGAGGATCGGGCTGACGCCCGGTGAACCTGGCATGAGGTGGATGCGATGGCGTGGCGACTTCGATGGGTGAGCGAGGGGCACGAGGAGCGTTACGCGATGATGGGCGAGCGCGTCTCCCTCTGGACAGATGCCTCCGGCGGGGTGTCGATTGAGCGTGGTCCCGAGGGCTGGGAGTGGGCGGCTCTGGTCGATGACGGAACCGGAGGCCCACAGTTGATCTGGCGGCACGCCCCCGAGGCGGTGGCGTTGTACCGTGACGACAGGCTGGCGACCCCGGCGTTGCCCGACGACGAGGTCGCGCGGTGGGAGGTGCAGGCTGGTGATCGCCTGGAGTTTCAGGATGCCGGCGTCAGCCTGGAGATCGTGGCGACCTCTTTCGGGGGGCAACGTGAGCTGGAGGTTGTGAGCTTAAGCCCCGGGGAGACCCTGCGTGACTCGGACGCGCGCGCCTCGCTCTCGCTCCATCGCCAGATCGCCGAAGGCGCGGGCTGGGCCGTGGTGCTGCGCGCGTTTGAGGAGGCGTTGGTGCAGCAGAACACCTTTGAACGCGTGGACGCGTCGGCGGCGATCTTGTGGGCCGGTGAGGAGACGTTCTTTCATGACGTGATCTGGTGTGACGGCGCCGAAGACGTTGTGGCGAGCGCCCCTGGTGGGCCTATGGCTGCGCCCTTATCGAGTCTTCTGGCGCGCGATCCACAGCTGCGCGAGCATCTGATCACGCTTGGGGAGGCGGTCTGGCGCCATCATCACGATGAGGGCGCGGAGCTCTTTCTGCCCTTTGGTCATGGTCAGCAGGGCTGTGGGGTGCTCTTTGCCTCCGGGCATGTGGGGGCGTCGATTGAGACCCTGCGCGCCTCATTGAGTCCGCACGCCGCGCTTTTTGGTGCGCCGGCGATGGTGCTGGCGGAGCGACGCCGGCTGCGCCAGGAGCTGGCCGAGGCCATCGAGGAGAACCGCTACTTCCGTGAGCGAGAGCGGCGTCATTACCTCTTTAAAGATCTGGTCTGTGAGAGCGCGGCGATGCGCGAGGTCTACGAGCAGGTGAACGCGCGCGTCGATGACTGTGAGCCGGTGCTGATGACCGGGGAGGCCGGAACGGGCAAAGAGCTGCTGGCGCGGGCGCTGCATCATCTGGGCGGGCGCCAGGGCGGGATGCTCATTCGTATGAACTGCGCCGAGGTGCCCCGGGAGCTTGTCGATATTGAGCTCTTTGGCTGTGTGGCCAGCGAACTCATCGGGGCGGTGGCCCCGCGGGAGGGCATCTTCGAGCTGGCCCGCGACGGCACCGTCTTCCTCGATGAGATCGACCGGCTTTCGCCGATGATGCAGGGGAAGATCGTGCGGGTGATTCAGGAGCGGGAGGTGCGACGTATCGGTGAGGGCGTGGGTCGGCGTATTGAGACCCGGGTGATCGCCAGCACCCATCACGACCTGGAAGATCTTCGGGAGCGCGGTGTGTTGCGCGAAGATCTCTACCAGCTGTTGAAGCCCGGAGTGCTCGAGGTCCCGCCGCTGCGCGAGCGCCGTGAGGATATTCTGCCGTTGGCGCGCATCTTCCTGGCGAAGTTTACGCACCGCCACAGCGCGGCTTGCCGCAGCATCGGCCCGAGCCTGGCGAGCTGGATGGAGACGTACCGCTGGCCGGGGAACGTGCGTCAGCTGCAGAGCTTTATGGAGTCTGCGGTGCTGATGGCCCGCGATGATGAGGAGCTCGATGAGCAGGTGCTGCGCGTGGGCGATCAGCGCTGAAGCACCCCGTGCGCCACGAGCTCGTCACGCAGTTGTGAGGCGCTCTCAAAGACGATGGCGCGCATGCCGGTGCGGCGGGCGGCCTCGCAGTTATTGAGGCGATCGTCGACGAAGATGCAGCGAGACGGGTCGACTCCCAGGGTCGAGGCCGCGCCCAGGTACGCATCGGGGTGGGGCTTTCGAACGCCGGTGTGGCAGGAGACGAACGTCCACGGCAGGTAGCGCGAGAGGTTGAGGCTGGACTCAATGACCTCGTACCACACCGGGTAGTTGGAGAGGGTGTGCATCTGAATGTCGGCCTCGCGCAGATCGGTGAGCAGCCCTTCGATGCCGTCGAGCCAGCGGTAGGCGTCGTGCAGCACCGCTTTGAGGCGCTCACCATCGACCGGACCGTAGGGCGGTGGCAAAAAGATGTCGTAGAAGTCGTCTTCCTCCAGCTCACCATGCTCGAAGTCCACCCAGGCGGTCGGGTGCTTGACCTCGAAGAGTTTGGGCAGGGGGAGGTCGAAGAAGTTCGGGATCTCGTGGGCGATAGGGTCGTAAACAAGCGTGCTCATCACATCGAGGAGCAAAATCGGAGAGTCGGACATGGTTTGGGCTCGCTGGGTTACAATTGTTTACGTTGAGGCGCGCGCGCTCTACGATGAGGCAGCACCGTAACACAGACCGGTAAGCAGAGGAGAAGTCATGGCAGGTTCAGCGCAAGAGACGTCGTGGTTGGCGCGGGCAGAGGTGTTTTTCCGGCTCACCGAAGAGCAACGCGCGATGCTGGCCCCGGTCTTCCGTACTCGCGACCTGAAGGCTGGCGAGGTGGTCTGCAAGCAGGGGGATGCCGGCGACTACCTGGCGGTGGTGAGCGCCGGTGAGCTCAGCGTGCGGGTGGTGCGCGGCGGCCATGAGACCGAGGTGAAGGTGCTGGGCTTGCACGAGGTCTTTGGCGAGATGAGCTGCCTGGATCCGGCGCCGCGTTCGGCGAGTGTGGTGGCGCGGGTCGACTCCCAGGTGAAGGTGCTCTCTCGCACCATGCTCAACGCGCTGCATGCCAACGCCCCGGCGCTTTTTTCGGGTGTGGTGCGCGGGGTGGCCGACCGGGTCGCGGAGCGGCTGGAGAGGACGAACGCGCGCATTGAGGATCTTCTGGCGACTAAGCGCTCGCCCACGCAGCCACGCCAGCCCAGCCTGGCGCAGTTGCAGAGCGACATGAGTCGGGGGCGCCCGCATCAGGGCGCGGTGACCTTGCAGGCGGTCGGGTCGCTCAAGCCGTTCTCGGCCAGAGATCTGGAGGTGCTCAAGACGGTGAGTGTGGCGCGGGAGTTTGCGCCCGGTGAGATCATTTGTCTTCAGGGCGAGCCCGCACGCGCGGCCTTTGTGGTGGCGTCGGGGCGGGTGGATGTGCTGCGGGCGGTGGACGAGAAGATCTATCAGCTGGCCCGCGTCGAAGAGGGGAGCCTGCTCGGGCAGCTTGCGCTTTTGCGTGACGCGCGGCGCTCAGCGACGTTGAGGGCGGTCGATGACGTGGTGATTCTCGGGCTTGCGCGCGATCGTTTCGAGGCGCTTTTGGCTGCGCAGAGCCCGCTGGCGATCGCGTTTCAGGAGATTGTGACCATCGCCGGCATTCAGCAGCTTCGCATGGCCAACGATCTGGTTGGGTATCTGGATGGGCGCGAGGCCAAGCGTCAGATCCCGGACATCGCGCGGCGCATCGTGCGCAAGGAGGTCGCCGAGACCATCGATGAGACTGATGATGTGGAGGCGATCGCCGCGGCCTACTTGCAGACCACCCTGCAGAACTGGGACATCTCGCCCTCGGAGCTCAAGCGGGTGCGGGTGGTCAAGAGCGAGGGGGTGATGAGCGCCGCCGAGATCGCCGCGCGGCTCAAAAAGTAAGGCCAACCTCGACCATGACGTTGGGGGCTTGCGAGGCCGAAGAACCCCGCACATAATCCGCCCAACTTCGAGGGCTCGCCGCACGCTGACGAGCCGACTGTTCATGCCATATCACTACAGCCCAGGGTTGGACCGGTGAGCGATAATAAGATCATTTTTTCGATGGTCGGTGTTGGCAAGATTCATCCGCCGAACCATCAGGTTCTCAAAGATATCTACCTCTCGTTTTTTTACGGCGCGAAGATCGGTGTGCTGGGCCTCAACGGCTCCGGTAAGAGTACGCTCTTGAAGATCATCGCCGGTGAGGATCCCAACTACGTGGGGGAGATTCACCGCGATAAGGGCGTCAGCTTTGGTTACCTGCATCAGGAGCCGGAGCTCGATCCGAACCTCACGGTGCGGCAGGTGGTGGAGGAGGGCGTTCAGGAGACGGTCGACCTGCTCAAAGCCTATGAGGCGATCAGCGCGCAGTTCGCTGACCCCGACGCCGATTTCGATGCCTTGATGGCGCAGCAGGCCAAACTTCAGGACAAGATCGAGCATCTCAACGCCTGGGATCTCGACAGCAAGCTGCAGATGGCGATGGACGCGCTGCGCTGCCCGCCGGGCGATACCAAGATCGAGGTGCTCAGCGGTGGGGAGCGTCGTCGTGTGGCGCTGTGTCGGCTGCTCTTGCAGGAGCCCGACGTGCTGCTGCTCGACGAGCCGACCAACCACCTCGACGCCGAGTCGGTGGGCTGGCTGGAGCAGCACCTGGCGCAGTACGAGGGGACGGTCATCGCCGTGACCCACGATCGTTACTTCCTGGACAACGTCGCCGGCTGGATCCTGGAGCTGGATCGTGGCCAGGGCATTCCCTTTGAGGGCAACTACTCCTCGTGGCTGGAGCAGAAGCAGAAGCGGCTGGCGCAGGAAGAGAAGAGCGAGTCGAAGCGCCAGAAGGCGCTGGCCGCCGAGTTGGAGTGGATTCGCTCCTCGCCGAAGGCTCGCCAGGCCAAGTCGAAGGCGCGTATCAGTGCCTACGAGAAGATGGTCGCCGAGCAGCAGCAGACCAAAGAGCGGGAGCTGGAGATCTCCATTCCGCCGGGGCCTCGCCTGGGTGATACGGTGATCCGCGCCGAAGGCATCATGAAGGGCTTTGGCGATCGATTGCTCTATGAAGACCTGAGCTTCAACCTGCCGCCCGGGGGTATCGTGGGCATCATCGGGCCTAATGGCGCCGGTAAGTCGACGCTCTTCCGGATGATCACCGGTCAGGAGACGCCTGATGAAGGGGAAATCTCCATCGGCGAGACGGTTAAGCTGGGTTATATCGACCAGAACCGCCCGCTGGATCCGGAGAAGTCGGTGTGGGAGGAGATCAGCGACGGTCAGGATGTCATTGAGCTTGGCAACCGCACGGTAAACTCTCGCCAGTATGTCTCGTGGTTTAACTTCGGTGGCAGCGACCAGCAGAAGAAGACCGGCGTGCTCAGCGGTGGGGAGCGCAACCGCGTGTATCTGGCGAAGGTGCTTAAGGAGGGCTCCAACGTGCTCTTGCTCGATGAGCCTTCCAACGACCTCGATGTGAATACGCTGCGTGCGCTGGAGGAGGCGCTGCTGGACTTCGCCGGGTGCGCGGTGGTGATCAGCCACGATCGCTGGTTCCTCGACCGCATCGCCACCCACATTCTGGCCTTTGAGGGCGACAGTGAGGTGGTGTGGTTCAACGGCAACTACTCCGAGTATGAGGCCGACCGTCGCAAACGCCTGGGCGCCGAGGCGTTGCGTCCGAGTCGCATCAAGTACAAGAAGCTCAAGCGCGACTAAGATCGAGCATGCATGTCGTGTGAACGACGTGTGTGATCCACGTGCAACGCCAGAAGGCGCCGCGAGAGCGGCGCCTTTTTCGTTCTAGCCTAGCCTCACGCCCAAACGAAGCACCGGCCATTGCCGTGTAGTTTCAGGAATGTGAATCGCGGTAGGCCAACAGTCGCAGCGCATTGAAGACGACAACGACCGTCGAGCCTTCATGCAACGCGACAGCAGGTCCGATGTTCAATCCCAGAAGTGTGGCGGGGATCAGGAAGGCCACCATGCCCAGGCTCATCCATAAGTTCTGGCGAATAATGGCACTGGTCTTTCGACTAAGCCCCACGGCGTAGGGAAGTTTGCTCAGGTCGTCGGCCATCAGCGCGATCTGAGCGGTCTCCAGGGCGGTATCTGAGCCGGCGGCGCCCATGGCGATGCCCACGGTGGCGTTGGCCATCGCGGGCGCGTCGTTGACACCGTCGCCAACCATAGCGACCTTCCCGTGCTCCGCGAGATCTTTGATGAACCTGACTTTGTCGTCGGGCATCAGATCGCCTCGAGCTTCGTCCAGCCCGACGTGTTTGGCGACGGCATCGGCGACGGACTGGTTGTCACCGGAGATCATGATCATGCGGGTGATTCCCAGTTCCCGAAGTCGTGTGATCATGGCCGCCGCAGTCTCACGCGGGGTATCCATCAGGCCAATTGCTCCGAGGTAGCGCTCGCCACGTCGCACGATCATCGTGGTCTGACCGGATGTTTCGAGCTCGCGCACGCGTTGGCGAAGATCGTCGGGAAGTGCCTCACCCTCGGCCTCGTCGAAGAGCTCTTCCTTGCCAACGAGTACCCACTCGTCTTGGATACGCGCGCGGACACCACGGCCGGTTACGCTCTTGAGCTCGCGAGCCTCATATGTCACCTGACCCGGGCTATCTTCACCGTGGCGAACAATCGCTGCCGCCAGAGGGTGGTCGCTGAGCCGTTCGACGGCCACGGCCACGGAGAGCAACTCCGCGGAGGTTGTGTCACGGTAGGGCTCAACCGAAGTCACTCGGGGTTCGCCCTCGGTCAGCGTTCCCGTTTTGTCGAAGGCGATGGCGCTGAGCTGTCCCAGATGCTCAAGCGGGGCGCCGCCTTTGACGAGAACGCCCGACTTTCCAGCGGCAGCCACGCTACTGAGAACCGCGCTGGGGGTCGCGATGGCCAGCGCGCAGGGGCTTGCGGCAACGAGTACTGCCATCGCGCGGTAAAAGCTCTCGGAGAAGGTCTCATCCAGCACCATGAACGCAAAGAGTAGCAGGACGACAAGGGCGAGCACCGAGGGCACAAAGTAGCGCTCAAATGTTGCGGTGAACTCCTGGGTGGGTGAGCGCATCGTCTCGGCTTCGGTGACCATTTGCACCACTCTGGCAAGCGCGGAATCTGTGGAGCGTTTGGTCACTTGAACCGTCAACGCGCCCTCACCATTGATGGTTCCGGCAAACACACGATGCTCCGGAGCGATGCTCTCGGGATGCTTTGCGGCACGTTCGGGCTCGTCGACCGGTCGCTTGTCCACCGGCACGCTCTCACCGGTGACCGGCGCCTGATTGATTGCGCTCTCTCCCTCAACGACGAAGCCGTCGGCCGGAACGCGTTTGTTGGGTTTGATGCGGACACGGTCACCGACCTGAAGATCATCGACCGAGATGACCTGTTCGCTGCCATTGCGAATCACGGTCGCGTCCTGGGGCGTCAGATCGGAGAGCGACTCGATTGCGCGCCTGGCCCGGGCCATCGCGAAGTGCTCCAGCGAGTGGCCCAGGCTGAACAGAAAGAGCAGCAGCCCACCCTCAACCCATTGGCCCAGAATCGCCGCACCGATGGCAGCGACGAGCATGAGGAAGTCAATCTCAAACGTGCGGTTTCGGATATGCTCGAAGGCTTCTCGCGCCGTAAAGAAACCCCCGAAGCCATAGGCCGCCCAGAGCGGAAGAAGGTTCATCCATTCCGCAGGAAGAGCCACGAGTTTGGGGAGCAACCATCCGATGAGAAGAAAGACACCCGAGGCGATGGCGAATCCGAGCTCGGCGCGCGAGTTTCCGTGCCGGTGAGCGTGTTCGGACTCTTGCTCCGGGTGCGCGTCTTCGCCGTGGTCGTGCTCTACGTGCTCGGCACGTTCGTGTCGCGATCCAGGACGGCGCTCGGCGTACTCGTGACTCAGATGAAGGCCGAGCTCACCGATGGCCGCTCGTAGAGCCTCCTCGGAAACCCGATCGCGGTCATACTCGACGCGGAGCCCACCGGCGCCGGAGACCTCGGCCTCCAGCACCCCTTCGATGCTACGGAGTCTTTCAGCACGGCTGCGCGCTCGCCCCACATGGGAGGTCTCCGAGACTTTTGCCAGAAAATGCCCGTACTTTTTCGTTAACCGGGCACCCGCAGCCTCCGCGAGCTCGCGAACTCGCTGGAGGCTTATTCGGCCGGGCTCGTAGTGGATACACAACGTCGAGGGCGCGGTATCGGTGACAACATGAACTTCGGTGATGCCGTCCTGGTCGCCGAGCATGGTCTCCATGCGTGTGAGGCATTGATCGCGTTCATCGGTGACCTCGGGCAGCAACACGGGAATTTTCAGGCGCAACTTTTCCGTCATGGGACTTCCTGTTCATCACCGAGGCTTACGCCGGAGGTGTGTTTGTGGCTCGGCGCTCCAAGTCATCGTGGTCCGTAGCGTCATCCTCATCCAGGACGTCGCCGCCGAGGAAACTGTAGACTGCCGGGAGTACGAGCAGGGTCAACACGGTGGCCGTCACCAGGCCACCGATCACGACTGTGGCCAGGGGGCGTTGCACTTCTGCGCCGGCGGTAGAAGAGATCGCCATGGGCAAGAAACCGATACCATCGGTAAGTGCGGTCATCAGAACGGCTCGGAGGCGAAGTCGCGCACCTTTCTCAGTGGCGTCCATCAACGAGAGTCCTTCGCGTTGCAAATCGCGGATGTAGGTGACCATCACGACGCCGTTGAGCACGGCGATGCCCGAGAGGGCGATAAAGCCGACCGCAGCCGAGATCGAAAAGGGCATCCCGCGTATCCAGAGTGCGAGGACCCCGCCGACCGCCGCCATGGGGATGTTCAAATAGATGATCAACGCCGGGCGAAGGGAGCCAAACGTGGTGTAGAGGAGGAGGAAGATCAGCAGGAGCGCGGCGGGTACTGCGAGGGCCAGGCGAGAGGTGGCGGCCTGGAGGTTCTCGAACTGCCCTCCCCAGGTCACGAAGTATCCGGGGGGCAGGTTGCCCTCTTCGCGCAGGCGCTCCTGCGCTTCGCTGACAAAACTGGCGATATCGCGCCCGCGCACGTTGACCTGGATGGTAACGCGCCGCTGCGCGCTCTCACGACTGACGACAGCGGGGCCCTCGTCGAGCATCACCCGGGCGACCTGTCCCAGGGGAATGCGTTGGCCGCCGGGGGCCGAGATGAGCATGCGTTCGATGGCGTCGGGGTTCTCGCGAGCGCTCTCTTTGAGGCGAACTTGCAGAGCAAAGCGCCGCTGCCCCTCAAAGACCACGCCCACCTGACGCCCGCCAATAGAAGACACCGCGTCGAGCACTTCGGCAGCATTGATGCCGTAGCGCGCGGCCGCCTGGCGATCGACGATGATTCGCAGCGCCGGGAGACCGGCCACCTGGTCGACGTTCACGTCGGCGGCGCCTTCGATGGAGTTGATCACCTCCATGACGCGGGCGCTGGTGCGCTCAAGCTCCTCGAAGTCAGGGCCGTAGAGATTGACCGCGATGTCTGAGCGCACGCCGCTGATAAGTTCGTTGGTGCGTAGCTCGATGGGCTGCGAGAAGGAGTAGTTCTGGCCGGGCACACGTAGCTCAAGCTCTTCCTCGATCGCGGCGACAAGCTCCGTCTTGGATGTAACGCGTGTCCACTCCGAGATGGGGTCGAGCATGATGTAAATATCGGAGATCTCCACGCCCATGGGGTCGGTGGCGATCTCGGCGCGGCCGGTGCGCGAGATGATCGTTTCGATCTCATCGGGGAAGGCCGCAGTCAGAGCACGCTCAATGCGGCCGGTGGCCTGCACAGATTCTTCGATTGATACGGAGGGGGGGCGAACGGCCTGCATCGCGATGGCCCCCTCGTCGAGGGTGGGGATGAACTCGGCCCCCATCGTCGACGCGACAATGCCACCGAGCGCCATCGCGGCGATCGCGCCTGCGATGACCCAGGCGCGAAAGCGAAGCGCGAAGCGCAGCGCCGGGTCGTAGAGGCGACGCGCGACACGGGCAAGGAAAGGCTCTTTCTCGGACAACCCTCGTCGGAAGAGCCAGCTTGCTCCGGCCGGCACAAAGGTGACGGCCAGTACCAGCGCTGCCGCAAGAGCCGAGAGCACCGCGATCGCCATCGGGGTGAACATCTTCCCCTCAATCCCCTGCAATGTGAGGATCGGGATGTAGACGATCATGATGATGGCCGTACCGAAGAGCACCGGTCGGATCACCTGGGAGGTGGCGCGTCTTACCTCGCCTTTGACCTCGTCGCCTTTTGCGCCGCTCTCGGAGAGTCGTCGGGAGACGTTCTCGACGACGACGATGGCACCGTCGATGATCAGACCGAAGTCGAGCGCCCCCAGGCTCATCAGGTTGCCCGAGACGCCGAAGTAGCGCATGGAGATAAAGGTCACCAGAAGCGAGATGGGGATGACGGCGGCCACCAGCAGTCCACCGCGCAGGTTACCCAGCATCAACAGCAGCACGACGATGACGAGGATGCCGCCTTCGATGAGATTCGTGGCCACGGTGCGGATCGTGCGGTCTACCAGCACAGATCGGTCGTAGTAGGTCTCGATGGTGACGCCGGGGGGAAGCCCCAGCGCGAGCTCGTCGAGACGCTCGCGCACCGCGTTGGAGACCTCCCCAGAGTTTGCCCCCATGAGCATCATAACCGAGGCGGTGACGACCTCTCCGCGCCCGTCTCGAGTAACCGCACCCTGCCGAATCATCGGGGCGAAGGCCACCTCGGCGATATCTTTGATGTAGATGGCGGTTCCGTCGCGCCGCGTTGTCACGCGCACGTTTCCAACATCGTCGAGACTGGTGATGAGGCCCTCACCGCGGATCACGCGTTGCTCGCCGCCTCGAACGATGTAGCCGCCGCCGGCGTTGGCATTATTGGCCTGCAGCGCCTCAAAGACGTCGCCCAGGGCCAGACCAAGGGCATTGAGGCGCGCCGGATCGACCTGGACTTCATACGTCTTGAGTTCGCCGCCGAAGGAGTTGACTTCCACCACGCCGGGAATCGGCCGCAACTGAAAGGCGACGTACCAGTCGAGGATCGTGCGCAGCTCCATCAGCGTGTAGCAAGACTCGGTGTCAGGGCCTCCCTCAGGGCACATCGGGTCGCCACGAACTTCGAACTGGTAGATCTCGCCGAGCCCGGTGGAGATCGGCCCCATCTCCGGCGAGCCATAGCCCTCCGGGATCGCCTCACGAGCCTCAGTGAGTCGCTCGGAGACCATCTGCCGGGCGAAGTAGATATCGGTACCTTCCTCAAAAACGACCGTGACGGCGGAGAGGCCAAAACGCGAGAGGCTGCGTACTTCCTCCACCCGCGGTAGCCCGCTCATCACCGTCTCCACGGGGACCGTGACGTAGTGCTCAACTTCGACAGGTCCGAGAGAGGGTGCGTTGGTAAGCACCTGAACCTGCACATTGGTGACGTCAGGCACGGCATCGATCGGAAGCTGCTGTGCGGCGCGCACACCGAGTGCGCCGACGAGCAAGACGCCGAAGATGACCAGGAAACGATGCCGTATACAGAATGCTACAAAGCGGTCCATGGTATCCTCAGTGCGCGTGTCCGTGACCCAGTTCGCCACGCATCAGCTGTGATTTGATGATGAAGGCTCCGTCTACCACGATGGGTGTGCCTGGCTGGAGCCCCTCAAGTACCTCGGCTTGATCATCGCTTTCTCGGCCGAGCGTGACCGGGCGCGCCTCGAATTCGCCCTCAGCGTCACCAAAGACAAAAACCACCGTGCGGTTGTCGAGCGTTTGCACCGCCGAGAGCGGCACGACGACGCTGGATCCCTTGGGTTCCCCTGACGCCAGCCGTAACGAGCCAAAGAGGCCTGGCCGCAACAGCCCGTTGGGGTTGTCGATCTCAACGCGGATCGGCAACGAGCGTGTGGCCTCATCGAGTCGGGCTCCAACGAAGTCGACGGTTCCCGTCCAGGTGCGTCCGGGATAGGCGTTCAGGGTGAGGGTTGCGTTCATGCCTTCGGCAACTTCTGCGATGTTCTGCTCGTAGACACGCCCGATCACCCAGACGCGTGACAGGTTCGCGACGATAAAAAGGGTGTCGTCAGGGGAGACGTTTTCACCACGGGTGGCGTGGCGCTCAACGACCACCCCGTCAATGGGGCTGAGCAGCGCCATATCCGGTCCCGAGCCGCCTTCCAGACCAAAGACACGGAGACGAGAGAGCGCGGCGTCGCGCTCGGCGTCCGCTTGCTCGTAGGCCAGCTCCGCTTCCAGAAGACTGCGCTGGGAGTTGATATTCTCGGCGCGAAGTTGGCGCTGCCGTGCGAGGTTCTCCTCAGCGACGTTGCGCATGGAGGTTGTGCGGCTGAGCTCGGCGCGGGCCTGTCCGAGCTCGACGCTTCTGAGCCGCGCGAGTTTGTCTCCGGAGTCGACTCGGTCGCCCAGAAGGGCGTCCACACTGAGAAGCTGACCCTCGACAAGGGGGCTGATATGGGCCACCAGGTCGGGGTTATGTTGCACCTCGGCGGGCACTTCGAAGGCCCCCGTTACGACGCCGGCTGTTGCATTTCCTATGACAATGCTGCTCGATTCCAGCGCCTCGGGCGATAGTGTGACGACGGACTCTTCGTCGGCGTGCGATGCTTCGTCGTGGGTCGCATCGTCGTGATTTTCTTCCGGATGACCGGCTTCAGCGCCCGACTCTTCATGGCCGGCGCCGTGTTCTTGATGGTTGTGCTCCTCACCCTCGTGCTCATCGTGGTCGGCGTGGGACTTATGTGATTCCTCGGGGTGCTCCGGGGGGACGGACGTATCGCATCCCGTTCCCATCACCAGAGCACATACTATGAGGGGTAGTAGGTGTGTTTTCATGGGGTATTCTCGGTGTCGTTGGTCCAGATTTCTGTGCCTACGAGTCCTTCAAGCATCGCGGCGCTTTCGTAATAGGTGATGCGCGCATCGATGTACTGACCGGTGGCGTTAAGGAGTCGCTCCCGGGTTTGCGAGACCTGATGCACGTCGACCTCGCCCAACTCGAAGGCGCGCTGCAGCAAGGCGAGGTTCTCCTCGAGTTGAGGAACCACGCTGGTCTCATAAAGCGTGACGCGTTCGGCCGCAGCGTTCATTGCGATGGCCGCTTCGGTCAGCTCCGCGCGCAATCTCGCTGCGGTGGCAGCGCGCTCGCTGTCGGCGATCTGAAGTCTGGCTTGAGCCAGAGCTCGCCCCTCCTGATTTCTGCGCCAGAAGGGAAGGGGAAGGCTCATGTTAATGAGCCACAGGTTGGTGCCCGCCTCCGGGCCGAGTGCGGCCTCGCGACCGAACGAAAGTCCGAGCGTGGGCTCGGGCCAGGCTTCGCGATGCTCGAGCGCCAGACGACTTTGCTCGGCGAGCACCGCAAGCTCGCGTGTGCGGAGCTCCGGATGATGCTCGGCCATCAACGTGAGTAAGTCGGAGGGATTCGGTGCGGCACGGAGCGGTGGCAGTGTGCCCTCAACAGGGGGGAGTTCGAGTTGCGGCCACCCGATCACGGCGGCAAGGCGAGTGGTGAGCCCCTCCAGCGAGCGTCTGGCTTCGATTACGGCCTCGCGCGTCTGCGCCAGGTCCGCTTCGGCCACGAGCAGGATCAGTGGCGATGACTCTCCCGCTTCGACCTGGCGCGCGGCGATATCTCGCATGGACTCGGCAAATTCGACGAAGCGCTCGGCTTGTTCCAGTCGCTCGCGAACAAGCAGAATATCCACAAAGAGTCTGTGCACCTCGACATGCACGCTCCAACGAACCTCTTGGACATCGGCTTCTCGCAGCTTCTGTTGGTCCCGAGCAGCGTCAAGTCGAAGACCGGGTTCGCCGGCGATTTCGAGGCGCTGCTGAATGGAGGCTTCAAACTCAAAAGCGCTCGCGCCAGCCGCGCGGCGTTGCCCCACACCAAAACTCAACTCGGGATTGTCCGGGAAAAGGATCTTCGCTCCGCTCACCTGCGCATCAGCGATGCCCATGCGGGCCAACACGGTTTGGATTGCCGGCGATTCGCTGTCGGCGAAGACGAGCAGCTCCTCAAGTGTCATCGCGGAGGCCGCAGACGGATCAACGGGCTCACCGGTCGGTACGTAGGGCCGGGTAAGCTCGGCCGGGGCGAATTTGCCGGGCTCAGGGAGTTGGGTTTCGGCGTCGATTGTGGCGCACGAAAAGAGTAAAGTACTACCGGCGATAGTAGTAAGGCGCGCAACTTTTTTCGCGAAAGAAAGGTCGAGCATTCAAACCTCAGGTCACTGGTGGAGATGGAGCACGCGCTCCACTTCGAAGTGGAAGTGTTCGAGCAGGCCGAAGCCCTCCAGATGAGGCACGCCGAAGATGGCGAGGGCCGTAAGCAGGAGGATGATATGTCCCAACGTCTTTACAGGTGCAGGCGGTCCGTCGAGTAGAAGTGTGACTCGGAGTCGAAGCGCGATCGCATTGTCACCGCATAAGGCAGCGGCGTTTGGGAGCAGCGCGCCACAGCGAAATCGGGCGGCCTTGACGATGCTCTCGGCAAGCGCCAGGGGTTCTCCGCCGTGATGAACGGCCTCTGTATCGCAGAGCGCCTCTCGAGCGCTGCGCCAACGAGCGAAGTCTGCCTGGAGCAACGATCCCGCTGGATTAACGCTCAGACACAGCCTGATCATGAAGCTGCGCAGAGTATCGAGCCCGGTGATGTGCGCATACTCGTGCAGGAGCGCGGCCCGCAACATCGAGGCGTCCGCGTCTCTGACAAAGCACGCATCCATCACGACGATGGGCCGCAAGAGCCCGAGCGTGAAAATGGGCTCGGTGGAGTGTTCGACTACGGCGATGCGAAGCGAGCGCAAATACGCATCGTTTCTGGCGATCAAGCCAATGCGTTGGCTCAGTTCATGCGCATCACCGAGGCGGTGCAACGGTGTTTGTGGCCACTCTCGCCAGAGCCGCAGGCCGACGGTCAAAACGATGCCTGCCAGCATGAATCCCAGAAGCATAAACGTGTCGACACAGGTCGTTGCCACATGATCCATCAGACAGGGATCTGCGGCGATGCCCGGTTCACTCTGATGCAATGCAGACGAGGTCAGCCATAAAATCGGCAGAAGAGTTGGCGCAACGAGCCAGCCAAAGGTTGTCTCGGAGCCAAAATTCGCCCAGGACGACGTGCGTCGACGGCTCCAGGCCAGCGCTCCACGGCAGAGGAGCGTTAACAACGGGATCACAACAAAGAAGGTCGTCGCTACTGCCGCCAGCGGGAAATACACTTCATTCATCGTGTTTTCTCCGCTTGCGGATCAAGGCTTCGAGGCGGTCGAGCTCATCGTGGTCAGCCTGGGCGACCCGCTCCACGAGAAGAGCAATGGCCGCTTTCTGTCCAACCGGTGGAAGGCTCTCCAATACTTCTCGCGTCATCGCCTCAATGAACTCGGTACGGCTCATGATCGCGGTGTAGAGGTAGCGTCGTCCTTCTTTGCGGCGCGTTAAAAGGTCTTTGTCGTAGAGTCGGCTTATGGTCGTCATGACCGTCGTGTATGCGATCTCGCGCTGGGTCTCGAGGATTCGGTGGACGTCCGCTACAGCGAATTCTTCCCAGCCTTCGTCCCAGACGATCTCCATAATCTCGGCTTCGAGGTCGAAGAGCGAGGTGCGAAGCCCCTGTTGCTCGGGTCGAATTCGGATGCCTTTCACGATGAACTCCAGATCAGGGTACGAGGGGCGGTCACCTGTGCCGCCCCATATCTTACGAGCGGCGATAGTAGATGTCAAATACGATTGACGGTAGTAGATGGGCGTCCGTCTGTTCGCTTGCAATCGAGGGCACGCTCACCAGCGCAGGGACAGAATCTACTCACGGGAAAGACGTTGCACCCGTCAACGCTCTTACGCTTGTGCGACAAAAAAGCGCCGCTTTCGCGGCGCTTTTTGGCGACTGGAGGTTCACCGGATGAAGATCCGTAAGGTGTGGTGAGGCTAGTCCTCGTCTTCCTGAGCCTCTTCGGCCTCGGTGAGCATCGCCTCGACCTCGGCGACGTGTTCGGGCTCCATGCCCTCGATCATCTCGCCAAGGGCGCGGCGGGCTTCAAGCGGGGTCATGCGTTCTTTTGCG
Organism: Lujinxingia vulgaris; assembly: GCF_007997005.1. GTDB lineage: Bacteria > Myxococcota_A > Bradymonadia > Bradymonadales > Bradymonadaceae > Lujinxingia. The sequence goes on along the minus strand of NZ_VOSL01000052.1, from coordinate 23,973 downwards.
AACTCTACGCAGATCAGACACATAGCTCTCTCCGAAGTTGGGCGTTGAGGCGCGTCTCGGTGTGAGGAAGCGCACCTCGGGGTTGCGAGTAAGAAACGCAGGGTAGACGCGGCGGCATTCCACGGCCAGTGGCCTTCGAGGTTGTCGGCGCGCGTTGCTTGATTAAATCTATACGCGCTTGATGCGTCTTTAAATGACTGTGTGGCCCGGGAGCGGGCTTCGATGAGGCTGGAGGAAGCAATGCGACGATGGATGACGATGGTGTTGATGGTGCTCACGCTGGGGTCGGGCGTGAACGCGCTGGGTTGTGCGACCACCCCGGGGCGGGCGGCGGCCGATGCGCTGGTACCGATCAGCGATGAGGTGGCCATGGGCCGCCAGATGGCCGATGAGCTGGAGAAGGAGCTTACGATGCACCCGGACGCCGAGGTGCAGCGCTATGTGCAGCAGCTCGGTGAGCAGGTGGTGCGCGCGGTGCCCAACCGCCCAAGCGGGCTGGCGTTCAGGTTTAAGGTGGTCGACGACCCCTCGCAGATCAACGCGTTTGCGATCCCGGGCGGCGGTATCTACGTCTACTCCGGGCTCTTGCGGGCGATGGAGAGCGAGTCGGAGCTTGTGGCGGTGCTCTCCCATGAGGTGGCGCATGTGACGCGCCGCCATATCGCGCAGCGTCTTGTGACGGCCTATGGCATCGACGCGCTGGCGCAGCTCGCGCTGGGGCAGAACCCCGGGCTGCTCGGTCAGCTGGTGGGGGCGGTGGCCGCCCAGGGCTTTATGCTCAAGTACAGCCGTGATCATGAGCGCGACGCCGATGAGTGGGGGCTGCGTTATATGGTGCGTATGGATTACGACCCGCACGGCTTTGTGACCTTCTTCAGAAAGCTCGAGGGCGACGGGCCGCAGCTTCCCGAGTTTTTGCTCACCCACCCTCACGCCGATGATCGCATTGAGCGCATCGAAGCGCTCATCGCTCAGCTGCCGCAGACGCCGACCCGCGATGGGCGAGAGGCGTTTCAGGCGATGAAGCCGAAGTTCTGATGGCGTCTGCGTACGACGCGTTTTGCTGATCAAAAAAGCCGCCCCTTCGGGCGGCTTTTTTGCGGGTGGCGAGCTGTGACTGAGGCGTTTACCCGGCTCAGTTAGGCGCGTCGAAGCCCAGCTCGGCGAGGATCTCGTCGAGGGTTTCCTGCACGTCCTTTCGGTGCTCCCAGTTCTCGGGGGCGCACTCCAGGGCGGCGGCCAGGTCGCTTGCGGCCTGTTCGTTTTCTTCGGCAGCGATCCACATCGCGGCGCGCTTGAGGTAGGGCGTGGGGTAGTAGGGATCGATCTCGATGGCGCGCTCCCAATCCTCAATGGCGCCTTCCAGGTCGCCGTCGATCATGCGGGCGCCGCCGCGGTTGGCCAGTGCTTCGACATCGTCGGGGGCGAGCTCCAGGGCGGCGTCGTAGTCGGCGATGGCGCCTTTGAAGTCCTGGTCGAGCAGGCGGGCGTGGGCGCGGTTGTAGTAGTGCATCGGCTCGGAGGGCTCAAAACCGATGGCGAGCCCGAAGTCGGCGGCGGCTTTCTGGGGCTCCTCGAGCTGGAGGTAGAGGTAGCCGCGGGCGGCGTAGACGTCGACGAAGTCGGGCTTGATCTGAATGGCCTTCTCGTAGTCTTGCAGCGCGTAGCCCAGCTCGCCTAGCACCCGGCGCACGTTGCCGCGCTGAAAGAGGGCGATGAGGTGGCGGTCGTTGAGCTCCAGCGCGCGGTTGAGGTCGGCCATGGCTCCGGAGAAGTTGTTGCTGGCAAAGCGGGCGACGGCGCGGTTGGTCCAGAGGTCGGCGTCGTCGTCGACCTGTTCGAGGGCGGCGTCGTAGTCGGCGATGGCGGCTTCGACCTGGCCGAGCGCGTGGTGGGTGAGCGCGCGGTTGATGCGAGCGGCCACCGAGGTCGGGTCGAGCTTAAGGGCGCGATCGAAGTCGTCCTGGGCGCCGCGCAGATCTTCGAGGGCGCCGCGGGCGATGCCTCGCTCGACGAGCGCGTCGATGTCCTCGGGGTTGAGCTCGACGAAGCGGGAGAGCAGGGCCTCGGCCGACTGGACGTCGCCAAGCTGCATGCGCTCATCGGCCAGGTTGCGAAGGGCGTTCGGGTCGTCGCGATCAAAGCCTTCCGGGAGGTCGATGGCGTCGAGCGCGCTGAGCTCGCCGCGGCGCACGCCTTCGTCGAAGCCGGCGACGATGGCGTCCATCTGGGTGCTGACAAAGGCGGTGAAGGCTTCGTGGTGCTCTCGGAGTACGGCCAGCGGCGCATCGACCCGGGACTGCAGCGTGTCGAGATCGGCGTGGAGGTCGATGTCGGTGTCGGCCGCCTTACTAAAGGCGCTCAGCCAGGCTTCGCCCGAGGTCTCATCAAGCGCCGGGGCGTCTTCGGCGAGCAGCGCCCGAAGTTCTGGAAAGATCGCGTCGAAGTCGCGCTCATCGGCGCTGACAAGCTCCAGGTGCATCGACGCGGTCACAAAGGCGCGGGGGGCGCGGCGGGGCGCGGCCACAAAGAGCAGCCAGGAGGCCGCGAGCACGGCGCGGGCCACCTTCTCTTCTTCTTTCGCGGCGGCCGGAAGATCGCCGGTGCGCGAGAAGAGCTGGATGGCGGCGACCAGGGCGCGGTCGCTGAGCGCGTGCTCCTGCTGGGCGGTCTCAATGAGTTGGGCGATGGCGTCAATGGGAAGCTTGGTCATCGAAGGGCTCGGGGGATCAGGCGCAGTGAGTGCCCCGGGGAGGGGGCGCGTTGGCGTATCTTCGCGCGGATCTAACCCGATGTGAGGCTCAAAACAACCATCGCTGCGGCCGCCAGGTTGAGAGGCGCCCCATCAGGAGGGTAGCGCCCAGGTCCAGATCGAGGTGAGCGCGAGGGTGAGCAGCAGGACCAGCGAGATGAGCAGTCGAACCAGAGAAGTTGTTGCCATGGGTACCTCCAACGTCAGCAAGGGCGACGCGCCGGGCGGGTCGGCACGGGGCGGGGCCCGAGATGTGGCGCGAGCGCGACCCGGCCCGGCGAGAAGATCGTGGTCAGGCGTGTGCCTGGCGCGTCTCAGAATTGGATGCGTAAGAGGGGCACGCGCACCGTTTTGGGAAGTTCGCGCTCCAGCATGTAGCGGCGGGCGGCCAGGGCGTCGGCGTTGCGCTCCTCGCGTACGATGAGTTCGACGGCACCTGCTGCGGTGCCGACGAGGATGCCGCCGCCGGCGAAGTAGGCGATGGTCCAGGGGGAGTATTCCCGGCCCGAGAGCAGGTAGACGCCGGTGCCGACCAGACCGCCGGTGACGCCGCCCAGAAAGGCGTTTCTGGCGAGTACGCCCATGTAGTTGGGTGACTCGGGCTCGGTGATGATCGTCTTTTGTTCGCTCTGTTGCGTGCCTTCGTTGGGCTGGGTCTGGCTTTCACGTTCTTCGATGACGCGGTCTTCAACCAGCTGGATCTGCGCCTCAGATGTTTTATCGGGTTTCGCCGGCTCGGCGGCGCGTGCGTGTGCGGAGAACGCGGTGATGGCCAGCGCTACCAGGCTCAGCATCACCAGCCATCGGGGTGCCCAGGACCATGCCATGGTGGACCTCCTTTGCGGCGTGAGAAGTCGGCGCACGGGGCGCACCGCGAACCGGTCCCCCCCCGAATTGAGCCGAGATCACTATTCATACTATGAATGTAATTCCGAGACGCACATCACCAAAAACTCCGTGCCGCATGGTCGGCTCGGATGCCGCAGGAGCGAGGGTGTGGGAGCCCGGGGTAAGTTCGCGCGGGGCGCGCTTTTTCGGGGCTATTGACCCCGATGGCAGGGCTCTTCTATGGTGTCGCCGCCGCGCGCCCCTTAAAAAGGCGCTGTGACGCATCAGGCGCGCGCGATGAAGCTATCGAATAAGGTCAATGACGCCGCGTAGAGAACGCGGCGATCACGTCAAGGGAGTTGTCATGAGCCGTAAAGTGTCCCTGATTCGCGGTGACGGGATTGGACCGGAGATCGTCGATGCGACGGTCTCGGTGATCGAGGCCCTCGGGGTCGATCTGGAGTGGGAAGAGGTGCGCGCCGGCTCCGGGGCCTACAAGGATCTGGGCACTCCGCTCCCCGAAGAGACGCTCCTGAGTATTGCCCGCAACCAGTGCGTGTTGAAAGGGCCGCTGGAGACGCCGATCGGCACCGGTTTCCGCAGCATCAACGTGGCGATCCGCAAGCACTTCGACATGTACGCCAACGTGCGTCCGGCCAAGATCTCGCCGGCGATGACCACGCGCTTCTCCGACACCAACGTGGATATGGTGATCGTGCGTGAGAACACCGAGGGTGCCTATGCGGGCATCGAGCACGTGATTCCGCCGAACCGCGCGGCGGCCGAGACGATCATCCTGATCACGCGCTGGGCCTGTGAGCGCATCGTGCGCTACGCGTTTGAATATGCGCGTCGCGAGGGCCGCTCGAAGGTCACGCTGGTGCACAAGGCCAACATCCTCAAGGAGTCCAACGGGCTTCTGCTGGAGGTCGGTCAGACGATTGCGCGTGAGTACGACGACATCGAGTTTGAAGACATGATCGTCGACAACTGCTGCATGCAGATGGTGATTCGTCCGGAGCGTTTCGATGTGATCGTCACCGAGAACCTCTTTGGCGACATCCTCTCGGACCTGGCCGCCGGCCTGATCGGCGGGCTGGGACTGACCCCGGGCGCCAATATCGGTGAGGGCGCGGCGATGTTTGAAGCCGTGCACGGCACCGCGCCGGATATCGCCGGGCAGGGCATCGCCAACCCGACCGCGCTGATGCGCTCGGCGGGCATGATGCTCGGCCACCTGGGCTACGTCTCGGAAGGGAAGTTGCTGGAGAAGGCGATCACCAAGGCGCTGGCCAGCCCCTCGACGCGCACCGGCGATCTGGGCGGCACGGCCAACACCAAGGCCTACACCCAGGCGCTGATCTCGGCGATTCAGGAAGGCTAAGGCCTCCGGGCTCGGCGATGTTGGTTGCGCGAGGTCGCCGGGTTGGGTCGTGTGTGTGAGGCGGTAGGGAGTACGAAGGTCGCCTCTGTGACGCGGTACGAAGTGCGAAGGTCGCCTCTGTGCCGCGGTACGAAGTGCGCAGGTCGCCTCTGTGACGCGGTACGAAGTGCGAAGGTCGCCTCTGTGACGCGGCTTTTGAAGGTATAGAAAACGCCCACCCGGAGCTCCGGGTGGGCGTTTTTTATGACGTCAGTCCTCATCGATCGGTGACCGTGGGTCGGTCGCAAAGTTGACCGTGGGTCGATTAGAAAGGTGACCGTGGGTCGGTCGCAAAGGTGACCGTGGGTCGGTCGCAAAGGTGACCGTGGGTCGGTCGCAAAGGTGACCGTGGGTCGATTAGAAAGGTGACCGTGGGTCGGTCGCAAAGTTGACCGTGGGTCGGTCGCAAAGGTGACCGTGGGTCGGTCGCAAAGTTGACCGTGGGTCGGTTCGTGAGGGCGGTTATCCCAGCACTTTCAAGAACTTGCGGATCACGGTTTGCTGGCCCACGGCGGGAAAGTCGACCGTCAGGCGCGCCTTGTCGCCGGAGCCGGAGACGCTTACGACCTCGCCGATGCCAAAGCGGGTGTGGCTGACGGTGACGCCGACGAGCTTGTCGTCGCCTGCCGGGGTGTGGGTGACGTCCCACTCCTGCGGGCTCTGCGAGAAGTTCGACTCCCAGTCCGGGGTGTCCTGGGCGAGGTGATCGTCGGAGGCCGGGGCCTGGTTGAAGTCGTAGGCCGCCGCACCCTGGGAGGGGACCTGCGGCTCGGGAAACTCGCCGTGGGGCGCGCCCAGACGTTTTCGGCGGTCGCGCGCGTAATCGAGCTCTTTTGCGGCGCTGCGCGGATCGATGATCAGCCGGCTCGGATCGATGTCGAGCAAGAATCGGCTGGGCTCGGTGTCTTTGAACTGCCCGTAGACGCGCCGGCGGCGCGCGTTGGTCATGTAGAGGCGATCTTCGGCGCGGGTGATGGCCACATAGGCCAGGCGGCGCTCCTCGGCGAGCTCCTCGGAGTCGCCGGGGTCGCGCAGGCTGGGGAAGGTCTCTTCTTCGAGGCCGGCGACAAAGACCGTGGGGAACTCCAGGCCCTTGGAACCGTGGATGGTCATCATGGTCACCGCCTGGCCGGGGCCGTTGTCGCCGTCGGTGGACTGCACCAGGGCGGAGCGGTCCAGAAACGCGCGCAGCCGTAGGGAGGCCGGGGCGGTGGTCAGGAGGTCGTCGAGGTCGTCGGGCATCGCCTCCTGCACCGAGGCGATGAGCGCGTCGCTGTTCGGATCCTGCTCGAACTCCTCAATCGCGCTCAAGAGCTCGCCGACGTTGCGGGTGCGATCTTCGGCGCTCTCGGAGTCGGTGCGCTCCAGGTGCTCGAAGTAGGAGATGCGCTCAATGAGGCGCTCCAGCACCGGGGTGAGCTCGTCGTAATGCAGAAGATCGTCGCGGGTCGCCTCCAGGATCGTCCAGAAGTCCTCAATGCCCCGGCGAGAGACGCCGCTGAGCTCTTCGACGGTCTCAATGAGCAGGCGCTCGGTGGGGTTGGAAGGCCGGGGGCGGCGCGCGGCAAAAAGGTCGTTCTGGGCGGGGCGATCTTCGAGCGCGAGCAGCAGCGCGCCCTGCAGGCTCTCGACGCCGGGCACCGAGGTGGCCGCGGCTAACTTCTCAAGGGTGGTCTTTCCGACGCCGCGGCGCGGGGTGTTGATCACGCGCGCGGTGGCCACGTCGTCGCGGGGATTAAGCGCGCAGCGCAGGTACGCCAGCAGATCTTTGATCTCTTCGCGGGCGTAAAAACTTAAGCCCCCGATGATGCGGTAGGGGATGCCCCACTGCCGAAGCTGCTCCTCGAAGAGGCGACCCTGGGCGTTGGTGCGGTAGAAGATCGCCACATCGTCGAAGTCGCCGCCCTGGCGGGCCATGTCGAAGATCGTCTCGGCCACATAGGCCGCCTCCTCCCGATCGTCGGCGCCGGTGAACGCCACGATCGGCTCGCCGCCCTGGCGCTCGGTCCAGAGTTTTTTGGCGTGGCGGCGATCGTTGCGGGCGATGACGTCGTTGGCGGCCTCCAGGATCACGGAGGTGGAGCGGTAGTTCTGCTCCAGCTTGACGCGCGCCGCTTTTTCGTTGGCGTCTTCAAAACCTAAGATGTTGGCCACGGTGGCGCCGCGCCAGCGGTAGATGGCCTGGTCGTCGTCGCCGACCACCGTCAGGTTGTTATGCGCGACGGTCAGGTGGTCGAGCAGCTCATACTGGGCGGGGTTGGTGTCCTGAAACTCGTCGACGAGCACGTGCTGCCAGCGTCTGCTGTACTGCCTGGCGAGCTCGGGATGTTCGCGAAAGAGCACGAGCACGCCCAGGATGAGGTCGCCAAAATCGACGGCGCCGGCCTGTTGGAGGGCGCGCTGGTAGTTGGCATAAAGCTCGGCGTCGGCCTCGGCGCGGGCGTCGTGGGCGTTTTCGTGGGCCTGGGTGGGCGTCCAGCCGCGGTTTTTGCAGGCGTCGATATAGCTCTGCAGGCGGCGCACGTCGGCGCGTGCGCGCTCATCGCCGGCCTCATCGAGGATGCGCGTGATCAGGCGGCGCTGGTCGGCGTCGTCGTAGATCGAGAAGTTCCACTCCAGGCCGGCGGCCGGCGCGTGGCGACGCAGGATGCGCGCGCCCAGGCTGTGGAAGGTGCTGATGGTGACCTGGCCTGCCTGACCCTGACCGTCGAGGAGCTGGTCGACGCGCTCGCGCATCTCCTGAGCGGCCTTATTGGTGAAGGTCATCGCCACGATCTGATGCGGCGCGACCCCCTGCTCGGCGATCAAAAAAGCGATGCGGTGGGTGAGCACGCGTGTCTTACCGCTGCCGGCGCCGGCGAGCACCAGGAGGGGGCCGGCCGGGTGGGTGACGGCCTGGCGCTGATCGGGGTTGAGATGTTGGAGCCAGTCCTGAGTCATTGTCATCACATCCAGAGAACTTAGGGGCTGCAAATTTGTTCCGTTGGTGTTATGACCTCTGACCTGAGGATTGGCAAGGCGCGCGGGAATGCAACGCCGCGGCGCTTATGTTTACCCGGGGGAAAGCTCCCCACTGAAGCGCTCGCGGCGAGTTGTCGTCGTCGGGCGCCCCACGTAAACTTGAGTCTGGTCGTCGACAATCACCCGCCTTTGTGGCTGACGGTGTGCGTGCGACCACGGACGCGGCGAGCGCCTTGAGAGGCGACACGCGCCGCGATTTTTTTCGCCCGCAACCCCGGCCCGCTCCCCGATGGAGCGCGGCGGGGCGGGCGTGCAACCGAGGTGCCCCCCATGGCTGTCGAAGAGCTGACTGAGCGCGACGAGCTGCGAGAGTTTCTGGTTCAGGATCGACTGGCAAATGCCTACCTGCTGGGAAATCTCGATCCTTCCTATTTTCAGTTCTGTCGCTGGTACGGCTCACGCGATGAGCGGGGCGAAATCGCTAACTTGATGCTGGTCTACCGTGGGCTGAGTCTTCCGGTGGTCTTTACCAGCGGGCGTGGCGAAGATCTGCCGGACTTTCTCAGTGCCTGCTACGAGGTGGTGCCGGAGCGCTTTCATTTTCATGTGCTCGAGACGCAGATGGCCGATCTGACCTCGATCTTCGAGGTGGGGCAGGCCGAGGCCATGATTCGCATGGGGCTTGAGCGGGAGCATTTTGAGCCGGGGGGGCGCGATGAACGGGTGGAGCGGCTTGGACATCGCGACACGGCCCAGATCATGGCGCTCTATGAGCATTATCCCGACAACTTCTTTGAGCCCTACCAGCTGGAGACCGGGCTCTATTTCGGGATCCGCGATGAGGAGGGGGATCTGGTGAGCATCGCCGGGGTGCATGTCGTCAGCGAGGCGCATGATATCGCGGTGATCGGCAACCTGGTGACGCACTCCGGGCGCCGGGGGCAGGGCCTGGCAACGGCGTGCACCGCGCGGCTGCTGGAGGAGCTCTTTGAGCGGGTCTCTCTGGTGGCGCTGAACGTGCAGGTGGAGAACGCCCCGGCGATTCGCATGTACGAGAACTTCGGGTTTCGGGCCAACAACCGCTTCTATGAAGGGCGGTGGTCGAAGGCGGCCGAGCGCGCCGGCGCCTGAGGCGCGGCGCCCCGGTCATCAAAAAAGCCACCTCTCGTGTTGCGAGAGGTGGCTTTTTTCGTTGAGGCGTCCGGTCAGGCAGCCCTATTCGATGGCCGAGAACATACCGGGGCGTGCGGCGTGCTGGCGGCGCTCTTCGCGCTCCTGGTCTTCTTTGCATTCGATGCAGAGCTCGGCCATCGGTCTGGCCCGAAGGCGAGGTTTGCCGATGGGCTCGCCGCACTCATCGCAGTAGCCATACTCGCCGGTGTCGAGGCGGTAGATGGCGTCGTTGACCTTGTTGAGGAGGTTGCGCTCGCGGTCCTGAAGGCGCAGCTCGGTGGCGTTGCCCTGCTCGTCGGTGGACTCGTCGATGGAGTCGCGGGGTTCGCGGTCGTTATCGCGCAGCTCGTTGCGGGTGAGGTTGTTGCTGCGCACCAGATCCTGGCGCTGGGCCTCCAGCGCAAGGCGCATCTCTTCGAGGAACGCTTCGGAGTAGTCGTCGTTTTGGCTCATGGTGACCTCGTCGTTACGTCGTTGGGGCGGCGCCAGGAGCGGCGGCCGTCCAGCTCAGGCCGAATATAGGCAGCAGACGCGGTGAGCGTACTGCAAAGATGCTCGGGATCCCAGCGGCGGGTGGCGCGGAGGGAGGAAGTTGAAGCGGGCGTCGAATCATGCCACGATGCCGGCGTTTGAGGGCGGCTGGAGGCTCGGCGCGCCCGCGATGAACCTGATTGTCGATGAGGGCTGGTATGCCGAAGCGGGTACTACAGACTGGGCTTATGGCGTTGGTGATGATGACCAGCGCGTGCGCGTCGACGACGCTTGTGGAGTCGCAGCCGGCCGGTGCCACGCTGATTCTTGATGGGGAGCGCTATGCCGGTCAGACGCCGGTCCAGATTCGCGATCTGCCCTGGGTGTTCAGCACACGGACCTATCAACTTTCGATGGAAGGGTATCACCCGCGGGTGGTGGAGCTTGAGGCGTCGGCCAACTCCGAGAGCTGGGTGACGTGTGTGTGCACGCTGGGGACGATGTGGCCGCTGGTCTTTTTTGGTCGCTACCCCTCGGACGTGGTGGTGCGCTTGAGTCCGATCGAAGCGCCGGCGCGCGCGGCGTTTACACCGGAGCCCTCGGTGAACTTTCCTCTCTAAGTCTTCCGGCCGGCTTCCCACGCCGGAATGCCGCTCCCTGCGCGGCGCCTTCAGAGCCCTCGATCCTTTTGAAAAGATTGAAGGTTTCTGGTAGCACTCTTCTGGCCTGTAACGGGCTCCCTCCTGCATTCTCCCTCCTGCTGCACTCCTCTTCGCAGCCCTCCAGCACGCGGAAGTTCTATGATCACGATCTCAAAGCGGTTGACGTATCTGACGTTTGCGCTGGCGCTTGTCGCGCTCTCGCCGGCCTGCTCCGATCCGGACGGCGAAGGCCAACTTCCCGACAGCGATGTGGAGCTTCCCGACACCGGGGATGCGGGCGATGTGGATACGGACGAGCCCGACGGCGACGATTCGGACGTGGAAGAGCCTGACGTTGCCCCGGATGTAGAGCCAGACGCCGACGAGGTCGGCTACTGCGATCCTCAAGGGGAGGGCTGGGAGCGCGATGCCGACCAGGACGGGCTCTCCGATTGCGAGGAGCGGGAGCTCTGCACCGACGAGTTCGACCACGACAGCGACGGCGACACGCTCAGCGACCTGGAGGAGCTGCAGCTGGGAACCGATCCGTGTTCGGCAGACAGTGACAGCGACGGGGTCAACGACGATGAGGAGGAGCTTCTGGAGCTCGATCCGCTGAACGCCTGCTCGTTCCCGCCGCAGTACTATCCCGATCCGACGGCCTGCTCCGATGGCGACCTCTGGGTGATCAGCGCGTGTGACGAGCCGGCCAGTGAGCCAACCGAGTTCTTTGTGAACGGGGTGGGGAACTGGGGGCTGGGGCTTCCGCCGGCTTACTCGAACTACACCAACCTGACGATCGCCGGGGCGAGTGTGGAGAACCGCCACGCGGCGGCGGTCTACGACGACCCGGCCAATGAGATCGCGGGCTTTGTGCTCGCGCAGGCCCCCGATGGCGTCAGCTCGGCGGTGCAGGCGGTGCAGTCCAAACGTCAGCTCATTAGCGGGGTGGGGACGCTCGTGCAGGAGGTGATCGGTGGTGAGTTTAATACCCACGATTACCACACCGCGGCGGTGAGCCGTTATCTGATCCGTTCGCCGCAGCTGCGCTCGGCACGGGCGATGCGCGACGCGTTGCTGGTGGCCGCGGCACCCTTTGGCAGCGCGGACATCAGCGGGCTTCCGGCCACCAGCGGCAACACCTACACCGACTACCGCGTCTACCTGACGACGGTGCTTCGCGACGGTCAGCTCATCACGCTGGTGGCGCTGGCGCCGGCCGACAAGTACGAGCTTCAGGATAAGACGAAGTTCCGCATGGATGATCTGACCAATACCACCGCGCTGGCCACGGCGACGGCCAACGACGTGCTGCGCTGCACGCGTTTTCCGCCGGCCGATGAGATCCCCCAGGTTGAGTTTCTGTGGGTGCTCGACCAGTCGGGATCCATGGATCCACATTTTGAAGACGTGCGTGAGGTGGCCGAGGGCTTCTTTGCGGAGTTGCGCAATACGCCGCTCGATTACCGCCTGGGTGTGACCAATATGTGGGAGGGTGGGGAGGGCAAGCTGCGTAGCCCGCCGGCCTGGCACCGCGATCAGTCCAGCTTTCTCGACGAGATCGAGGAGTGGGTTGTGGACTGTCAGGGGTGCGGCACCAGCGCCGGTGGCGCGGAGTACGGCATTCAAAACGCGCGCAGCGGGCTGGAGTTTATGAGCAGCAACCTGGCGCCGGCCGAGGAGCGTATTCGGCCCAACGCCGAGGTGGTGACCGTGATGATGAGCGATGAGGAGGCGCAGACCTTCCAGAACACCTCCTTGAGCTCGCCACAGGGCCAGGCGTTGATGAGTGACTTCATCGGATACTTTAACGGGCGCACCACGATCTTCTCGATCGTGACCAACGATGGTGAGGCTTACCGTCAGGTGGCGACGGCCACCGGCGGCAATTATTACTCGCTGGGGTCGCCGAATATTGAGGAGACGATCAACGACATCATCATCGCGGCGACCGGTCGGGCGGCGAACTACGTGCTCTCGGATGTGCCGCTCTCAAGCTCGCTGCGCGTCTTTAAGGACGGGCAGTGGGTGCCGCGCAGCCGGATCAACGGGTTTGACTACTTTGCGTCGACCAACTCGATCGCGTTCTTCGGGGACTTCCGTCCCAGCGATGACGATCCGGAAGACGCACCGATCAACTACGTGTCGGTCTCCTACCGTCACTTCCAGGTGAACTCCAAGCCCGGGAGCGCCGGGGCGCAGTGATGCGTTGATCGCTTCTTCGAGCATAAAAAAACGGCCCCGGGTTCGGGGCCGTTTTTTTGTGTCTTGCGGATGTGGGTAGCGCCGTTCGCCTCAGATCATGGAGTCGGGGCGGGCGAAGCCGGTGGCGTTGAAGAGGGCGCCGGCGAAGGCGTCGCGGGCGATGGTGGCGCGGGCGATGGGGCCGGTGAACCAGGCGTGGGCCAGGGCGCGGAGGTGGGCCTCATCATCGCCGGGGGCGAACTGCTGGAGCAGGTGCGCCAGCCCGCGGCAGCCCCAGTCGTCGGCCGAGGCGAAGGCGGCCGGGTCGTTGAAGCTGGCGATGAGCTGGCGCACCGCGTCGTCCGGGTGCGCGGCGAAGGGCGCGATAAGCTCCCGGGCGGTCGTCGCTTCCAATTCGTCGAGCTCGGTGGCCTGGCGGATCTCGATGAGCGTGTGCACAAGGGCGACGCGCTCTTCGATGGAGGCGGCGCGGTCGGGGGCGAAGCGCTCCAGGCCGCGGGCGATATGCTCGGGGCTTAAGCGATCGTCGACCGCCGCGCTCAGCGGCAGCCCGCTGATACCGGGAGAAGCCAGGCCGCGGTCGAGCAACGACTCATGCTGGCCGACTTCGACGAGGAGCTCGGGGAGGTTGTCGTCTTCGCCCAGCGCGAGTTGAAAGGCGAGCTCAGCGGGGTAGCGGTCGATGAGGGCGGGGGCGTCGAGGAGAAGTTCGTCGTCTTCGAGCTCTTCGCTCTCCCAGGCCAGAAGGGCGGCGCTGGTAGCCAGGGCTGCGGCCATGTCGAAGCCGTCGCGGTCGCGCACCGTGCGCATCACCGCCAGGGTGTGGACCCAGGAGGTCAGGCCATAGCAGCTCAGGAAGTCGGCCACGGCGCGATCGTCGCCCAGCCAGGTGCGCTCCAGCTCGCCGAGCATCAGCTGGCGAGCGAAGCGATGAGGCGCGAGCGCAGCGAGCGCGCCGTCGATGGCGGCGCGGTGCTCCAGGCTGAGCTCGTCATGGAGCTCCTGGCGCCACTCGACGATGGCGTCGAAGAGCTCCGGGGCGTGGGCCAGCGCCGAGGCGCGGGCCACGGTGATGAGCTCCTCGGGGCTGGCGAGCTCTTCGAGGGCTTCAAGGAGCTCCTCGGGGTCGACGGCGGCGAGCAGGGCGGCTGCGGCCAGGCCGGTGTCGCTCTCGTCGAGGAGCTCGACAAGCGCGTCGTGGTACCAGTCGGCGCCGGCCAGAAAGAGCGCGCGGGCGACGGCCGGGGCGAGGTTCTCATCGGCCAGGGCGGCGTCGATGGCGTCTTCGTGGGTGGGATCTTCGATGGAGGCATACAGCGCCCAGATCCACGCCGGGGTGTCGGGACGGTTGGCGTCGAGGGCGTTCAGGGCTTTGCCGCAGGCGTCGCGAAGAGGCGTGTGGGTCAGTAGGAGCGCGGCGAGCACCGGGCCATCCTGGGGGCTCTCCAGCAGCGTCGTGAGCTCTTCGGGCGAGAGCGTCGGGGGCGTGCCTTGGAGCAGCGTGGAGAAGATCGGGGAAAGGGCGTCCGACATGGAGCCTCCGCGGGTCAAAAAGTGAGGAGAGGTGAGTGGCGAGCGCAGCGCGCGCCCCGGGCCTTCTCTGCCTTTCGCGCCGGAGCTTGTCAAAGGGAGGCGGGTCTTGCTCGGGCATGTGCTGGTATGGCGAGGCAAGAAAAGCCAACAGCGCCCTGTCATCCCGACAGGGCGCTGTTGGCCGAAAGGAGGTGCCATGCGTTAGAGCCGCATCGCCTGAGATCGCGGACAGGCGGCGCAAGCTCCGACCTCGTTGCCGAGGTAATTAAATAACTGCTCAGGGGGCGAAGTCATTCCATCATTGGCGAGAAAAGTTACAACACGCTGACCACCGAGAGGGCGCGATGTGCCTCTTGATGGGCATGCTGCCGGGCGTCGTCGAGGGGGCCGGTCAGCCGCGGGATGACCCGGGAGTGGCGCAGCGGATCGGGTTTTGCGGCCAGGCCCTCCAGCGTCTGGCGCCAGGCGCGGCGCGCGGCGTCGTCTTCGCCGAAGTTCTCGTAGATGCGCGCCGCGCCCCAGGCGGCCACCCAGTGAAAAGGCTCCAGAAAGAGGGCCTTCTGGTAGGCTTTGAGGGCGGAGTGGCCGGCGTCGAGCTGATCGAGCACCTGACCGAGCAGGCAGTGGCCCTCGACCACAAAAGGATCGTAGCTGGTGGCGGCCTCCAGGCAGGCCATCGCCAGGCGAAGCTCGCCATGGCGCATATGTTCGCCGGCGGTCTCAAGAAGATCGACGACGGTGTCGTTGAGGCCGACGTCGCTGGTGGTCTCATCGAGCCCGCTGTACTCGGGGGCGGGGGGCTCGAGAAGCTCGTCGAGGGCGCTCTCGCTGAGCGTCCAGGCGCCCGGCTCGATGGTCTGACCGGGTTTGGTCTCGTAACGGCGGTACAAAAAACCTTCGCCGTGGCGAGTCGCGCGCAGGCGAGGGCCTTCGGTGTTGAGCTGCTCCACGTGGATCTGTTCGGAGGAGCCGAGCATCAGATAGCCGTCGAAGGCCAGCGCGTCGGCCAGATGTCCGACCACGGTGGCGGAGGCCCGCGGGGTGAAATAGATCAGGACGTTGCGGCATAAGATCACGTCCCAGCGCATGTCGGCGCGGCGCGAGCGCGGCGCGGTGTGCAAGAGGTTGTGATGGTCAAAGCGCACCCTCTCCAGGTCGGGATGAGCGATGGCATAGGTGTGCTCATCGATCGGTCGCAGGAAAGTGTCGCGGCGCGTCTCATCGAGACGCCGCAGGCTCCAGGTGCCGTAGTGTCCACGGCGGGCCACGCTTAAGAACTCGGTGTTGACGTCGGTGCCCAGGACGTCGGCCGGGATGTTCTCTTCGCTGGCGATCATGGCGACGGTGTAGGCCTCTTCGCCGGTGGAGACGCCGGCGCACCAGATCTGCAGGGGGCGCTCCAGGGTGGCGGAGGCGCCGAGGTTGCGCAGTATCGAGCGCAGGGCCAGCAGCTGCGGCTCATCGCGCCAGAAGGCGGTGAGCCCGTTGGTAATCAGGTTCACCAGGCGCTGGGGCTCGGCGGCCGTCGAGGAGAGATCCTGGAGGGCCTCCACATAGGTGAGGGGGTCGTCGTAGCCGAGCGCCTCGGCCCGGCGCGCGAAGGTCTCGGCGATGCGGGTGGGCGCAGCTCCGCGCAGGGCGAAGCCGGTCCAGCGCTCGAAGAGCTCGCAGGCCTGGGTGATGACCTGGCGCCGTTGAAAGCGGCCCTGGTTCATCGCGACTCCCGATCTTCGATGGCGTCGACCTCGCGGATGAGCGCCTCGGCGATCTGATCGAGCTCCACTACTTTATCGACCACCCCGTGGGCGATGGCCGAGCGGGGCATCCCGTAGACCACCGAGCTGGCCTCATCCTGGGCCAGCGTGGTGCAGCCGGTGTGGTGCAGGGCGGTGAGGCCGACGGTGCCGTCATCGCCCATGCCGCTTAAGATCACACCGATGGCCCGGGGGGCGGCGTGGCGCGCCAGGCTCGTGAGCAGGCGATTGCCGCTGGGGCAGTGGCCGCCGACCGGGGGGCCTTCGGTGACGCTGAGTTTGAGCTCGGGCTCCAGCATCATGTGGCGCTCGGTGGGCGCGATGTAGAGGTGGCCGCGTTTGAGCTCGGTGCCATCATAGGCTTCGACGACTTTGAGCGGGCTGTGGTTGTCGAGCCAGTGGGCCAGGTGGGTGGAGAAGCCGTGGGTGATGTGCTGTACGACCACAACGGCTGCCGGGAAGTCGGCAGGAAGTTGGCCCACAATGCGGGCCAGCGCCTTGGGGCCCCCGGTCGAGGCGACCACCCCGACCACCGCGACCGGACGGTTGGCTGCGGGGGCGTCGCTGCCCGGGTCGACGCGCCGAGGCCCCTCGACACGCTGGCGCTTTCGTCCACGCACATGGCGCACCACCGGAATCTGGGAGAGCAGCCGAATCTTGCGCAGAAGGGCCTCGCGCTCCACCTCCGGGAAGGGCAGACGCTGCGGCTTGGGCATCAGGTCGAGCGCCCCGGCCGAGAGCGCCTTAAACGAGAGGTCGACCCCGCCGCGGTGGGGATCCGCGGTCACCACCAGGATCGGCGTCGGGCAGCGCGCCATGATCGCCTCGGTGGCCGCAAGCCCATCCTGGCGCGGCATATGGATGTCCATCAGCACCAGGTCGGGGCGATGCTCCTCGCAGAGGTTGACCACATCGACGCCGTTATCGGTCATGGCCACAATCTCGATGCCCGGCTCGGCGCGGAGCACGTCGACCAGGACCTCGGCGAAGATCGCGCTGTCTTCTGCGATGACGATGCGTAAGCTCATGAAAACTCTTGGGAATTTGATGGGGCGTTTAGGCGCATGCTGCAATGCGCAACGTCAACGCCGCGCTAAAAGACGTGTGACTATACCCGCTCATTCCGGCTACGTGAATCACCAAGCCGGGGCATGCCTCGGCCTCACCCCGGCGTCGGCAGAGCGCCGGGGCGCGGGCAAGATGCAGTGGGCGGGGGCGTGCGGGCTCCCCCCCTTCGGGTTGGATGACAGGGCCGGAGCGCTGGCGTATGATCCGCCCGACTTCGGGCTTGAAGTGCCGGAGGACAACGGTGGTTGTCGACTCGATAAGAGATCGTTAGATTGCGCCGCCTCTGGCCCCCGCCCTTTGCGGGCGGCGGCATATGGATTTCCCCCGATGGATCTCGTTTATGGCTGACAGTCAACGCTTGCGCTCGGTACCCGAAGGCATTCAGCTGATCTCGGAGGTCGCCGCCGAGCTCGCCAGGCGCGACGAGGCTCCGGTGACCGTGCTGGGCGTGACGACCTATTTCCCGATGGACGTCGACAGCATCGCCCGGGTGCTCGAAGGCATCGAAGAGCTCGACGGGGTCGAGCGCGTTCAGCTCGACAAACTCGCCGCCTACGAGATCGCCCGCCCGGAGCGCTTTCTGCCCGGGCCGCTGGACATCGAGGAGCAGGCCCATCTGGAGAAGGCGCCGGCGTTTATGCGAGCGGTCGCCAGCCTCAAGCAGGACACCGACTGGGTCAAAAAGGTCCGCGAGCAGCACGAGCTTCTGCGCATCGCCTCGGCCGCGCGTGATCCGCGCGTAGAGCTGGGATATCTGACCAGCCGCACCGATCTTCCCTCGGCCAAAGTTCAGAGCTTGCTCAATGACTTCGGGGCCGAAGGTTATATCGAGGTCACCGTCGATGAAGACGCCGACGCGCTCTATTACACCTTCCCGCGGCTGGACTACTCGCGTCGGCGCTTTCAGCGCAATATGGCGCTCTTAGAGAGCCTGGAGGCCGCGCCGCAGTCGCGCCTCTCGATGTGGATCTTTGTGGCCCTCTTCGCCACGATTCTTCTGATTGTGATCATCTTCCTCAGGTTGTGAGGCGGCCTCATACGTCGCCCCCGGGGAGGTTTTTCAACGCCTGCGTTAAGGTGCGGCCATGACTCGCTCGTTCGACCGATGGATACGTTGCGCGCTGGGGCTGGGGGCGGCCCTGGTGATCGCCGGCTGCGGCGATGATGACGGTGCCCCCGCGCCGCAGGATGACGCCGGGCTCCGTGACGATGCCAGCGCGGAGCCCGATGTGGCGCGCGAGCCCGGGCTGGCGTTGAGCCCGAGCGCGCTGCGACTTCTGCCCCCGCAGCCCCTGAGCTGTGAAGGGAGCAGGAAGGCGCGTTTCCCCTTTGTGATCTTCAGTCAGGAGGGGCCCGCAGTCGCCGCCGGGGATCTCATCGACGGGCAGATGATCTGGCCCAATGAGACCCTTCGCGCCGGGCAGCTGAGCCTGGATGCGGCCTATCTGGCCCGCTCAGGTCCGGGGTGTGAGAGCTCGCAGGAGTGCCCGGAGGGGCTGCTTTGCACCGCCGCTGAGGTGGGTGATGGCGAACGGTATTGCGCCGCGGCGACCCGCGTGAGCTTTGCTCCCGGCAGTGTGCGTCAGGAGTGGAGCCTGGGGCGCGAGGGCTCAAAGGAGCTCGCGTTGAGCGTGCTCATTCAGAACACCGCCAGCTTCGACGGGCGGCTGCCCGTCTCGGTGGGCGCGCTCTACGACGCGAGCGGCGCGCAGGCGCTCAGCGCCAACGCGGCGCGGGCCACCGACACCGGCCTTCGTCACCGGCAGATGATCCAGGACTTTTTGATCGCCCTGGGCGGGCGCTTTAGCGGTGAGAACGCCGCGGTGAGCCTCTGGTTTTACGGCGGTGACGTGGGCGCGCAGACCCGGCCGCTGACCCCCAGTGAGGGCGGCGAACTCACGAATTACCTGACCCGCGACCTCGACAGCCTCACCGAGCGACTGGCCGAGCTTCCCACGTTGATTCCGCGGGAGGCCAATGTCTATCAGGCGATCCTGCGGGTGCTCGATCGCGATTTGGGGCTTGAGGCGTATGACGAGGCCGAGAAGATGCTCGTCGTCTTCACCGACAGCCCCAACCAGGTCTACGACGCCGGGGCCGATGCCGAGGCGGTGCGCGCGCGCCTGGAGGCCACCGGAGTGCGCCTGATGATCGTGCACCTGGACCCGGCGCTCGATGCCTCGCTGCTGCGCGATCTTCCCAGCCAGTGGGGCGGCAACCAGGCCTGCCGCGAGGACGCGAGCTGCAGCGCCCCGACCTGTGAGAGCGAGGCGAGCTGCCAGCCCCATGAGCGCTGCCGCCCGGCCACCCTCTACGCCGACGACGCCGGCGGGGCGGTGACGCAGACCGACGCGTCGTATTGCCTTCCCGAGCGCGACGCCGAGGGTCGGGTGGGGCCCGTACAGGAGTACGCGGAGCTCGCCTGTGCCAGCGGCGGTCAGTACGTTTACGCCGCTGACCTCGACGCTATGGTGGGGGCCTGGAACGTGCTGGCGCCCGCCCTCCAGTCGACCTGGTCGGTGGAGGGTACGCTGCCTACGCTCGACGCGCTGCAGGGGCCGGGCTTTGGTCGGCTCAGCGGGGTCTTCTCGGCGCGGGTGGGCCCGGCGCACCTGGGCGATCGCCTGCGACCGGCCCTGGAGTCACGGGTGAGCGCCGACAGCCGCCCGGCCATACTTCTACCCTGAGTGTTGAGGCCGCCTCACCGTGCTGGACGAGGCCGCCCCGGTGCTTATTGTCTCGCGCGCTTGCTCGACCTCTTGCGGGGTGTGGGCGCGCCTTCACCCCCTTCGTTTTCGACGTCGTTTTCAGGACCCGCCTATGTCTGCTCAAGCCTCCAGCGCCGAAGTCTCCGCCGATGTGATCGAGAAGTTTAGCCCGGTCGACGGTTCGCACCTGGGAAACTTTCCCATCACCTCCCCGGCCGACGTGAACCTCGCCGTAAAGGCGGCCCGCGAGGCGTTTCCGGCCTGGCGCGACCTCTCGCTCGACCAGCGTTTTGCTTACCTCGATCGCCTCCGCGACATCGTCAGCGCCGAGGGTGAGGCCTTTGCGAAGATCATCAGCGATGACACCGGCAAACCGCTGCTCGACTCGTTGCTCACCGAGTTGATGGCGATCCCGCTCTTCATCGATTATTACAAAAAAGAAGCGCCGAAGACGCTCAAGCGCCAGAAGCTCTCCCGACAGCTCTTCTTCCCCACCAAGACCAGCTACGTCGAGCACTCGCCCATGGGCGTGATCGGGGTGATCTCCCCGTGGAACTTCCCCTTTCAGCTCTCGATGATCCCGGTGCTCTCGGCGCTGGTGGCGGGCAACACCGTGGTGCTCAAGCCCTCGGAGGTCACGCCGCTTACGGGTGAGCTGATGCGCGAGATTTTTGAGCGCGCGGGCTTCCCGAAGGGCGTGGTCTCGGTGGTGCAGGGCGATGGATCGACGGGCGCGGCGCTGTGCAAGGCCGACATCGACAAGATCTTCTTTACGGGCTCGGTGGCCACCGGGCGCAAGGTGATGGCGGCGGCCGCCGAGAAGCCCATCCCGGTGGAGCTGGAGCTGGGCGGCAAGGACGCCATGATCGTCTGCCACGACGCCAACTTAGAGCGCGCGGCGCGCGCGGCGGTCTGGGGCGGCTTTTTGAACTGCGGCCAGATGTGCATCTCGGTGGAGCGACTCTTTGTGGTCGACGCGGTCTACGATGCGTTTCTGGCGCTGGTGCGCGCCGAGATCGAGCGGATGCGCGTGGGCGGCCCTGATGAGGGCTCCGATATGGGACCGCTGACCTTCAGCGCGCAGATGGGCACGGTGGTGCGTCACCTCAATGACGCGCGGGAGCGCGGCGCCACCATCGCCATGGGCGGTCGCCCCATGGAGGGCCCCGGGCAGTTTTTTGAGCCCACGCTGGTGCTCGACGTCACCGAAGAGATGGAGATCTACCGCGAAGAGACCTTCGGGCCGGTGCTCCCGGTGATTCGCGTGCCGGACGAAGAAGAGGCCCTGCGCATGGCCAATGACCACCAGTACGGCCTGACCGGCAGCGTGTGGACGCGCGATGTCTCCCGCGGCCTTGAGCTGGCCAGCCGCATGGAGTCAGGGCAATGCTCGGTCAACGATGTGGTGCTCTCGGTAGGCAACCCGGCGCTTCCCTTCGGCGGGGTCAAACGAAGCGGCTTCGGGCGCTACCACGGGCCGGAGGGCCTCTACGCCTTCATGAACCAGAAGGCCATTATGGTGGACCGCGGCCTGCTCGATGTGGAGCCCTTCTGGTACCCCTACGCGCCAAAATATGAGGCGATGCTGGGCACCTTCCGCAACCTGATGGGCGGCAAGATGGTGCGCGCGCTGACGAACTTTTTTGAGATGCACAAGATCACGAAGCGCCGCGGCTAAGGTCACAGCGGTAGTACGAAAAAAAGACCTGCCGGGGGCAGGTCTTTTTTTTTGCGGCATACTCAGCGTTTGAGGCGGATCTTCCAGACGCGCGTGAGCGCCTCGGCCGCGATATCCGGCGTCATCTTGGAGTCGCCCACCTGGCGGTCGGGGAAGATGATGGGGACCTCCACGATGCGAAAGCCCTTCTGGTGCGCGCGGTATTTGAGCTCGATCTGGAAGACGTAGCCCGAGGCCTCAATGCGATCGAGATCGATGGTCTCGAGCACCCTGCGTCGCCAGCCCACAAAGCCCGCGGTCAGGTCGCGGATGTCCACGCCGAGCACAAGACGCGCGTAGAAGCCGCCGCCGCGTGAGAGCAGCCGACGGAAGAGGCCCCAGTCCTGTGTGGCGCCGCCGGCCACGTAGCGCGAGCCGATGGCGACATCAAAGTGGTCGAGCTGCTTGAGCAGCTCCGGCAGATCTTCGGGGCGGTGGCTGAAGTCGGCGTCCATCTCGACGATCTTCTCAAAGCCCTCGGCCAGCGCCCACTCAAAGCCGGCGATGTAGGCGCGGCCCAGCCCCTCTTTGGCCGTACGGTGCATCACATGAATGCGCTCGTCGCCCGCGGCCAACGCGTCGGCCAGCTCGCCGGTGCCGTCCGGGGAGCCATCGTCGATCACGAGGATGTGCACCTCGGGGCAGCGGCTTAAGATGGCCTCGGTGATCGGCCCGATGTTGCCGGCCTCGTTGTAGGTGGGGATGCAGATCAGAGTGTCGCGCGCAGGCGTCGGTGAGACTTCAGACATCAACCAGCTCAAAGCATAGGGGGAAACGCGGGGCGAGGCTCAACAACGGTATTCAGGAGATGCCGAGATCTTCGCGGGTCAGATCCAGCTTCTTGAGGATGTACTCGACGCTCTTGCGGTGCACCCCGGCGATGCGGGCGGCCTTGGAGACGTTGCCTCCGGTGCGCTCAAGCAGACGCCCCCAGTACTCTTTCTCGAAATGTTCAATCAGCCGGTTCTTGGCGTCTTTAAAGGGGAGGTTCTCCTGGAGCGCCGTCTCCACCATGGGCAGGCTGGACTCCTCGATGGCCTCGGGCACCTCGGTGGCGGAGGGTTCGCCGGCGTTGAGGTAGCGGGTCTCAATGGCGTCGCCCTGGGTCAGGAGCACGGCGCGCTCGATGAAGTTCTTGAGCTCGCGCACGTTGCCCGGCCAGCGGTGGCGCTTGAGCTTCTCCATCGTCTTGTAGGCGATGTCGACGTCGTCGCGGCCGGTCATCTCGTTGGCCTGACGCAGAAAATGCTCGACCAGAAGCGGGATGTCATCGGGGCGATCGCGCAAGGGGGGCAGGTTCACCCGAATCACCGCGAAGCGGTAGTAGAGGTCTTCGCGGAAGTTGCCCTCTTTAACCTCGCTTAAGAGGTTGCGGTTGGTGGCCGCGACGATGCGCACGTCGGTCTTGACGCTCTGGTTGCTACCGACCGGTTTGATCTCGCGCTTCTCCAGCGCCCGCAGGAGTTTGGGCTGCAGGTCGACGGCGAGCTCTCCGAGCTCATCCAGGAAGAGGGTGCCGCCGCGGGCGGCCTCAAAGGCGCCTTTGCGCGAGCCGGTGGCGCCGGTGAACGCCCCTTTGACGTGGCCGAAGAGCTCCGACTCGATGAGCTCACGGGCGATGGCCGAGCAGTCGAGCACGATAAAGGGGCCGTCTTTGCGAGGGCTGTTCAGGTGAATCGCCTCGGCGACGAGCTCTTTGCCGGTGCCCGACTCCCCTTCGATGAGCACGGTGGCGTCGGTGGGGGAGACGCGCTCGAGGATCGAGAAGATCTCACGCATCGCGCGGCTCTTGCCGAGCATGTTGCCAAAGCGGTCGCTGCCCGAGAAGCGCACCTCCACCTTCTCGTCGGTCAGGCAGAACTGCAGGGTGGTGTCGCCGAGCTGAAAACGCACGCGGTCGGCCAGGAAGATGTCGACGGTGCGCAGCCCCTCGACAAAGGTGCCGTTTTTGGAGCCGCGGTCGACCAGGCGGTAGCCGCTCTCATCGACGACGATCGCCGCGTGCACGCGGCTCACCGCCGGGTCGTTGAGCGAGATGTCGCAGTCCGGCGAGCTTCCGATCAGAAGTTCGGCGCGCTCAAAGGCGCGGGAGAGGCCCTTGTCGGGGCCCTCGATGACTTCAACGCGGAAGCGCTGCAGTTCGAGCTGCTCGGCGCCGTCGTCCAGAAAGATGGTGCGTGTTGCGTCGCTCATAGCAATAGATCCGGGAGACGTGGTGTCGAAAATCGGTTCCAGAGGGCCGCTACCATAGCGAGGGGGGCGTCGCGTCACAAGCCAGCCGGCGCTCTTCTTGTGGGTGTGCTGCGCTCAGCGCTCTTCGTCCCAGACGACCAGGTGGGCGCAGTCTTCGCCGGGCTCAATGGTCACCTCGAAGCGCTCCTCGCGACCGGCCTCGGGGTTGCGCACGGTGAGGGTGTGCGGGCCGGCGCTCAATGGATGGTTGCGCAGCGTCATATGACGCCCGGAGAGCCAGGTGCCGTCGATGGCGATCTCGTTATGTGCGGGGTAGATCGCCCGGAAGTTAAGGCATCCGCGGGGGCTCTCTTCGAGGTTCAGCGCGAGCTCATCGCCCTGGATGGAGGCGGGGTTGAGCTCCAGGCGAAGCGGGGTGTAGCCGGGCGCGCGGGCCTCAATGATGGCGGTGCGGCCGCGGGGCAGTTGCACCTGACGGGCGCCCGGGCCCAGCGCGCGCCCGTTGAGCGAGAGCTCGGCCCGCGCTGGCGAGGGCACCAGGCGCAC
>NZ_VOSL01000051.1 GCF_007997005.1 Lujinxingia vulgaris | reverse complement strand
ATTGGATAGGCGGACGGCCTCGGTCTTGAAGTCCTTGGGATATTGTCTGCTCATCGGAACACCTCGTTGTGGTTACTAAAACCATTCTCTTCGATGTGTCCGGGAAATTGAAGGAACCTCAGTACGAGTACGAGCTACGAGTACGAGTACGAGTACCAGCTCGAGTACGAGTACCAGCTCGAGTACGAGCTACGAGTACCAGTTCGACCCTGACCCCGACCCCGCATCAACTCGCCCTAACCTCCGACCCTCAGTCAGCCCGACCGGTCGGGACACCGCAGCGCTCTACTCCGCCACATCCTCAAACGCCCCCACCTCCAGAAAGCGCAAGATCTGCTCGCGCGTCTCCCCATCGTTCATGATGAAGGTGTGGGTTGCGGGCACGACGGTATGGTCCTCGGCGCCTTTGAGGCGCGTCTCCTCGATGCTGACCTTGCCGTCGTATTCGCCGGCGACGATGCCGACCTCGCGCTCGGTGATGGGCGGGAGGGAGGCGGCCGCGCCGGTGGGGTCGGTGACCAGATCGTCGAGGGGGGCGAGCAGCCAGCCGAAGTAGGGCGCCCAGCGGTCTGCTGTGGTGGAGCCCTGGTTGGGTGGGGCGAGCATGACGACGCGGCCGGGTTCGGTCGGCGGGGCGTTGGCGAGCATCCAGCGGATGATGATGTTGCCAAAGCTATGGCCGATGAAATGGATCCGGGCCGGCCGCGGGCTCTCGATGGCCTCGAGTTCGCTGGCGAGCTCCTGGCCGATGGTCTCCAGGCGGCAGCAGAAGCTCGAATAGCCCCAGTTCAAGACCTCGTAGCCGGCGTCCTCCAGCATGAGGCGTAAGGGGATCATGGAGAGCTCGGTGCGACCGAGTCCGTGCACGAGCACCACGAGCTCGGTGCGCTCCGCCGGCTCGGAGCCTTCCGCGGAGTGGGGCCAGGCCGTGGCGATCGCGATGCTGAAGGCCGCGGCCATAAGCACCCACAGGGCACGTCGGTGTGGGGCGGTGCTTTTCGGCCACGCTGGCGGGATTTTAGCGATAGGGTCTGCCATCTCGGGCTCCTTCACTCTCCCCGCTCCCAACTCACCACCGAGTGCAACCCGTGATGGTCGCCCTCGCCCTCAAAGCCCAGGTGCATCTTGAGCGATTCCAGAGCCTGCACCGCTTGTGTCACCGAGGAGGGCGTCACGGGAAGCGGCGGGATGACGTGGTCGTGGCCCTCGCCATAGATCGTGTGCGTGACGCGGCCGTGCGCGTCGATGCTGTAGTCACCACCGTGCAGATCTTGAGGCTCGTAGCCCAGGTAGCGCATCGCCAGGTCGCGGCGCTCCGCGTCACCTTCGGGAAGGGCTCCCAGGCCCTGGGAGAGCGCCATCCAGGAGCGTTGGGCGGCCCCGTAGCTCTGGATGGCGCGCGTCTCCAACATGCCGAGCACGGTGCGCTCCAGCCAGCTTGTGCCTGGCGCCGGGTCGTAGGTGATCATCGTCTGCATCAGGAGCGCGTCGTCGGCCTGAGGGGTGGCCGTGGAGAAGTGCCCGTCGAGCCCCGCGTCGATGAGCGCTTCGAGGGTGGGCATGTTGAGGCTCATCAGGAACACGCCGCCGGCCACGGTGTAATGCAGCTGCAGGTCGTTGAGGCCGATCTGTCCCGCACCCTCGGCGGCGCGGATCGTGGTGATGGGCGTCTCCCGGTAGGGCTCGGCCTGCTCCCAGCGCAAGAGCCCCGGGGCTGTGGACTCCACAAAGC
This sequence comes from Lujinxingia vulgaris, assembly GCF_007997005.1. GTDB lineage: Bacteria > Myxococcota_A > Bradymonadia > Bradymonadales > Bradymonadaceae > Lujinxingia. Next base: position 75,572 of record NZ_VOSL01000051.1, on the reverse strand, counting down.
CGCGCAGCGCGCTGAGCGTACCGGCGAGTACCGCGGGGTTGGCGACGTGCGCGCCGAGGTAGAGGGGGAGGGTGGGCGCCAGCGCCATGACCTCTTCGTTTGAGAACCGGCCGGGGTCAAATTGGTATGTGGAGCCGGAAACAAAGAGTCGGCGGACCTCCGCCAGATCCCAGATCCCGCTGCGATCGTAGGCGCCGACCATCACCCAGTCGCCCAACCAGTCCAGCCCCAGATCCTTGTTGCCGCTCATCTGCCGGGCGGCGCGGTTAAGGTCGCGACGAAGCGACGCATCATCACCCACGGCCAGCGTCCATTGCAGAGCGCCATCGAGGCCGGGGGCGCTGACGGCGCGCTGGCCCACGAGGTCCGCCAGGCGCTCGTACTCGCTGTTGTTGACCAGCGGCAACATGCGCGCGTCCACCTCGATGCGCTGCGCCTCCTCATCAAAGCGCAGGCGCGCGGCGATGGGGTCGATAAGCGTCTGCCAGTTCGTCAGATACCCCTGACGAAAGGCCTCGTAAGCCTGCTGCTCGTCGGGGGTCACCCGGTCGATCTCCAGCTCGATCAGCGGCGTCATCATGGCGAGGTTGCCCCAGGCCGAGGAGGCGCCCGTATCGGGGGCATAGGCGATGGCCTGGCCATCGGCGTGGGAGAGCTCCGTCTGGCGCAGAAGGCCGCTCGCGACGAGCTCGGCGGCGTCGGCCGGCGCGCGGCCCTCCAGCCAGCCAAAGAGCAGCGCGGCGTTGTTCACCGCAGCGAGGTCGGCGCGGGCCTGCATGCGGCGCGCCATCAGGATGCGCACGCGCGGGCTGACGGTGTGATGCACAAAGCTGTCGCCGATGAACACAAAGCCGTCTTCGGCCTCTTTATCGAAGGGGTACATCGCGCGCAGATAGCGGAAATCGCCGCGCTCCGAGAGGGGCCGGGTCCGGCCCTCGTGCAGATCGATAAAGCGCTGCAACGCGGCCATCGACGTTGAGAGAACCATCACCTCGCCGAGCTCCACCCGGTGCTGGCGCACCGCTCCGTCGGGCGTGGAGAGCAGACGCACGCTGTGATCGCCGACCTCGATCACGCTCTCACTCAGCGTCGGGTGGTTTTCGCGAATGGCCGCCTCGTAACGATCCAGCGCCTGGTTCAAAAGATCGCGATCGCGCACATGGAAGAGGAGCGAGACGTCGCCGCCCTCGCGCAGAAAAGGATCGCTGGTCGCCACCGCGACGCCCTTCGTCGCCAGATGCCCAAAATGCTCCGAGAGACCGCTGCGCTCAATGCCCAGCATCGTCTCGTAACGCTGCATCAGATGCCGGCTTCCCGCCTTGTTCTCCAGCGCCTGCGCGATGGGCGCGATCCAGGTGTCGAGCTCCCGGGCCAGGCGCACAAAGGAGCGCAGGTCGTGGAAATGAACATACGCAAAATCGTCGGGCACAAAGGCCGCCAGGGGCTCGATGGCCGGCTCCTGGCCAAGCTCCGCGATCATCGCGTCCCAGGGATGCTCCGCCAGCCCCACGCCTTCGATCGTCTCCAGGTCAACCGTGCGCGCGCTGGCGGGCGCGGCGCGCGAGAAGAAGGCGCGGTCGATCTGCAGGGTCTCCTCCACCGACAAGAGCCCGGTGTAGGTGCCCATCGTCTCACGAAGAATATGCTGACGCGTGGTGCGCTGCGGGATGGCCATCGGCCCGCTTTCAGCGGCGTTCTGCTGCGCGAGCGCATCGAGGCGATGGCGCGCAAAATCAAAAAAGGTCGGATCGCCACCCGGGCTCAGACGGTATCTTTCAAAATGTTTGCTGAGGCTCTCCTGAAAGGTCTGGGCGATCTCCGGCGATGCTGTGCTGGTCTCAGCGGGCTGAATCACCACCGGCTGCTGCACGTCGACGACCTCCGCCATCGAGCCCCCCATCTCCTGGAAGAAAAGATCGACCTGAATCGACTCGCCGGGCACCTCATCACCCACCAGACGCACCACCACCCGCGCCGGCTCACACGCCAGCACCGCGCGCCCGTGGCGTTCTCCAGCCATATCGAGCCAGTTCACATCGCAGCGCTTGCCGGGCACATGGCCCCATTGCTTCAACTGAGCGCTGGTCGTCGCATCGAACTCGCCAAAGGTCTCGGGCAGGGTCGCGCTCAGATAGGTGTGCTCGCCATCGACAAAGACCTCGGTGGTCACCACGACATAGGGCTTCCGAAGCTCGGCTTTTCGCCGGCCGGTCTCGTGCGGAAAACGCGGCCCCGGGTCGGGGCGACGCTCCGCCTGCGAGGGCTCGGCCACCTCGGATTCGGCCTCGGCCGGGTCGGGCGCTTCGGCAGGTTTGGAGCTACTGCACGAGGCGATCAGAAGTATGGCGAGGAGGGAGGCGGTGATACGGCATATAGACATCAAAAAACCCCAGACAGGTCATGGTGGACGACGGGGTTCTTATAGGGGAGATGGGGGCGGAGCGCCAAATGTTCGGCGCCGACCGCCCCGGGACGACGCTGGCTGTGTCGCTGCGTCGTCGCGGTGGCGCTGCCACAGCTTCCTCCTTGCTCCTTGCCAGCGCCGCCCTGGATGCGCTCGGGTTGGGGGGCACACGAAGTGCCGAGCGCCCCAGCGCTCCGCTAGCTGCGTCGTCTGGGATTTGTGGTAGCGCTGCTACAGCTTCATCCCAGCCTCCTTGCTATCGAAGGCGCTGGATGCGCTCGGGTTTTTTATTGTGCGAGAACCCCTGACCATGCTCACGAATCGACCAGCGTCGCGAAGCGTGGCGCTCCGCAACCACCCAACCACCCAACCACCCAACCACCCAACCACAGCGCGCCCCCCCACCACCCACACGAATCGCCCGCCATCGCAATCCCCGATCCCCCAGCCCTCATGCGCTTCGACGCCACACTTTCATTTTAAAACTGGTGCGTCGTTCGCTCCGACGTCGGTCATTTACATTGAACGCACACGCTGACCGACTCGCCGTGGCGTGCGGCGGTTGAAGGTGCGCTGTGGCGCGGACGGCGCCGATGGTGAAGACGGCTCGTCCTGTTCGGTGTTCGACAACGAGGATGGCACCTACACCCTGCGCTGTGACGACGGCTCGGAGGCGACCGTTGGCGATGGCCAGGACGGTACGGACGGCGAAGACGGCGCCGATGGTGAAGACGGCTCCTCCTGCTCGGTGGTCGACAACCAGGACGGGACCTACACGATGAGCTGCGAAGATGGCACGGAGGTGACCTTCTCCGAGAGCGAGGCTGCGGTTACTCAAGCTCACGTTCATGCAGGTCGAGCTTAAGCGGGGTCTGCTCACCACCGATAAGCCAGCCCTCGTCGTCGGCGCGTTGGAAGGCATCTCGGTACTCCGGGCGTATGTCGACCATGAGGCCCAGGGTGATGAAGTCGGTCAGCCCCGGTCCGGCCAGGCGCGCGATGGCCAGGCGCAGGGCGACCTGCCCGCGCGCTGGATCAAAGTAGGCGAAGCCGTAAGGAACCTGCTGTGGGTTGAGCGCGATAAACTCGCTGCCGCGGAGTCTTTCGTTAAAAAGGGTGAGAAGTTCGACCAGGGACGCTTCGGCTTCAAAGTCGGCAACCCACTTACGCGCTTCGTCGAGCTCGGAGCGGCTGATGTGGCCCTCGGCGAGGCGGCGCTCGGCGATCTGCAAAAAGGAGGCGATCCGGTCGCTGACCCAGACGTCGTCTTTGAAGGCTTCGACGAGCGAGGCTTCCTCGACGAGTCGGGTCAGGGAGGCCGGCTCTCCGTGGTGCAGGTCGAGGGTTCGCCACGAGATCTGAGCCAGCTCGTACTCGTTGTCGGTGAACTCCGAGTACTCACGCAGGGTGACAACGGGACCGACCCACGACTCCAGCGAGGTGGTGCGCCACTCGGATGACGACTCGCCGCTGCAGTACTCCGCGGAGCGGTCGATCAGGACCTGATCCCCGGCGCTCAGGCGCTGTGCCTGGGCCTCAAGTACAAACCCCTCTTGGCGCCACCGGGTGGGGGGAACGAGCTCGCGTTGCAGCGCCAGATACTCCTCGCAGGGGACCACATAGGTCGTCTCGTGGTCTGGTTCTATGACGATCGCGACGATGTACCTGCGGCGCTCGGTCGAGGGCAGATCGGGGTCTACCTGGCGAGGAGAGAATGTGAGAAAGGCTTCAAGCTCGGCCTGCCCGGTTTTGACACGCGCCAGACCCTCGCGCAGAGGAGCCAGGGAGGCCCTGGCGAGCGCGTCGGATAACGCGAGACGGGCCTGCTTGAGCGCGAGGTTGCTCGCTGAGAAGCAGATTCGTCCCCGCTTATCGCTCGCCAGGTCTTCGGGGGCGGCGCTCAGCGAGCAGCGCCCCTGCTCCCGGCATCCCGCCGAGTTCAGACAATGCTCTTCGGTGGCGGCCTCGCACCCAAACGCGTCGCTGTAGGCGCATTGCCCATCGACCAGGCAGCGCTCACTCTGCGCGCAGTCTTCCTCGGAGGCGATGACGCAGCCGGTACCTGAGGGGCTAAGCGAGCAGCGCCCGCTCTCGATGCAGCCCCCGCTCTCCCGGCAATGCTCCACCCGGGTCGCCGCGCATTGCCCCTCGTCGTCGACGCCGCAGCGGCCGCTGTGCGTGCAACCCACAGTCTGCGCGCAGCCCGACGCCGCAGCCTCACATAAGGCCGGACTCTCGCAGACCAGCTCCAGCTGCCCGAGCGAGCGGGTGACCTTCACGGCCATCTGCAACTCCTCCAGCCAGCGCTCGCCAGCGGGATTTGCCGGCTGACAGAGGCCGTCGCGCGCGCACAGCTCCGAGCTTGCGCAGCATCTGGCGAGTTGAGTCCGCACGAGGGTGGAGGTCGTCAGGTAGCCTTGTAACGCGGCGCAGGAGCAGCCCTGCACCCCGTGCTCCCCCGCGCAGGATTGGCGCAGCGCCTCGGCGGCCGGGTCGCTCCCCCCGGCCTGCAAAAACATCTCCTCCGCCACCGAGATCAGCATCGGCTCATCGCAACGCTCGGAGCTCCCGGGTTGCGGCTCGCCAGGGGAGGGCGCGCTCGTCGTGGAGGGGGCGCTCTCAGCGAGCGAGGCCTCGGAAGCTGGCCTATCTGGCGATGACGACCGACACCCCAGACTTTGAGTGAGAAGCAACACCACGACGCTCATCGACGCGGCAAATGGAGTGAACGGAGTGAATAAAGGTCGACATCCCATCGAGGGCATCCTTGAAATCGATCAACATGTCATTGTGCCGTGGTGGCTCAATCTTGCCTGAGAAGGTGTAAGCATAGGGGGTCTTCGCGTTCATCGCGATGCGGGATTTCCTTAGAGATAAAGGGGGATGTCTGACCCTCGGTCGGTTTTTAGGGGGCCGCGTTTTGTGGTTAGGTGGTTGGGTGGTTGGGTGGTTGCGGGGCGCCGGGGTTCGCGATGTCGGTCGATTCGTGAGGGCGTTGGCGGGTTCACGAGATCGAGCCCGAGATCGAGCCCGAGATCGAGCCCGAGATCGAGCCCGAGCCCTCATCAAACCCCGGACCCGCGTCAGCCCCCCGGGGGCTTCTCGAACACGCCGTGAATCAGCGACACTCGGTAGCCCTCGAGCTCTTCCGGGTCTGCGGGGGGTTCGAAATAGGCGTGCTCAACGTAGGCCCGACCCTCGTCGGTTAAGGCTTCAAAATTGTACATGAGCCTCAGGGTCGTGAAGACCTCCCGGGGGCTTCCCTCGATGGCGACAGGAAGGGGGGCGAGGTGCTGCGTTTCGAAGCCGGCGCGCTCCAAAAGCGCGCTCAGCTCTTCGATGTTGCGGCTCTGGCGTGTGCCCAGGCCGGGGCAGGCGCCGCCAAAACGGGCGACGGCGACTTTGACGAGGTCGATAAAGCGTCGACGGGCGCCGTCGGGAGAGCTTCCGTCGCCAAGGACCAGCGCGAAGGTGCCGCCGGGTTTCAGGACATTGAAAATCTGCGTCGCCACCGCGTCAGGATCGTCGAAAAGCATGAACGCCATATGGCAGAGCACGAGGTCGAAACGCGGCTCGAAGAAGGGCAGGTCGGTGGCGTCGGCACGCATGAAAGCCGCTTCGTGCACGTTGCGCTCCCGGGCCACGGCCAGCTCCGCCTCATTGAGATCGACGCCGACGAGGCTCACGTCTTCGGCACCTCGGCGCTCCCGAATCTTCTGGAGGAGGTAGCCATCCCCGCACGCCACATCGAGGACCTCGCCGCCACGCGGCACATCGTCGGCCAACGCAGCAAGCAGGTCGTAGGAGGAGCGGCCCCGGGCGTCTCGGGCGTCGCCGAAGGCGACTGTCGTGGCGCCGGGGTGCCGGGAGTGAAACGTTTGGATGAAGTCTTTTCCGCGCATCGTCGGGTCGGCGGGTTTTGGGTCATGGGAGGATGTCCGTATCTCGGTCGAGGATCCGTACTTGTGGTTAGTCTGGTTGTGAGGTGGTTGGGTGGTTGTGGGGCGCGGTGGTTCGCGATGTGGGGAGGTTTGTGTGTGCGATCCAGTCGTACGGCTTGTCGTCCGTCCCCAGGTCGGTCATGCCTTTCGCGGCGAGTCACCGCAGGGGGACCCCTTGTGGGTCACTTGAACGACGAAAAATGTCCGTCTCCCTTGAGCGCCCGTCACCCGTATCTATTCGTGTATTTGATCGAAATACATGAATTAGTCTCCTTTTGGCCTCAGCCAAAGCCTGTCACTCTCACCCTTCATGAACAAGCCCCCGAGAAGTCCCGGGGGGAATCCGAAGACATGAGGAGGCAGATATAGGTTGGAGTTGCGCTGTTATGATGGTGCCGATGTCCCTCTCCCGGTCGGACCAGGCCCGACTCTCTGCCCCTTCTCGTAGGGAGACCCCTTATAAATCCCCCCGCGCGCTTTCCCGACCATGTATGTCTGTCCCAGGGACGGACATCACCCGCATAAACACAGGCCGATGTCCGTCTCTCGGACGGTCATTCGTCAAACTGAGACATTGGAGCAAATATGGATCGTCAATGTGTAGAAATCATCGGTCGCAACATCCTCGTTGACCAACTCCTGCGCGCCGGGCTGGAGGTGGCACAGCCCCTTCGCGACCGGGGCATCGACCTGCTCGTTTACAGCGACCTCAGCGAAGATGGCCCCGACTTCCAGGCTCGCCCCATCCAGATGAAGGCCAGCTCTGAACGTCGCTTTGGGATCGACCGCAAGTACCAAAAATTCGCGGACCTGCTCATCGTGCACGTCTGGAACGTGCGCTGCGAAGACGAGACCCTGGTCTACGCCACGACCTTTGAGGAGGCGGTCAGGATCGGCGATGAGATGGGCTGGACGACGACCAAGTCGTGGGTTGAGCATAACGCGTATTCGACAAGCGCTCCGAGCAAGCGCTTGCAAACACTGCTGGCCCCCTACGCGATGACATCGGAACGCTGGCGAGCAAAGTTGGGGATCGTTGCTCGTGAGCCCGTCGCATAAATAAAGGGGGATGTCCGTCTCCCGGACGGTCAAAAAAGCACAGCGCGCTGGGCCGCCTGCTGGTTTTGTTCTTGAGCGCGGCGCATCTGCATGATCACGCCCACAGCGCCGCTTGCGACGCTGCCGGCGGCCTCTCGGGCCTGCGCTTCATAGCCGGGTCTCGCGCAGATGCAGCCATCGGTGTACTCGCCGAGGTAGACCATTCCGGCGAACTCCAGGCCCTGGAGGCTGCATTTGTTTTCACAGGCCGCCGCGCCGCCTTCCACGTATGCAGAGCCCATAAATGAAGTGGGCGCGCAGCCGGGCAGGCAGGTGAGGACCAAGAGCACCGTCATCCAAACAAAAGCGCAGCGATTCATAGAATTCTCGTGTCGTCAGTGAGGGGAAGTAAGCGAGGTTCTTAACAGAGTTTTTAGAAGCGCATGGGCGCTCTGTGTATCGGGTACAGAGGCGCCCCACGACGCAGAGTGGCATAGCAGCCTCTCAGAGCGCACCCACCTCCCAGCTCCGACGGACCACCACCGCCGGCTCGGAGCCCGACGCCACAGAGACCTCCACCTCGATGGTGCATTCTTGTGGGTTCTGGACTTCGAGGGTCGCGGTCTGTGGGTAGGGTGCGTTGACCTCGGCGAGTCGTTCACCGCGTTCGACAAAGCGGCAATGTTCCGGGGTCAGGGCGCGGGCCAGGTAGGTGGCCTCGAGGTCGGCGTCGCCGCAGATGCGCTTGCCGGCGTAGCGAAGCTGCGGGGTGAGCCGCAGGGCTTCCGGCTCGGCACCCGCCATCGGATGCACGCCCGGCGTGAGGCCGTCGACGGCATCGGGGGCGATCACATCAAGCTCCACCACCTCGCCGGCCGGCGAGGGCGTGAAGACGTAGCGGCCAAAATCTTCGCCAGTGGTGAGGATGGGGAACATAGGCTCAGGGCGCGGGGGGATGTCGGCGTAGTCGAGGAGCTCGGCCTGGCCATGGTCGCCTGTGAGGGTCAGCGGGGTGAGGTCGCTGCCGTGGAGGCGTCGGCCTTCGGCGTCGAGGACGCTCAGCGTGGCGTCGTAGGTGGTGGAGGTCAGGTAGGCCAGCTCGGTGCCGCACTCGGGAGTAAATTCGGTGCGATCGACCTCGGCGGTGTGTATTGGAAACACGTCGCTCTGCAGAGGGTTGCCGTGGCCGTACCCGTCAACGTGAAGGGTGGTGGAGCCGGGGCTCAGCGCGCGCAAGGTGATGGCGTTGCCGTCAACCGCGACCACCTCCAGGAGGGCGTCGTCACCGACGCGAACGCTGGTGATGTCCAGGGGAACGATGATGTTAAGAGGTCCGTGGGAGGGGTCGGAGACGCGCAGAGTGGCTTCGTTGCCGACAGCCAGCGCGGTGTCAGGGCCGTTGCCGCCGGGGTGCTCCCAGCGAGCGCTCAGCGTGCCACGGCGCTCTGAGGAGGTAGTCTCGGACTCGCCACAGGCGCTCAGCACGGGGGCAGCGAGCATCAGGAGGAGCAGGGCACGGCCTGAGGAGGAGGAGAGGGGCATCGCGGAACTCGGAGTTGGGGCCTGTGGGGAGGTGCAGCGTGGCGTTGTGGTCGCCCCGGGATCGATGTCATCCCGTTTTGTCACGATGCGGTCGGCCTGAAAACGTCGGCCACACCACGCGTTCGTCAGCGATCAGCCCGCACCAGGGCCGAGCGCCTGCGCCATCCTGCGATCGCGAACGCAACGAACAGCACCCCTCCGAGATAGACGACGCCCGGCACCTTCCAGGCGACCTCCAACACGCGCTGTGCCCCCTGGTAGACATAGGTATAAAAGCGCCGCTCTCGCTCCATCTGAACCACCCAGATCTGAGCGCTCCGGGGGAGGTTGGCGTGACGGAGCCGTCGCAGGAGCCGGCCCTTATCGGCGCGATGATCGCTGACGGCGGCGGCGTAGATGACTTTGGTCGCGAGCAGGCGGTTGAGCTCGTCGAGCGCGGGATCTTCGACCATGGCGAACCAGGCGTCGAAGTCGTACTCGGCGTCGAGGGCGAGCGCGCGGCCGATGCCCCAGGGGGTTGCGGTGTCGAGAAGGGTGCGGTCTGCCCGAAATTGCAGGACGGCGCCGCGCAAGAAGCGATCAACATCGATGGGGGTGCGTTTCAGAACCTATGTGTCGTGACGGTAGCGTTGTTCGGCGTCGCTTGAGTCGGCCAGGCTCCAGAAATCACGTTGAACGAGCTGGAGTTGAAGGTTGAGGACGCAGCTCAAATCACCGATGCGCGCACAGGTCTCGCTGTAGTTTTGGGCGATATAGGCCGGGGTTCCATCTTCGGAGCACGAGCCGACGGGTTGGTAATAGGGGTAGAGACGCCTGGCGAGGAGGTCATCGTCGTGGTGGTGGGCAAAGTCGATGGCCTCTCTCCAGATGCTGGAGTGGGAGGGCGGTCGAATCTCCATAAGTTCTTCGATGGCGGCGAGCGCGCGGGCCACCGCTTCGGGATGCGCGCTTCCCATGCCCGCTTCGATGGCGACGCGTTGAGCGTGGTAGAGGCGCGCCGGGCTGTGGTCAAAGAAAGACGCGTCCTCGGCGTCCTCGTCGACGGGGTGGTAGACCGGTTGGGAATGCGTGGCGAGCAGCGTGCGGGTGTAGACGTGATCCTCCCAGTAGCGGGCATGCACGGGGCCGGGAGGGCTGATGTAGGTCGGCCGAACCCCAATCACGCGTTCTGAGTTTTCATAACGGAGCTCCCCGGAGCTCGCCGCACCGAAGCCCGAGAGCACGCGGTAGTCGCCACCGTCCTCTAAAAAGGCCTGAAACCCATAGCCCATCTCGGTGTCAGTCAGGTTCAGGAGATGCGCCGTGGAGCCGGATTCGGCGATGGCGAGCATAAAGCCATGGCGCGTGACTTCGTCCGCGAGTTGGCGCTCGGCACCCTCACCGACGTAGTGCCGGTAGACGATGGTCCCGATGACAAGCCGGGTGGTCTTTCCTTCCTGCGCGAAGGTCTCTTGAAATGCGCGCTCGGAGGGCCACTGCCAACGCTCCACGTCCTCGGTGGGCTCCGGCTGAAAGCGTTCGGCGAGAAAGGGAGCCTGCGCCCGATCCACGGGGGCGGAGTTTGCGGGCTGGCAGGCGATGCCGCTCGCGAGCACGAGGGCGCCGATAAGGTACGCGAGGAAGGGAGGCGGATGGGAGGTCATAAGAGCGCTCGCGGCCAAAGCTCGTTAGGGGGCTCCAAAGGTACGCGCTTCGGGGAGGGATTTCGAGGCGCGCGACGTGAGCCACGCGAAAGGTCCGCGTGTCGAGATCTAGAGCTTCTCGATGATTCCCGCCTCGTGGTTCGCCTCATACAACGTCGACTTGAGCTTATAGTTGGAGCGTTTTTGCAAGAGCAGAACCACCCCATCGCCGAGGCCGTTCTCGGCCACGACGACCGCGCGGTAGGACTCCGGGTGGTTCAGCTCGTAGGTCTCCAGATGGTAAAAATCGTCGACGGCCAGATAATCGTAGTCCCAGGTCACGTTGGCGCCGGCCTTATGGCGCTTTTTAAACGAGGCGGGAAACTCGGCCTGAAGGCGCACCTCGGCGCGGCCCCAGGCGTCGTCGGTGGGCGTATGCGAGGCCGGTAGAAGGTTCTTTTGACCTTTGAGGCGCTCCATCTTCTGCTCAAAGTAGGCGTAGTCGGGGTCGCGGGGATCGGCGTTCTGAGCGCGCTGCAGCTCATAGTCGGCGACCGGCGGTTGTTCGGGCCCCTGGATCTTGAGGTGCGCCGCTGACTCGTAGGAGAGGCCCGTAATCTGCGCCTTTTCCAGCGCCTCGATCAGGCGAAGGCTCGCCAGAAACTGAGTTTCCGAGGTGGTCAGGCCCGGCAAAAGTTCGCGTTGGGTGAGGTGGGCGAAGAGGTCGTAGCTCTCCTCCAAGACGAGCGGATCACCGGGCGTCCCCTCCCCGTCAAAGCGCAGTATGAGAAAGCCGGCGCTGGAGGTGTCGCCCTTCATCTTCAGGGGAATCCAGGTGTGGGGCGGGAGGTGATGTGCCTCCAGCAAAAACACGAGATCCGCGGCAAAGACCAGGCGGTTCTCAAAACCGCTGACGCGGGGAAGGTCCACATAACGCGCGGGCCCTTCTTTGTAGCGACCCAGCTCTCCGGCGACGGGCGAATTGGCGTCTTTGGTGGAGGGGATCTCAAAGTCGGGGATCAGACCAAAGTCGTCGTGGTTGGCGCCCTCAATGCGATAGTAGCGCCGCTGGGAGGCCATGCGCTCGCGGAAGATCGCTTCAAAATCGCTGCCGAGTCGGGGGCTCAAGATCTCGTCGTAGAAGCGCGCCGAGCCCGCTTCTCCATGGTTGAGAAGGACCTCGATCCAGTCTTCGGTGTAGGCGGGGTAGGTCTCGTCGAGGCGCCCCCAGAACAGGGGCGACTTCCACGTCAGGGCCTCCTCTGGCGAGAGGCTCGCGATGGGGCGGCTCCGATCGGCGGGGCCATCCCCATGCTCGCTGAAGATATAATCAAAGGTGGTCTTATCGACCTCGATGGTCGTGGGGTCGTAGCTCTCGGGGATGTAGGCCGCCCACCTCTCTTTCTGGGCCTCGCTGAGGGCCTTTGTTTCCAACAACCAATGCCAGTTGATCTCATCTTTAAAGGTCTCGATGAGCGCGTCGTTGGTAAAGACCGGGTTCTGACTCAGATAAAACCAGTCGGCGCGGCGGCCGTAGGCTTTGACCCAGTGGCGATCCCAGGGGACGGAGGGGTTTCGCTGGATGCCGACCTTGTCCCAGCGGTGCAGGTAGTCTTTAAAAAACGCCAGCGACCAGTCGACCTTTCGATTGACCGAGAGCGCCCCCCAGTCGAACTCACCGTGAAACTCCCGGATAAACTCGGTGGAGAGGGGGTAGTTTGCGGAGCAGTTTGTGATGAAGAATTGCCAGTGGTTGTCGACGATGTTTTGCAGAATGGGGTCCATAGTTCGTCTCGGGGTTCGCCGGTGTGGGGAGGTTCGTAATGGGCGGTTGGGGTTCGCGGTTTGTGGTTGGGTGGTTGTGTGGTTGGGTGGTTGTGGGGCGCCGGCGGTTCGCGATGTGGGGAGGTTCGTAATGGGCGGTTGGGGTTCGCGGGTTGGGGGTGTGGGGCGCCGGCGGTTCGCGGTGTGGGGAGGTTCGTGAGGGCGATGGGGGGAACTTAATAAAAAAGCCCGCCACCTGCACCCAGGTGACGGGCTTTCTCACACATACATTGTAGCCCGAACGATCAGCGCAGAATCACCTGCGAGGCGCCCACCTCCAGGCGCACGCCCGAGCCGGTGGCGACGTTTCCGGCGAGGTTGGCAGGGGCGGTACAGTGGATCAGACGGTAGCCATCACCGGTGGCCACGCCGCCTGCGGCGCACCACTGCGACGCCTCGGTGGGCAGGACCTCGGGGACTTCGGCCGTGTCCTCACCGGCGTCGGTCTCCACCGGGTCTTCGATCTCCGAGGAGCTGTCGTCGACGTTGCAGCCGACCAGCAGCAGCATGGCGAGCAGCATCATTGGGATGCGAGCGAACTTAACGTACGTCATCGTCATCTCCCGCGATCAGTTTTCGAAAATCAGGATGCACTCCAGCGCCGAGTTGGCGTTGTTCGGGCAGCTGGAGGCGGCGTTGTTGAGCAAATACATGTCACGCGAGGAGTCGCCCTGGCCCGAGCCGGCGATGTATTCTTGCTCGGTGAAGTAGCAGCAGTCGCTGCGGTTGTAGACGTGGGAGTTGCTGCCGTTGCCGGCGATGTTCCAGGCGTTGCGGCTGTCGCGCCAGCGGCCCGAGGGCTCGTCGTAGGAGAAGTGGAAGGGGCCGGCCGAGAGGTGCTCGACCTGGTCCTGGCTGTTCCAGAAGCGCCCGGCGATGCGGTAGGTGCACCCGTCGCTGCAGATCTCGTGGAGGCGATCGCGGGGGATGGCCACGGTCTCGCGGCGGCGTTTGTTGCGGATGACCATGCGTGTGGTGGTGCGCTCGACAAAGCCGGTGCTCACGCTGTTGTCGGTCTCTTTGACGACTTCAAAGTCCCGGACCACCAGGTCGCCCGACATGGTGCCGCCGGAGAGAGCCAGGTAGTCGCTGGCGGCGTCGGCCTGGCTCAAGTAGGTCGAGTCGACTTCCGATGCGGTCAGATAACCCGAGGCGTCGGTGCCGCCGAGCGAGGCCGCGTCGAGCTCGGAGGTGTCCACGCTGAAGGTGGTGCCGTTGAGCGCCAGGTGCGCGCCGGCCTGGTAGCTGACCGGGTCGGCGCAGGTCCAGGCGCTGCCATCAAAGAGGATCGTCTGTGAGGGGCTGCAGCTCAAATCACCCAGCGTCTGGCCCAGGGCGTCGCGCACCTGCGACATGGTCAGGCCGCCGCTCAAGTCGCCGCACTCCCAGCCTGAGCTCGACGCCACGGCCACCTGGCCCGGCGCGCAGCTCACCGCGGCGGCGGTCTGGTCAAAGACGTCTTCGGAGAGAGACTCACGGGTGACCGCGCCGGCGGCCACCTGGTCGGCCACCGCGGCGCGCGCGGCCACCGCGCTGTTGAGCGCGTAAGGCACCGAGTGCAGCTTAAAGCGCGGGCTCAGCTCCTCGCCGCCGTCGATGGCGATCGCCACGTAGGCCTCGCCACCGGCGAAGATCGAGGCGTCCAGCGGGCTGCCCTGGTCGCCGAGCGCCACCGAGTAGAAGCCCGAGGCGTCGAGCTGCACTTCAACCTGATCTTGCCAGAGCACCTCACCGCCGCTTTCGGCGCTGTAGATGGTGAACTGCATGTCGATCAGGCCGATCATCGGCTCGCCATCATCCGAGAGCAGGCGGCCCTGCTGCATCAGCGTGGTGGGCGCCTGGGCGAATGCGGGTGCGGCGAGCAGGGAGGTGGCGCTCATGGCCAGCGCCAGGCCGAGCAGGCGCAGGGAGGTGCGTAAGGGGGGCAGGCTCATCACGTTCTCCATCGTGGCCCCAACATACGACGTAGCAGCGACCCTCTGACGCGGCTGCGCGACCCGACGCAGAAAAAGATGGCGGGCCGGGGATGGGGCAAGTTGTATAAAGTTGCAACGAGAGGATGATGGAGGCGCGGCGTGTGTGTCAATCGTGCTGCTCGCCAGGGCGTTTCAAGCGTTCGCTGCCCTGAGAGCGGAAGGAGGGCGCAGGGGCGCCCGATGCGGGAGTCATCGCATGAAGACAGGCCGGTCTTCGACCTCGACTCGTGTCGGAGCGCCCCGCATGAACGCCGATCATTCGGCGGCGGTGATGTCCTGGGCCAGCAGCTCGCCATCGGCGTCGAGGTAGAGCGTGAGGCGCGCGTAGCCCTCGCAGCGTTCGGGTTCGGCGCACGACATCATCGCGCTCAGGTGCGGGCGCACGTCGAGCATGCGGGCGTAAGGGATGCCTTCGGGGGCCGCGCTGGCACGCTCCGAGGGGCGGAGGGTGAGCGTGCCTCCTTCGCCATGCGCGCGCAGGGGCGTGCGCCGCGTGAACGCAAATCCGCCCTCGCTGGTGAGCTGGTCGATGATCGCTGTGAAGGTGTCGGCCGAGGTGGGCGCGCCGTCGAAGCTGTAGATGGGGGACGCCGGGGGCACACCGGTGCTCTCGAAGGTCTTAAACCAGTCGGCCACCTGAGCGCGGTCGTCCGGGGTGGTGGGGTTGGTGCGGTGGCAGGCTTTGAGGGCGGCGCGAAGCTCGCTGAGATTCGCCGTGGACGCCGGCCGAAGAGGCGTCGGGGATCGCGGCGTATACCAGGGCTGGGCGGCGAGGTAACCCTGCCAGGAGGCGTCGTCGAGGGACTGGCCGTGTAGCGCCAGAATCGCGTTGATGGCGTAGCCGTACTCTTCGCAGGCAAAGCCCGCGATGTCCGGCTGTGAGGTCAGGCGCGCCTCAAGCGTGGCGTCTTCGGTGGGGCAGGCCGGCTCGCCAGCGCAGGTCTCGCAGTAGCGCGAGGCGATCGCCTGGCGGGGGTGGCAGGCCATCCACAGCACGGGATCGCAGGGGAGATCGGCGTCGGAGGCGCAGACGCCCTCATGAGCGTCCGAGGGCTGTATGGCATGTTGTTGCGACGTGGAAGCCGGCGCGTCGGGGGATGCCTCGGAGGTTGCACCGCGCGCGGGCTTGCCATCGGGTTGCGCTGAAGCGCCCGAGCAGGCGCTGGCCGAGAGCACCCATGGGGTGGCGAAAAGAGTAACCAGTGCCCGGATCGGTCGTTTTCGTAATGAGGTGGTGGGGCGCATCGAAGCTCCTGATGAGGTCGTCGCATTTTCACCGCTGCGCCATCCCTGGGGCTCTCGCGCTCGGTGAGAGGTTCGCTTTGTGGGGAGGCGTAGACGGCGTATCCCGGAGGATATTCAGGTTCGTTGTCGCGATGTTCGGACGCCTGGCACCCGATCGCCGATGTTCGGACGCCTGGCACCCTGACATGATCGGGTCGCATTGCGTTCCAACGCGAGCATGAATGACGCGCAGCATCCGTGCCAGACAGGGGCTCGCCAGGAGCGCCGCAGCGCGGACGCCGCGTCACAACGCGCCTTGTTTCAATAAACGGTGGTTCGCCGCGGGTTCAGGGAGCTGGACTGCGACACGATGCCCTCTTGCCTCGCGGCAACCCGAGGACGAGGGTCGATTTCGCGACGTTCACGCGTGCTCCGCATCGGGCAGGGCGCGCCGCTCATTTCTGCCGGCACGATCAACCTCTCGGAGCTCCTGATGCGAACACCACGCAGCGCCCATCTGCTCGTCATCGCCACCGCCCTCGCCACCTTGAGCGCGGCCTGCTCTCCGGCCTTTTTTCTCAAGCCGACCGAGCCCTACGACACCGACGCGCTGGCCGACGCGCCCGACTACGCCGAGGCCGACGCCTGGGTGGCGCTCCCGGGGCAGGACACCAACGCCAACCTCTTGCCACCCGGTGCGCCCGAGCGCGCGGCTGAGGCGCCGGCGGATGTCTTCTTCATCTACCCGACCGTCTGGTTTGACCGGAAGCGCTGGAACGACCCGCTGGACTCCGCCAAATCCCATGAGATGCTCAACGAGCTGATCCTCGCCGGGCAGGCCAGCGTCTTTAATGCGTGCTGCCGGGTCTTCGTGCCCCGCTACCGACAGACGACGATCGGCGCCTACTTCAATGAGCCCGCAGAGGCCCAACCCAGCTTCAGCGTCGCCTATGCGGATATCGCGCGCGCCTTCGAGGTGTTCATTGAGGAGCATAATCAGGGGCGCCCCTTCATCGTGGCGGGCCACAGCCAGGGGAGCATGCACGCGATGCGCCTGCTGGAGACCATCGACGCCGACCCGGAGCTGCGCGAGCGTCTGATCGCAGCCTACATCCCGGGCTTCGCGCTGCCGCTCTCGCGCTATGAGAGTGCTTACGAGCATCTTGAGCCCTGCCGCAGCCCCGAGCAGACCGGCTGCGTGCTCTCCTGGGATACCTACCGCGAGGATCATGCGGGCGACGGCGCGCAAGACCTGCTGCACTGGCAAGGCGACGCGCTCGCGCGCATCCCTGTGGACGCGCCGCGCCAGTGCACCAACCCGGTGAGCTGGCGCATGGACGAGCAGCCCTCCGAGCGCGCCGCGCACCTCGGCGCGGTGCAGCTCAACAACGAGGGGGAGTCCACCTCGTTCATCGGTGTGCTGCGCTCCCGGGGGCCCCTGGGGATGAACGTGACCGGGCTAAAAACGCCGCAACCCGCCCTCCTCTCGGCCCGTTGCCAGGGCGGCGTGCTCTTTGTGCCGGACCTTGAGGACTTGGGCTACGACGAGCTGCCGGAGACGACCTCGGGAAATTACCATCTGGGGGATATCGAGCTCTTTTATATGGATATTCGCGCCAACGCGGCGGCGCGGACGCAGGCGTGGTTGAGCCAGCGAGCCTCGGTGTCGGAGCTTGAGAAGAGCGAGGAGACGATGGCGTCCGAAGAGGTTGTCGAGCCCCGGGTAGGAGGGGCGGAGTGACGATGTTCAGGTAAGGATGTCACGGCCCCCCTTGCCCCGACACCTACCATAAAACGCCCGACGCCCCTCCCAACAGGGGGCGATGTCCGACCCCGGGGCGGAGCGTTTTAGTAAGTGTCGGGGAAGGTCTGACTTACGGCCTCACTCGCTCGCCGTAATCCCCTGCGCCAGCAGCTCGCCATTGGCGGCGAGATAGAGGGTGAGCCTGGCGTAGCCCTCACATCGCTCGGGTTCGGCGCACGACATCTTCGCGCTGAGGTGCGGGCTCACCGTGATTCTGCGCGCGTAAGGCAGCGCCTCGGGCGCGGCGCTCCCATCGTCGGGCGGGCGGAGGGTGAGCGTGCCGCCCTCGGCCTGCGTCTTCACGGGGGTGCGGCGCGTGAATTCAATATTGCCCTCGCTCAAAAACTGGTCGGCGATCGACGCGAAGGTGTCGGCCGAGGTGGGCGCGAAGTCAACATCGTAGAGCGCAGAGCTCGGTGGGACGCCGGTGTTTTCAAAGGTCCTGAACCACTGCGCGACAATGGCGCGATCGTCAGCAGTGGTGGGCTCGGCGTTCTGGCACGTTTCAAGCTCGGCGCGAAGCTCGCGCAGGTTGGCCTGTGCCGCCGGCGGCAGAGGTGCCGGGGATCGCTGCGCCTGCCAGGCTTGGGCGGCCAGGTAACCCTGCCAGGAGGCGTCTTCCAGGGGGTGGCCGTGCAACGCCAGAATCGCGTTGATGGCATAGCCGTACTCCTCGCAGGCAAAGCCCGCCAGACGCTCCCGGGAGGTGAGCTGCGACTCCAGCCGGGCGTCTTCGGTGGGGCAGGTCGGCTCACCAGCGCAGCTCTCGCAGTAGCGCGAAGCGATCTCCTGGCGCGGGTGGCAGGCCATCCAGAGCACCGGGTCGCAGGGGAGCGAGGCGTCCGCGTTGCAGATCGACGAAGGGTTTGACGAGGCGTCTGCTCCGATTTCGTCGGGCGACGGCGCGGCATGTTCGGGCTCGCCAGCTGGCGAATCATCCACAACATCGGTCGCGGTCGAGCAGGCGGCGCTTGAGAAGGTGAGCGCTGCAACGAGCAGCAGGGGATGCATCTGGCAAGTGAACAGGGATTGAAGACGCATTGTAGCTCCATAGCGACACGGGTTGGCGATGGGGGAGCATAGACGACGCATGGCGAGCGATATTCAGGTGGGTCGGAGGTGGGAAGGAGCGGTGACGCTCTTCGGCGTGTTCAACCTCCAGAGAACCATGCGTTGCGCTTGGGCTAAGCGACAGCCGCAATCATCTAAAAACCACATAAATAAAGGACAATGTGCGACCCCGGGGCAAACCATTTCGAGAAAAGATCGAAGGCCTGGCACCCGATCGCCGATGTTCGGACGCCTGGCACCCGATCGATAGCACCCGAACGAGAATAGATCGAAGGCCTGGCACCCGAGCGCGAAACGATCGAATGCCTGGCACCCGATCGGACTCAGGAAGCCGCCTTCTCTACAGGGTCGGGGGGCAGCAGCAGATCTTCGAGAAAGAACGCCGCGAGCTCATTGCGGCCCGAAAGATCGGCCTTTTTGTAGACGGCGCGGGCCTGCTGGCGGGTGGTGGCATCGCTGGTCTGGCGCAACGCGGCGATCTCTTTGTGAGCAAAACCTTTGAGCAAGAGCAGGGCGACCTCTTTTTCGGCCTCGGTCAACTCCCAGCGATCAAATTGATGATCGATGGCCGCGCTCAGGCCGCGCAGGAGCTCGCGGGCTTCGTGTTGCCATTGCCGCGCCTCTTCGCGCGTCTCTGAGAGCTCCCGGTGGAGCGCGTGCGTCTCGCGCACGCGCGCTAGAAGCGTCACGCGCAGGGCGTCGGCGTTGCTTTGCAACGCATGCACGCGCGCGGTGGTCTTCCGCAGCTCGCCCATCATGCTGAGGCTTCCCCCCAGCGCTCCCAGCACAAGCAGGCCTTCCAGGCCCAGGTGTACGAGGCCCGCCCCACGGGAGATATCGGCGAGGAGATCGAGGCCGGCCAGGGTGAAGACGAGCAGAAAGAGGGTGAGGTAGAGGAGGAGGCGACTACGATCGTATCCGTCATCTGTGGTGTGTGGGTGCGCTAAGGTGTTGATATTCATGGTGTATCACGTCTGTAGGATGGAGCGTGTCGGGCGGTGTCGCCATCGTGGCCACACTAAGTCCCGACCGGTGCCGGTCGAGAGGTTACGTTCACCCGAAGCTGCGGAGGATCCCGATGGAGCTCGTCCTACTTCATCCCAAAGTCGTTCATATTCCGATGGCCCTGGCCGTCTTGACGCCCCTTCTGACCGGGGGGCTCTTGCTGGCGTGGTGGCGAGAATGGTTGCCGCGCCGCGCCTTCATCATCGCGCTGCTCTTTCAGCTGGTGCTGGGCGTGAGCAGCTTTGCGGCGCTGCAGACTGGCGAGGTCGATGAGGAGATCGCCGAGCGGGTGGTGCCGCACGAGGCCATCGAGGCGCATGAGGAGGCCGCCGACCAGTTCTTCTGGGCGGTGGTGATCGTGCTGGTGCTCATGGTCGGACCGAGCGTGGTCAGGAAGGAGTCGCTCGCAAAAGGGCTCGGCGTGGCTGCACTTGCGGGCACGGTGGTGGTGGCCGGGCTGGGATATCGGGTTGGCGACGCTGGTGGCGACCTGGTGTATGAACACGGCGCGGCTGAAGCGCATCGCGCCGGCGGTAGTGCTCAGGACGAATAAGTACGAGGTCGTCCGCAGGGGCGATGTGATCGAAGGCCTGGCACCCGATCGTGGATGTTCGGACGACTGGCACCCGATCGTGGATGTTCGGACGCCTGGCACCCGGTCAAGAACGGCACGAGATCGAGATCGAGCCCGAGATCGAGCCCGAGATCGAGATCGAGCCCGAGATCGAGCCCGAGATCGAGCCCGAGATCGAGATCGAGCCCGAGATCGAGCCCGAGATCGAGCCCGAGATCGAGCCCGAGTCCGAGATTGAGTACCACCCCGACCTCCAACCTCCACCCCAACTCCCTCAAACCAAAAAAACGCCCGACGCCCCCTCCCAACGGAAGGGCGCCAGACGCCCCGGCAACGCAAACTCAAATACTCAGCTCAATCTCTCACCCCCGCCTCACATCCCCGAGCTCGGTCGGCTTCCCTCCTCCTTGCCGCGGATGCGATCCCAGCCGTAGCGGATCGCGTCGCGAAAGTCGTTCCAGGTGCCCTGGTTGCGCGTCTCCCAGCCTTTGCGGGCGTGGGGCTCCACGTCGTCCCACTTGCGGTTGCGGTGGTTGCCGTGCTCGGCCAGCGCCATGCCGTAGCGGTAGCCCAGCTCATACTCTTCTTTGCTGTGACCGGAGCCGGCGTAGTTCGCGGCGTAGTGGCGGTCAAAGTCGCCCTTAAACTGCGAGAAACGCCCGGTATTGCCGCCCTCGCTCAGCGTCTCGATGTCGATCTCCTGGCTGCGCAGGGTCTCGCGGATCGTCTCGGGGTGCTCCTCGACCTCCTGGTTGATCACGACCTCTTCGGTGACGTGGGTCTCTTTGCTGACGACCGCCTCTTCATGGCGTTCGGTGAAGGCGACGCTCTCCTCCTCAAAGATGTGATCGCCCTCGCTGACGGGGCGGTCGACCTTATGGCGCTGCACGTCGACCTTCTCCTCGCGCAGGTTGACGGTCTCTTCGACCGGGGTTTCGGTGACGCGGGTGAAGGCGCGCACCCCGCCGGTCTCCACCTCGCGTTTGCCGACCTTGAGCTCCTCCTCGGCCGCCTGCAGCTTTTTGCTGGCGCCGCCGGAGGGGCCGGCGTCGGTGAGGCCCACCTCCGAGCCCGTGGCCGCGCCGGCGCCGACCTTGCCAGTGTCCGTCGACGCTGAGCTCGTCGATGAGGAGGCCGTCGAGCCGGCCCCGGCCTGGCTTCCTTTCAGCGTGGAGCGTGGCTCGGAGCCGTAACGATCCCCGACGTTGGAGAGGGCGTAGCGGTCCATGATCTGGCGCGCGCGCTCGATCTTGGCCCGGTCGTCGGAGTGAACGATGATCAGCGAGCAGCCGTCGCGAACCCCGGCCGCGTAGCGCTCGGCCTCCCGAGGCTGGATGCCGATTTTTTGTAGTTTTTTAAGCGACTTTTTGGCCTCGGCCTGGTCGCTGTCGGTGTCGCTAAAGAGCCCCTTAAAGAAGCCCTGATGATCCTCGTGAGCGTTTTTGATGAAGTCGATGTTCGAGCGGTTGATGTTGGCGTCTTTGAGCTCTTTGACCGTGCTCTTGGCCTGATCGACGTTTTCGTACAATGCGATGACGGACATGCTCATACCTACCTCGTCTGCAGAAGGTGCAACTACGATGACTCCCGACTTTGCGGGGGGCTTGTATGCTCGATGATCGCCTCCTCCTGGCGGAGGGTGACCTCCTCGTGGTGAACGCGCTGCGAGTGACGGCGCGTGATATGAAGCTCCTCCTTGAGCACGAGGCGTTTCTCCACGACGGCGACCTCCTCGTAGACCGGAATGATCGTCGTCTCCCCCTCCCGCCGCGCGCCCTCACGCGCCTCCACCACTCGCCCCACCGGCACGCGCTCCACCTCCAGGGCGGTGGCCTCCAGAGGCACTTCGACCTCCTCGTCACGCTCGTGAACGCGCTTCGTCACGCGCACACTCGCCCCCTCCACCTCGCGCACCCCCACCCGGATCTCCTCCCGTGCTACCGGGAGAATCGTGCGTTTGACCTCGTCGTCTTTACTCATGACCGAACCCGCTCATAGACGCGTCCCAACTCGCGGCACGGCACCGGGGCCGCGCTCATCGAAGCACAGGCGTAATGTGTGCGCGAGACGTAAATCCCCAAAGATTTCAATGTGTTGCAGTCGTTTTGCGCGCCTGTCTCGGCGTGCCAGGAAGGCGTCGAGATAGGGCGTCGACGGGACACGAGGACCGGGCGTCGGGAGGGGGGGCGCGCGAAACGCCGGCCCTGCGGGCTCCGAGGGCGCTCGGGGCTAAGAACACGCCAACGATATACCCCGAAGGGGGCGTAAAGGGGGTCGGGAGAGGCACCATGAGCCTGTTTTGACCCCCTCGACCCCCGGCGAGGAGGCAGGGTGTGCCTGTTTTGACCCCCTCGCCCCCCAGGGAAGAGGCAGGGTGTGCCTGTTTTGACCCCCTCGACCCGTGGCGAAGAGGCACTGTGAGTGTGAAGTGACCCCCTCGACGCCTGACCTTCATCCACCGCCCGTATGTTGCGTCGAGCCAGAGCAACGTGGGCGCCCCGTCGCATCTCTCACCTCCGAGATGCCCCGGCGCGCCCGCGCTCCGATCCGCCCTTTGCGTCGCGCTTAAAGCGCTCAGTCGCAGGGATCTTCACTCACCCGCTCGATCATCAGATCGACGGGCGGCGTCTCCAATCCATCAATAAACGCCTCGATCTCACAGCGCTTCACATTGGGCAGATCCAGAAAACGCGCGGCCTGATGGATATGCTCCATAGACGCCAACCCTTCGATCGACTCCAGCGATGCCAGATCTTGCAATACGAAGGTCTTGGTCTCCCGCAGCGATCCGAAATCATCCATCGAAGTCAGCGCCCCCAGATGGCGGAGCGCGAGGAAGTTGACGACCTCCAGGCTGGAGAAGCCGCTCAAGTCTGTGAGCTTGTTAGCGCTGCTGATTTCAAGTCGGAAACTCTGCTCGGTGGGAAGACGCTCGTCCAGCGGCTCAACCAGCTCTCCAATCTCTCGAACATTCTGAAACGCCGTGATCGCCCGCAGCTCGGGATGGGATTTTATCTCCACACGAGCATCGATACGCTCCAGCCGGTCGAACCCTCGAAACGCTTCCAGCGTGCTGCTGTCGTCGAGTGAAACACCACCCAGGCGCTCCACCGAGGAGAACCCATCAAGAATTTTCAGGTTATATTGAGACCGATAGAAGAGCTCGCCGAGCCGCGTTAAATGATTGAAACTATCCAGCTCGGTGACATCGCTCAGGCCACCCAGATCAAAAAACGCGACGTGGGTGCACCCCTCTTCACATAGACGCGGGATGTCATCGGCGTCTAGCGGCCGGTAGTCAGGCGGTTCCTCGGAGCAGTCTTGAAGCTGCCCCGGTGAACACTCAGCGGCCACTGTATTGGGATCGGTGCAGCCCGTGACGAGGAGCGCCAGAGATGCGAGGAGGGCGTAGGTGTGGCGAGTCATGATGGCATCCAATAGAGAGTTTTTGGGCTGCGAACGCGTTGAGGGAAAGCCTGATCACAGGCTCTGCCTGCGCTGATCGTAATAGACGCAGGAGGCGGAGGCTTTGACTTCTTTCCCGGCCGCTGCTCGCGCGTTCAACATCCAGAAGCCTTCGCTCTTCGACATCCAGATGCGTTCTGCTCCCCCATCAAATTGTCCACCGACTTCGGTTAAATAACAGAGCGCGTCGTTGAGCGGGGCCATGCGCGTTTGGACATGCGGGCGTGAGCTCCCGTAGGGGTTGGCGTGCGCGGTGAACACGTCCATATAGGTCGTCGGATCGTGGTAGAGCTGGTGCATGCCCGTGTACGTTGAGCTCAGGCCAAACTCCATAAATGAGGCTTGAAGGGGACCTTGCTGGGAGCTGGCGACGATTCTCCAATCCAGCCGGTCGACGGGCATATGGACTTCGGCGCCCTCCCCAAGTCCGGCAAGGCGACCTCGAATTCCACTTAAAGCCACCAGGTTCGATAGGTCGCCATGGTACTCAATACGGTCACCCCGGGTGCGCGTATCCACCAGGGTGAGATTGCCGTGTGTGAACCACAGGGAGTGGTCATGGCCGATGAAGCGGTCGCGACGTACGCAGCTGTATTGAGAATAGATCGGTTGGGAGGGGTCATCGTGTTGGGAGTAGGTATGCAAGATCCAATGATGTTGAGATGAATGGAAGGTGCCTGCTTCCAGAAACACCCCTTCGCCTCCGCCGGCAAACCTTCCTCCCAGCCCTGTTAAGACGCATTGCATCTGCCGGTAGCCCGCGATCGCCTCGCGTGCGGAGCCCAAACGCTCGATCAGCAGGGGCCCGGCGAGCGCGGCGCTGTCGAGTGGCGGGAGGCTCTCGATTAGCGTGGAGAGGTCGCGCTCGCTGCAGCCCTCCGGGATGGCGCAGGCTTCACACACCGACGTTCCAGAAGCCCCGGGGGAGGAGTCATCCCCATTCACGCGTGCGTCGCAGGCCTCCTGAGTGCGGGTGATGGTGTCGGCACAGGTCTCAAGCTGCTCCTTCGCGCTCCGATACAACGCCTGCGCGTCTTCGGGGCCTGACCCCAGATTGGGCCAGATGATGAGGTGCGGGTTTTCCAGCATCCGCGCGTACATCGCGATGGTGTGGTCGATGAGGACGTTTGGCCCCATGAGCGTGGCCTCGTGCGTGTCGAGCTCTTGCACACAGGCTAATTCTCTGTGGATGCTCTCCGAGACAGCCTCACAGTCTTCAAGGTGAGTTCGAGTATATTCCAAAATGTCGACATCGACGCGGCGGCCATAATCCGGTGAGTCGATGGATTCCTGGCGAATCGCCTCCTCAACGGACCGGCGGAGGTTTGCGATATAGCGCCCCCAGTCTTTCAGGTCGGTGGTGCCCCAGGCCTGCTCATGCACACGCGCTACGGGCGGAGAGGGTAGCCCGTACACATACACATCGAGGGGCACGTCGCTGAGAAGCGATCCGGTCGTGGCGTCGATCGCCCAGTCGAAAGAAAGAGGGGGGAGTTCTTCGTCGACAGAAAGCGGACTTTGTACTTGAAGGTAGTCGGCCAGGGTTTCGACATCACGCTCATCAAGTGAGGTGATGTCTGCCAACATCACGACATAGCCTCCCAGGGTTTCTTTATCGATATAATGCGTGCCACAGTTGGACACAAAGTCCTCGAGATCGGAGATAGCGTCGTCGCCGGCGCATCGCGAGTTGGATCCCTGTGGCCATCCCCCCTCACGGCTGGGGATCACGCTACGCATCGCGGTGGTGATTTTTGAAACCATAAAGAGCAGACGTGTGCCCTCGTCGCCCGCCGCCAGCTTCGCGCGCGCTCTGGCTTTTAACGCCTCGATCGCGTCAGCCTCATCACTCATCGCGACGCTCAAAGCGCCCGAGATCTCCCAATCGACGTCCTGCTCGCTGCGGAGAAATCCGGCGATGAGGGGGGCAGACCATTGAGGGAAGATCCTGGGGAAGAACTCCGGCAGGCATACGCCTGCCGGCGCGGCGTGCCACGCGAGATCGTTACGATACAGCCCGCTCCCCAGGGGGGCGTCGTTGTTTTGAATCGCGCCCGAATACTCTAACACCTGATGGGTCGCGCGGGTTGGCATGTCAGCCGGGACATCGGGCGTATTTGTACAGGCGATCGCCTGCGCAGCCATGCTGAGGCAGAGCGCGCGCAGCGGCCAGGGGGAAGGGCGCATCTCAAAATCTCCGTAAAGAAGAAGAGCTCGTTGTGAATAGCCTGAACAGGGTTAGTCGACGTCTTCGATCGGGTCAACGAATGAAGCGTTTTCATGTGTATGGTTTTAGCGTCGCCAGGGTAGATCACGTCCAATGACCTGATAACACGTTGTTGAACGGTGCCGTCACACCTCGACCCGAGCGTTGTTCTTATGTGGCGAAAAAGACCTCATGATCGCCTGGATATTCATTCTGCTCGTCGGCACATGCTCCCCATATGGACGTCCGAGGTGTATATCGGGCCATAATCTGTCATAGATACATCGGATACCCTGACCCACGAGCCACGTCTGATCTCCCGGACTATGGATGATGATGATGAAACATGCCTTTCGCCCCCTCCCCACCCTCCTGCTCACCCTCCTCCTGGCCGCCGGCTGCGGCCAGTCCGACTCGCCGCCTCCATCCACCGCCGACACCGGCGGCCCCGACGTGGAGGAGGATGCCGGGAGCGACGTCGACGCGCAGCCCGATCGGGTGGTGGCCGATATTGTGTTTCCCTCAGACACCTTTGTGGTGCAGCTCGACACCATCCTGCGGCCCGAAGCGCAGGCGGTGAACGCGTCCGGCGAGGAGCTGGAGGTGCGGGTGAGCTTCGAGAGCAGCGATCCGGAGGTGATGGAGATCTCGTCGGCGGGCATCGCGGTGGGGCGTGCGCCGGGGGCGGTGACGCTGACCGCGCGGGCGGGCGATGTGCAGAAGGACTGGCCGGCGCGGGTGGTCTCGGCGCCCGTGGCAAGCGTGGATGTGGTGCCGGCCAACTACACGCTGCAGCTTGGTGAGGCGGTCGAGTATGTGGCCGTGGCGCGCGACGCCGGCGACGTGGTGATCGAAGACGCCGGTGAGCCGACCTGGACGACCACCGACATGGGTGTGGCCTCGATCGACGCTCGTGGCATCGCCCGCGCGCTGAGCGTGGGGACGGTCGAGGTGGTCGCGACCATCGACGGCATCGAGGGGCGCGCCACCCTCACGGTGGTGGACGCCCCGGTGGACGCGGTGGCGATAAGCCCGCGCAACCCCGCGGCGATCTACCCGCTCGGGAGCGTGACGCTGGAGGCGATGGCCCTCGACGAGCTCGGCGATCCGATGCCCTGGGTGGAGCTGAGCTGGGCCTCGTCAGACACCTCGGTGGCCACCGTCGAAGATGGCGTGATCACCGGCGTGGCGCCGGGCACGGCGACGATCTCCGCGTCGGTCGGTGACCTCCATGATGAGGTGGAGGTCGAGGTGATCTTCTCGGTGCAGGAGGTGCTGGCTGGCGAGGGGGCCGGGTGTGTGATCTCGGGTGAGCAGCTCTATTGCTTTGGTGAGGGCAGCCAGGGTCAGCTCGGGGTGGGGGATCTCGACGATCGCGGCGCGGCGGTGCGCCTGGGCTACGGCCCGGGCCTGCGCGACGTGAGCCTGGGCGGCGGGCACGGCTGTTTGATCAACGCGGCCGGCGAACTTTATTGCTGGGGCCGCAATGACTACGGGCAGGCGGGAGATTCCGCGGGCGATCCGGTGCTCGTCCCGTCGCAAATCCTGGGCGCGCGCCTCTCGGGTGGCGGACGCGCGGCTTTTGTCTCGGTGTCGGCCGGAGAGGAGCACACCTGTGCGGTCGACGATCAGGGCGACATCCACTGCTGGGGCCGCAACGACGCGCGCCAGGCCGGCCACGCTGGCGCGTCGACGCACGTGATTCAAAAGGTCGGCGGCGGCCATGACTTTGTGCTCGTGGCGGCCGGAAGTCGCCACAGCTGCGGGGTCACCAGCGATGACTTTGCCTACTGCTGGGGCGCGGGCGATCGCGGCCAGCTCGGCGATGGCACCACCCCCACCACCCCGAGCGAGGTGCCAAAATTTATCGACGGCGGCTACACCTTCGCCTACCTGGAGGCCGGCGAGGACTTCAGCTGCGGGCTGAGCCCCTCGGGGCTGCCGGTGTGTTGGGGAGCGGGCGACCGCGGGCAGATCGGCAACGGCGCCACCGCCGACGTCAACGTGCCCCGCACGCTCGCCCTGCCCCTTGGGAGCGGCCTGACGGCCCTGACCGTGGGTCGCGACCATGCCTGCGGCCTCTCCGCCGGCCAGGCGCTCTGCTGGGGAGCGTTCGACGGTGGCCGCCTCGGCCGCGAGCTCAGCGCCGACCAGTCCAACCCCCAGGCCGCAAGCTTCGCGCAGCGTTTTGTGCAGATCGACGCCGGCGACGGGTTGACCTGCGGGTGGACCGAGGCGCTGGAGATCTTCTGCTGGGGTCAGGCGCCCGGGGCCGGCGCGACGCCGGCGGCGGTGGTGTTCGACGATTATTAATAAAATCGTTTTGTGCCGGCGGTGCGCGCACCGCTGAGCGTAAGACGCAAAAAAGGGCCCCGCGGGGCCCTTTTTTGTGAGCAGAATGACGATCGCCGTCATTCAGGCTCAGAGATCGAGCAGGTCAAGCGACGCGCAATCCCAGGCCACAATGTTCGACGAACCTTTCATGGGATTGCAGCCCGCGTAGAGCACCCCGCGAGCGGCGTCGATGGCGAGGGCCCAGACGGCGTGGGGCCCATCGCCAACGGGCGCGGGCAGCGGCAGCCGCTGGCGCGTTCCGTCGGAGAGATCCCAGCGGTGGACGCCGGCGTCGGCGCCGGACCAGGAGGCCGCGAAGAGATAACCTTCGTAGGCCCGCATCCGGGAGACCGCACTCTGTTCGAGCGTGCGTGTGATCTCGAGGTCGGGGGTGAGAAAACGAATCGCCTCATCCCAGGCCGCAAGGATCTGGTTATTGACGACTTGAACGTCGGCGATGGCGCCGGTGTCCAGAGTCTTGCCGCGGCGCGAGGCGATCTCGACGGTGTGCAGCCCGACGTCCGTGGCGAAGGTGATGTGGCTTTCGCCCGGCCCCCAGGCCACGGTGTTGACGTCGGCGCGGGCTTTGAAGCGCTGCACCTCGTCGGTCGATTGGGTGTCCCAGATGCGCAGCGTGGAGTCTTCGGCGACCGACGCCAACTGCTGGCCGTCGGGGCTGAACTTCACCTTACGCACACCCTGCGGGACGCCGGCGTGTCCGGTGTAGCTGGCGATCTCATCGCCACTCTGCACGTCGTACTGACGGACATGCCCGCCGTGAAAACAGATCACGACACTCTTGCTATCGGGGGCGAAGTCGACGTCATACGCGTGGCCGGTGGCGCCGGGAATCTTTATGACGGCGTTGCCGCTGGCGGTGTCGAAGATGATGCCCTTGCCCGGCCCGGCGGCGGCCAGGAGAGTTCCGTCCGGGTTGAGCGCGAGGCCATAAACGGCCGACATAGATGGACGCTTCATACTACCACTCCTGTTCGTAGGCGCCCTCAAGGGCCTGGCCATTGTTGACGAAGACCTCTTTGCCGGCGACGCGCGCCTCAAAGAGCTTCCAGGCTGAGAATTCGCCACCTTCGATCATCTCGGGCACAAAGAGGTTGATCGATGCGGTGGAGATGTAGTCCTCGGTGAAGTCGGTGGCGTAGGTCGTGTCGCCGATGATGTGTTTTGCCTGGACGTTGCCGCCGAAGCCGAAACAGAAATAGGTCGTGGCGACGAGGACCTCGACCTGGGCATCGCCGGCGACGTTGAGGCTGCCGCCGTTGTCGCCGTACATGCCGACGAGGGTCTTGGCGTGGAGGTCGCCCTGCACGGTGATGTCGCCGACCTCCGACATGACGAGGTGATTGACGCGGAGGTCGCCGGTGACGAGCAGCAGGTTGCACTCCGACTCCGAGCCCCATTCCACGGAATCGGCGGTCAGCGTGAGGTCACCGTCGATGACAATCGGTGTGCCCTGCTCGCCAAGTGTGAGCGCCAGATCCAAAATATCGCTCACGTCGCTGGTGACATTGCCGCGGTAGACCGTGGCGTCGCCGCACATGCTCAAAAAGGTCAGGGCCGGCTCGGCTCGAAAGGCTTCAAACGCTTCTTTGGCCTCGGCCGGGCTCATCGTGGTCGGTTTGGGGTTGCTCGCCGGCGCTTCGCCGGCCGGCGCGTCACCCGATGCGATGGCGCGGATCTCTTCTGCGGAGAGGAGGTCGGGCGCGGCGCCCTCCAGGAATGGCGAGGCACCCGACTTCAGGGTCGCCGCCAGCGACCACCACTCGAAGTCGAAGTCCTCGTCGTCATCTTCATCAAACCATTCGAAGAACTCGTCGGGGAAAAGGTTCTTTAGCTCGTCGACGTAATAATCGTACTTAAAAAAGTCGTCGTGGTAGCCGCAATAATTGATGCAGACCGTTTTGAGGTTGGGGGTCATCGTGCAGCCGTGATCGCTGTTGAGGATCAGCGGGACGTGGGTGGTCCCCTCCACGACCATCTGCCCGTGATTGTAGTTCCCGATGAAGGCGGTGGTGATGTAGGCGTCGCCGGTGACTTCTTTGTAGGAGTTGACGCTGGTCACAAAGTCGCAGTGAAGATCTCCGAGCACGAGCAGGCAGGGGTAATACTCGGTCAGATCCAGGCTGCCGTGGACGGTGAGGTTGCCGTCGATGATCACCAGCTCGTCGGTGGGCTCGCGCTCGCCATCAAAGAAGAGGGACTCCACGGTGTTCTTGTTGACGTCACCGTAGATCTCGACATCACCCTCGAAGACGATGACTTTGGCGAATCGGATGTTTCCCACGTAGCGGTCGGCGAGTCCGTATTTCTCGACAGCCTCGTCATTGGTGAGCTGAGCGGCGGGTTTGGCGTCGGTCCTGGCGCTCGCCGTGTATCCTTTCTTCTTTTTGGACGCGATGAGTTTGGCGGCGCTCTTCTGCGCCTCCTCGGCGGAGTCGAATTCTTTGGTGCTGGCGCGCCCCTCGGAGCCGATCTTTCCGTAGGTGACGGTGTGCGAGTTGCCGAGAAGCTTGATCATCCAGAACTTGGCGGACGTGTCGTCCACGTACTCAAGGTAATGCGTCATGGTGTACTCCGATGAGGGGAATCCAGGTGATGCGCATGGGACGGCGAGGGCGAGCTGAATCGGGCCTGCAATGTTCGTGAGTGCCGCGGATATACCAAGTTAGAGCGAGAAAATCGACGGAAACTTATGATTCTGCGCCTCCGGAACGTGTTTGCGCATGTTGGCGCTGTAGGCCAGAATCGGCGTACTCACCCTGAATGGCGACCGCTGTTTATGCCGTCAATGATCGCTTAGCGCGACATCATGTGTTGGAGACGCGATGACGTATTACCTTGAGAACGCTGAAGAATTCTGGCGTGTCGACTATCAGGACGACATCGTCACCGTCCGCTCAGGCCCCCTGGGCGAAGCCGGCTCGGTCGTTGAGACGCACGAGGTCGCCGATGAAGGCGAGGCGCTGGCGTTGATGCGCGAGAGGGCGCGAGCGCAGCGCGATCTCGGGTTTGTGCAGCGCCTTCCGCCCGACGAGCGCTTCAGCCAGGACGAGCGCGTCAAAGCGTACTGGCAACACGAGGTCCTCGAGGTGTGGAAAGCGATGGGCGTGACTGAGGCCGACTCGATCGCCTACCGCGACCGGTGGGAGGCCTACCTCGCCAAACCCCTGCCCGAGGAGTTGGACCAGTACCTGACCTGGCGCTCCTCGCACCGGTTTGGCTATTGCAACTTCGGCGAGTGGCGGATGTGGGATGAGGACCTCTGGCTGCCGGAGGCGGAGCGAGGAAACCTCTTCGAGCAGCTCGTGCTCATGGATCAGGAGAACGTGCTGGCTACGGCGATGATGGGCCAGTTTGCCCGCTGGGTGAGCATCGGCAGCGCGGGCAATGGCGATCAGTATTTTGCGCACATCGACGACCTCGACCCGCAGCGCGTCGAGGTGGTTTTTTATGATCATGAGACGAGTTCGCCGAGCTTTGTCTGCGCCGATTCGCTCTCGTCCTTCGCCTGGCTAAACCGCTGCTACGTGGCCTTCTTCGACAACGAGGACGCGGAGGACGAAGCGCCCGGCCTGGCGCAGATCACCGAGGATATGAGCCGGCTGGAGGGCCGCGTCGCGCTCTCGTGGCATTTCGACGAGCTGGAAGAGGGGACGGAGTTTGAGCCGGGCTATGAGGCGAAGTCCGACGCGCTCTACCTCTTCCACAAATTCGTCTGGATCAGCGACCTCTTGCGCAACACCAGCATCGGCGCGTTTGAGGAGCTCGCCGAGGTCTTTTACGAAAGCCTGCACGCCGAGTTGAACTTCGAGCAGGCCAAAACGAGGCCTTTTGATGCGTCGTCGGCGCTCTACTGGATCTGGCGGCTCTTCTGGTTCGACAAGCCCGAGCTCGAAGAGTGTCTTCAGCTTGTGGCATCGCACGATTCGCCGGTGGTGCGCGATTGCGTCGCGCTGGTGCGAGCGTTTTTGGAGGGTCGCACCAAGCTGGGCACGATCGAAGACATCTTCGCGCTGCGCGAGAAGTTTTTGGCGCTCGATCTCGACCCCGACCGGGCCGAGGAGCGCGCCCGCGAGGACGAAGAGGCCGAGCGGCTGGCGAACGCGGCGCACCACGCTGCGATGGAGCGCGCCGACCAGCTTATCGCCGAGGGGGATGTCGACGCGATGAAGGAAGCGCTGTGGGAGCTCGATGATAAGGAGGCGACCGAGCGCGTCTTTGCCCGGGTCATCGAGGCGTCGCCCGAGGGGGAGCTGTGGGCGCGCCGGTGGCACTTCATCGATGAGCACCGAAGCAGCCGCGATGGCCGGGGGCACGATTACGAAGACGAGGAGCTCTACGAGATCATCTGGCGCGAGCCGTCGGATCTTATCGGCCCGCTGCTCGGCAAGCCGGAGAGCTGGACCGGCCACGACTGGAAGCGCCTGGGGCTGGCGGCCGCGGCGGCGGGTGAGCGTATGCTGCCGCATCTGCTGACGGCGCTCGATACGCGCGATGAGTACCGGCGCGCGCAGACCGCGGCGGCGCGGGGGTTTGCCGCGCTCGGCGATCCCGCGCACGTCGGCAAACTGGTCGCGATGGTCAAGGAGTTGTGGTGGCCGAACGGCAACTTCTTGATGGAGATGTCGAAGAGCGACCCCTTGCTCGCGACGATTGAAGCGCTCGGGGCGTTGGGCGGCAGTGAGGCGGTCGAAGTCCTCATGAAACTGATGGAGAAGGGGCCCGACAAGGTGCGTCCCCGGGCGGCCGCCTCATTGGGACGCATCGGCGACGCGGCGGCGACCCAGACCCTGATCGCGTACGTCGATTCGGAGGCGACGCGGCCCGTGCTCTTTGCCCTGGCGCATATCGGCACCGAGGAGGCCCGATCCGCCATCGACGCCTACATCGTCAAAAATAACGGATCGCTGCTCAACCTGGCCTACGAGCACGGCATGCAGCAGTTTGCGGCCTTCCAGACCGGCGGCGCCGACGCTGTCGACTGGTCACTCGTGGCGGAGCTCAACCTGATCGTTGAGAACTCCACCTACGACGACCGGGAGCTGCATGAGACGCTCGCCAGGCTGTATCGGCATCATCCCGACGCCGCTGTGGCAGAAGCGCGGCTGCGGGAGTACCTGCATCACGAGTATGCCGTGGTGCGCACGGCGGCGATCGAAGGTTTGGAGGCGCCGGGCGTCGACCTTGGGTTGCGCTGGATGGACCGTCCGACAGTCGAGCTCATCTGGGAGAGCCGTGGTGTGGAGGGCCTGCGCGAAGCGCTGGCCGACCCCAACGCCATCTTCCGGCATAACCTCGTGATCAAGGCCGCGGAAGAGGGCGTCGGCGACGCGCTCGACGCCGAGGTGCTCGCGCTGGCCGACCTCTACTGTCGCTTCACCGGCTACACCAACGGCTATGTGAGGGATGCGCACCGACGCACCTATTATCTCATTGAGGCGATGTCGAAGTTGGACACCGAGGCGATGCTGCGGCGTCTGTGTCGGCTCTGGAAGTCGAGCAACCCGCATTACAGGGGCGCGGAGTACATCAAACACAACTTCGACGATTTGCACGCCCGCATGCGGCCCTACGCCGCCGAGGTCGAAGCGGCGCTCGCTGCCGAGGCCGAAGCAAAAGCCAACGCGGAGGCCAAAAAGGCAGGGCTCGGACTCTCCGCGCGACCCTTTGGCGCCTCTGCCCACGCCGAAGGCCACACCTCGCGCATCCGATCGGTGCAGATCCTGGGCGACCAGGTGCTGACCTCCTGCGACGATAAGTCGGTGATTCGGTGGTCGCGCGAGGGCACGCTTCTCGCGAAGTACGCGTTTAAGGACGGGTTACGCGACGCGGTCATGGACGACGAGCACGTCTACGCCATCAGTGGCGAGTTTGCCGCCTGTCGTACGCTCGATGGCGAGGTGGTCTGGGAGCGCGAAGGTGTCTTCGACTACTGGATCGCGCTGATGGGAGACCGTTTCATCAGCCCGCCCTACGACACCCTGCGGATCCTCAACCGTCATACGGGCGAAGATATCTACACCTCCAAGACGCTCTTCGGCCTCCAACGCATGGTCCGGCTGGACGACGACCACTTCCTGGTCGCCAAATACCAGGGGGAGCGCTTACTCGTCGTCAACCCCTTCACGTTGAAGGTGACGGCGCAGTGGAAGCTACCACCGGTCAGCGGCTACGGCGGGCTCTGGAGCATGGCGGCGGCCGATGGTGAGGTCTTCGTCAGCAGGCGCGATGACTCGGTGGTGGTGTTCGACGCGCATGGCGAGGTGATTCGCCGCGGCGTCTTCGACAAGAGCCTCTACACGATCCGGGTGGTCGGGGAGCACCTGGTCAGCGCCAGCAGCGGCACGACGGTTAAGGTGTTCGACAAACACACCTTTGAGCTCATTCAGGAGGTCGAGACGGGCATCGCCATCGAGTCCCTTGGCGTTGGGCCGGGGCCGACGATTGTGGTGGGTGGAAAGAATGGGGAGCTTGTGATGATCGAGGTCGCGTCGTGAATCGGTAGGGAGGTGGGCGCTCGCACCCCTGAGCGCAGAACGCAAAAAAGGGCCCCGCGGGGCCCTTTTTTGTGGGGGTGTAACGCTGATCTTAGTCGACGCAGTACCCCATCTCGGCGTGGCATTTGCCCTCTACGCAGAAGCCCACGCCGGCGCATTCGGCGTCGGTCGTGCAGGAGGTGCGCAGGCAGGTGTTCTCGGAAGAGCAGGAGAAGTTATCGGGGCAGCCGCCATCCTCGCAGGCGATCGCTTTGCAGTGGCCGTCTGCGGCGCAGAACTCGGCCTCGGCGCAATCGGCGTCGGCGGTGCAGCCGGGCAGGCAGAAGGTATTAAAGCCGTCGCAGGCGCAGCGGGTCGTTTCGGCGCGGCGGCAGACCTCGTCGGTGCCGCATTCGCTGTCGTCGCCGCAGGCGGTCATCTGACCGGCGGGCACGCAGGTGCGTGGCGCGCAGTAGGTGTAGCGCTCATGTTGCACGGGCGTCAGGCAGGAGTTGCTCCCGAATGCGTAGCAGTCATCCTCGACGTTGCACATGCCCAGATCGTTGGTGGTAGCGGGCAGGGTCAGGTCGAAGTCAAAGCCGTTGAGACACCATTTGGTCTCGCCATCGGAGTCGAGCAGGTGCAGGACCAGGTCGCTGATTCGGCCGGTGACCGAGGCCCCGGCGCGGGTGCCGATCGCGCTGAGCGTCATCTCGCCAGAGGCGGTGTAGAAGAAGGTTTCGCAGGTGAAGGGGGTGGGGTCGGCGCCGGGATCACAGCCGGTCCATCCGTTCACAAAGGCGTTGATCGGCACGTCCTGCTCGGGGGTGCTCATCACAAAGGGGTCGTAGTCGGCCAGATCGGTGCTGCCGCCCTGGGGCCAGTAGATGACCAGGCTGCGGGTTTTGCCGTTCTCGTCGGCTTCGCCGTGGAAGATGGCGTTGATGCCGTTGTGGTCATAGCGCGCCACCTCAAGGGTGCGAGGGCCAAACCCGCTGAAGTCGCAGCCGGGCACGGGGTCGTCATCCCCGACGTCGGGGGTGTCGTCGGCGTCGGGGGTGTCGTCGGCGTCGGGGGTGTTGTCGGCGTCGGTGTCGTCGGCGTCGGGGGTGTTGTCGGCGTCGGTGTCGTCGGCGTCAGCGTCGGGGGTGGTGTCAGCGTCGGGGGTGTCGTCGGCGTCGGGGGTGGCGTCGGTGTCCGTGTCAACCACTCCGGTGTCTGGGGAGGTGTCGGTGTCACCATCATCCGAGGAGCAGGCCAGGGGGCTGGCGAGCATCAGCAGCAGAAGGAGGCCGAGGGTCTGGCGAGTGAACATGTGCATGGTTGGAACCTGTGTGATGTGGGTTTGAGCGGAGGCGGGGTGATGACGACACCCAGACCCTCACCCACCTGCTTCAAGCGCAGATGGGTGAAGGGTAGGCGTCGATCAATAGACCCGGCTGCGTGGGCGGCAGCCGGGCTTTTCGGTGTTCAGTAGCGAGAATCAGAACTGAGAGGCGCAGGCGCCAAAGCTCTCGTAGCAGCGACCTTCGACGCAGCGGCCGTCTACGCAGTCGTCATCCATCATGCAGGTGGTGCGCTCGCAGATGTTGTCGATGGTGCAGGAGTAGTGGGCGGGGCAGTCGGGGCTGGCGCCGAGGCCCTGGCAGGGGATCGGGCCGCAGTGGCCATCGTCGCCGCAGGCCTCGCCGGCTTCGCAGTCCATGTCTTCAACGCAGCGGGGCTGGCAGATGGGCATCTCCGCGCTGCAGGCGCATTCGTGCATCGGCGCGCGCTGGCAGACGCCGCCGGCGCCGCAGGACGCGTCGTCCAGGCAGAAGGTCAGCTCGGAGTTGCAGCTCTGCGGCGGGCACATCGCAAAGCGCCGGGCCTCCTCCGGGTCAAAGCAGGAGCTGCCGCCGCAGTCCGCATCGACGCGGCACTCGCCAGGGGCGGGCACGTTGGAGACGACGCCAAGATCGAAGTCGAAGGCGTCGATGCACCAGCTCGTCTCACCCTCGGAGTCCACAACGTCCATCACCAGCTCGGAGAGCTCGCCGGTGAGCTGCTCGCCAGTCTGCGTGCCCAGGGCGCTGAGGGTCAGGTTGCCCGACTGGTTGAAGTACGAGGCCTCGCAGCTGTTGATCGAGGGAAGCACGCCGGGGGTGCAGCCGGTGTAGCCGATCACCACAACCGTGTTGGTGCTTCCGTTGGCAAAGGTGGGCAGCACGTAGGGGTTGTAGTCGGCCACGTCGCTGCTGGCGCCGCTGTTGAAGTTCCAGTTGATGATCAGGCCGCGGGCTTTGCCCTGGCCGTTAGCTTCGCCCAGAAAGGACGCCTTAAGCGAGTGGGGGGCCCAGACGGTGGCGTCTTCCAGGGTGAGGGCGTCAAAACCGTTCTGCGGGCAGCTCGGGTTGGGGTCGGCGTCGGGGGTGGTGTCGGCGTCGGGGGTGTCGCCGGCGTCGGGGGTGGTGTCAGCGTCGGGGGTGGTGTCAGCGTCGGGGGTGGTGTCAGCGTCGGGGGTGGTGTTGGTGTCGGTGTCCGTGTCGACCACTCCGGTGTCTGGCGAGGTGTCAGTCTCACCGTCGTCGGAGGAGCAGGCCAGGGGGCTGGCGAGCATGATCAGAAGGATGAGGCTGAGGGGGCAGTTCGGGCGTTGAAGCATGGTCTTCTCACTCTTGTGGGGTAGGTTCAGCATTCAAAAACGAGGTCAGGTAACATATTATTACAGTTGGAGTGTGGCAATAGGTAATTTGTCTAAAATGCCGTGAGGCGATGCCATAGGCCAGGTTAATCCAGGGGGAGGCCCGAGGCCCTCATGATCCCCCACATCTCCTAAACACCGCATAAACACTCGCGCTCACAGCCTTCCCCGTTTCCCTCCCAGCCCCACCTTGCGCAATCGTCCTCAATTTGATCGACTGGCCACCGACAACAGCGATGAAACTCGAAGACAAGGACGAGCGCGATGGAAGCGACCACGATGATGGCAGATCTGACGTTGAGCGATGAACTCCAGGACGTGGATCTGGGCGATAAACGGCGCAACGAGCGTTACGTCAGAATTGCCGGACGACTGGCCGCGCAACCCGATAAATCGGTTCCTGATGCGATGGAAAATCACGCTGAGGTTGAGGCCTATTATCGCCTGATGAGCAACGATGCGGCCGAGCACCAAACCCTTCTTGAGCCGCATTTTGACAAGACTTCCCGGCGCAGCGAAGCGTCGCAAACCGTGCTGGTGGCGCACGATACCACCGAGTTTGCGTACGCCATTCACGACGAGCCATCTCGGGAGAATCTTGCGCGCCTGCGGGCGAATCAGCAGGGCTTTCACTGGCACGCTTCGCTGGCGGTGAGCGCCGATGGAACCCGCGCGCCGCTTGGACTTGTCGCCAGTCGCCCCTACGTGCACGCCTCGCAGATCGAGGGCCAGGAGGCGCTTAGATTTCTGGCGCGCGCAGAATGGACTTCTGGACAATGAACAGGCGCGCTGGCTCGACGGAGTAGAGGCTGCCGAAGCCAGGCTGGAGGGTGTCGACGAGGTGATTCACGTCATGGATCGCGAGGGCGATGACTTCAACACGCTCTTTCCGATGGTGTTCTCCGGCTATGGATTTGTGGTGCGTATGACCGGCGATCGCAACGTCTCCACCGGCCCAAAACGCAGCGAGAAAGCGCCGCTTGAGGCGGTTCTCGATAAGGTCGAATGGTCGAAATCAATGCGCACCATAAAGCTCTCCGCCCGGCCCAAACGCAAGGCCAGCAAGTCGCACCGCGCTCGCCGTTTCCGCAGCGCTCGTCTCAAGATCCGCGCCACCCGGGTGGAGCTTCGTCGCCCCGACAATCTGCCGGCGGCCAACTCTCCGGCGCGCTTCGGTGTGAACGTCGTCGAGGTCAGCGAGATCCGCGCGCCTGAAGGCGAAGATCCGGTGCGCTGGCTGCTCGTCACCGACCGCCCGATCGACACCGACGAGGACTGCTGGCAAATCGTCGACTGGTACCGCGCCCGCTGGCAGATTGAGGAGTAATTTAAGGCACTTAAGACCGGTGCGGCCTACTCCAAATTGCAGCATCGGAGCGCCCACACGCTGCTTGCCGCGTTGAGCGTCAAGGCGATGATCGCCTCGAATCTGCTCGTGATCCGCTACCTGGGCCGCAACCACGAAGACGTCGAAGCCAGCGGTTGGATCACCCCCGCACAGCTCGCGATTTTGAGGATGAAACGCCCCAAGATCATGAAGCGAAAAGCCACCGCCGGACGCATTATGGCGGCGGTCGCCTCGCTGGGCGGGCACATCAAGAACAATGGCCCGGCGGGCTGGCAGGTGCTCGGCCGCGGCTGGGCTCATCTGCTGGAGTTGGAGCAGGGCTTTCTGATCGCGAAGCAGATGATGGAGGAGATGTGATCAATCATGAGCCGTCGGCCGCCTCCCCGGAGATATTCACCTTTGAGGGAGGCGGCCGGGTGGGGCGTTACCAGGTGCAGCCGAAGACTCCGGAGCACATCAGGTCGTCTTCCAGGGCAACATCCTGGCAGGAGATGGCGCTGCCGGTGCAGGCCTCTCGCCAGACACATCCCTGGCTTTCGCAGAACGCCTGCCCCTGGTCCGTGACCTGAGGAAGCTGGCAGTTCTCCGGGTAGAAGGAGAAGCCTGTTCCTAACATGCACCGATCCTGAGCACTGAAGTACTCGCATTGTTGGTTCTGCTGGCACGCGGTGGCGTCCAGAGCGGCACATTCCTCCTGGGTGGGGTAGGTGCACCGACTCCCGGTGCTGCAGCCGGAGTCCGTGCACAGCTCGCCTGCGGGAAGGTAGGCGCACTCGGTCTGACCGCCGCCACAGGCCGGGTCGCCGGAGTCATAGGACTGGCAGGCGTCGGCGTCGAAGACGAAGGTGCTCGTAAATTCGAGGTAGGTGCCGCCGAAGCTGTCGTCGAATTGGCCGGAGATGACGATGTCGACGGTGGTGATGCCCTCGGCGTCGGTGGTGAAGTCGGCGCTATAGTCCTGCTCGAAGAGGGGGCGAGTGTGGCAGGTGCCGTTGTCTCCGTTGAAGGTATGGATGAGGGGGATGGCCAGGCCTGACCAGGGGCCGGGATAGGCCGTCTGGCTGACCGACCCGTTCTCGTCGTAGTCGAAGACCATCAGGGGGAGGACGTCTTCTTCGTCTTCACAGCCGGAGACCGGGCTGGGGACGCGGGCCTGAAGGCGCAGGCCGGTGTCGTCGATCTCGCAGGCCACGTCGATGGTGCTGTTTGTATAGTGCTCATCGAATTGCAGGCTGCCGGCCTGGGCGCTGTCGATCATAAGCTCCCAGGACCAGGAGGCCTCAAAGCTCGGAGTGTCTCCAGAGTCGGGGTTGTCGCCGGAGTCCGGGGTGTCTCCAGAGTCGGGGTTGTCGCCGGAGTCAGGGTTGTCGCCGGAGTCGGGGTTGTCGCCGGAGTCGGATGTGTCGCCGGAGTCGGATGTGTCGCCGGAGTCGGACGTGGTGTCGGCGTCGGTGGGATCGGAGTCACCACTGCAGGCCGAAATGGCCAGGGCAAAGGTGATGAGAAGGGCCAGTATGCGTGGGTTCATGGGTGTCACTCCAGGTGTTCTGCGTGAGCGTTAAGGCCGGGTGATTTAGCGACGCGTTGTCATGAATCACCCGGGTTGATGACGTGGACTTAGAGAAGCTCGAGTACCGTGTTGCTTTGCCGGGCCACGGCTGCTGTGGCCTTGCGCGTTCCTTTGCCATTTCCGGAAGTGGCCGCGTTGGCGCCGGGAGGGAACACGGTGGTGGGGCCGCCGGGGACTTCGAGGAAGTTTTGGGAGAGTCCGCCGTTGCCGTCGTCAAAGAGGACGATGGCGCCGGCGCGTTCGGAGGAGCGGACGACGAGGTCTTCGAAGCCGTCGCCGTTGAAGTCGCCGGTCTCCAGGAGGCGGAGCTCCTGGTCGGCCAGGGCTTCGGGGAGGGTGAGCTCTTCGAGCACGACTTCGAAGATGACGGCTTCAGACTCGCCATCGGTGCGCGATGAGGCGTGGAGGTTCGTCCCCACACGTCTTTTCTTGATTGCGATGCGTTTGATCTTGCCGCGGAAGGGAACACCGCCAGCGGCCGCGGAGTGTTGCAGGATGTTGGAGCCGGGGCCCTGGCCGCCCACGAAGATGGGGTTCTCCGAGGAGAGCGGTTCGTCGTCGAGGAGGACGTCGAGGGGGGCATCGCCCTCGTCGCCATTGCCGCCGGCGCTGCGCATGACGAGGCCCTCGCTGCCGTAGGTGAAGACCAGGGGGCGAGCGGCCTGAGCGGCGGTGAGGGTGGCGAGGACCTCGTGGTGATCGCCATCGCCAGAATCTTCGGTGGCGATGCGGGTGGCCGGGGCGCTGACGACGGTGTGAACGGTCGTGTCGGAGAGATCGAAGGCGGGGTCGTCGAGGGAGAAGCTCAGGGGCTCGTCGGCGCCGATGGCCTGCGCGAGCCGGGCGGCGGTGAGGGTGAAGGTGCCGGACGTACTCCCGACGGTGTCGCCGCTGACGCCCTCGCTGAACTCGACAACAAGCTCAATTTCAATAAAGCCGCTTTCCTCCTGAGCCTCGTCGTCATCGTTGTCCTCGCTCTCGGCGTTCTGGAAGACCACGGCCGTGTTGGCGTCGCCGGTATCGATGTGCAGCAGGCCAGGCTCGGAGATTTCACCCCGGGCGTTGAGGGTCCAGACGGCGTGGGTGGCCCGCTCGTGGCGGACGTTGATGAGGATCATGGCCACGTCGTCGGCGGCGGAAGCACCCGGAGCGTCGACGATGATGGGCGGGGCGGTCAGGCTGAGGTCGATCTCTCCACCTTCGCCTTCCCAGGGCGGGCCCTCGCAGCAGAGGGGGACGCCGTCGATGAGGATATCGCCGCCGCCGCAGCAGGCGGCGACCGACCAGGTGGAGCTCGTGCTGCCGGGGGCCAGGTTCAGGCGCCAGCCATCGGGGGTAAAGTCCGTGACGGGGAGGCTGCAGTCGCCAGCGGTGGTGCAGGAGGTGCTCAGGTCGCTGACCTTGTCCAGGCGCATGGTGCCGTCCGGGAGGAGGGTGCGCATGGCGAGGTCACCGGCGGTGAGGCCAGAGTGTCGCGAGGGCACCAGAGGCGTCACCGCGGTGGGGGCGCTGGGCGTCTCAGCAGCCTCGCCGCCAAGCCCAGTCCATTCGACGCGCAGGGGAGCGCCGGTGGCGGAGTCGTTGCAGAGGATGGCGAGGCTGGAGGGGCTGCTGGCGAGGATGGACCGGCGGCCGTCGGGGCGGCAGTTCTCGGGGAGGTTGAGGTGATCGACCTTCCCGTTAACCATGCCTTCGCCATCGACCTCAATCGACGCCAGGGCACGCTGGTTCTCCCGGGTGATCTCGACGAGAAGTCGGGTGTCGGTGCTGGCGAGTAGCTTGAGTTCGAAGGGGTACTGGACGCCGAAGCTGGCGAGGGAGGCCGAGCCCAGGGCTTCGCCGGAGGTGGTGAGGAGGTTGAATTGCCGGGCCTCGTCGACAAACCAGATACGCGGGGTGTTCTGGATGGAGGTCAGACCCACCTGCCCCTCGGCAAGCTCGGCGGCCGGGGTGGTGCCCAGGGCGTCGAGCTGGTTGCTCAGAATGACGGCGTCGGGGTCGAAGCCGTAGCCGAGACCGATGATGGCGAGTGTGGCGTTGGCGGTGCGCATCAGCGCGGTGCCGTGCTGGCGCCGTCCGCCGGGAGCGTCGCCGGGGGTAAAGGTGATCCCGAGAAGTTCGGTGAGCTGCGGGCCCTCGTAGCTGCCCGAGTCCACTCCCGCGCTGCGCTCGAAGTCTCCGGCGGCGTCAAAAAGGACGGTCGTGCCGGTAAAGACGCCCTCGTCCGGGTCAAAGCTCCACGCATCCAATTCGAAATAAGGGCCCGTCTCCCGGGAGATCGTCGATCCGGAGAGGTCCTCGTCATCGACGTCCAGGGTCGCGTGAACCGTGGCTTCGCCCTCGTCGTTGACGCTAACGATCTCGATGCCGCCGCCTTCGGCGGCGCGCATGGTCCCGGCGATAAGTCGGCCTTGTTCGGTCGCTCTGACATAGAGGTCGAGGCCGCGCTCCGAGAATGCAGCCGGCAGCCGCGAGATGTCTCGGTTCGGGATGAGGTCAGCGATCTGTTGCGCCGAAAGCGCCCAGCGGATGGGGACTTCCAGCGGTTGGCCCGACGCGTCTTCAAGGGTCAAACGCTCTGGGCCAACATGTTCGTTGGCGACGCCTTCGGGGGCAGTAAGACCGCCCAGGCTGAGCGAGCAGGCGTGCAGCGCTTCGGCCGGCACACAGTCGAAGGCCTCGACGCGAAGGGCAGGCTCATCGCTGCGGGTGCGTTCCCCACGAAAGGCGATGGACTCACCGAACTGCCGATTCGGAGGCAGGGTGTCGCAGAGGAGCTGAAGCTCCAGGGCGTGCTCCGCCTGGTCGAGGGCGTAGGTCGCTGGTGAGGCGGACGTAACCTCGCACAGGGCAAATGCGTCCGGGCTGACGTCGGGCTCGTCTGTGCCCACGTCCGGATCTTCGATCGGAGGCCTGTCATCGAGGTCGTTGTCGGGAGGGGGGCAGCCGGTCGTGAGGAGTCCGAGCGCGGCGATGGCGGTTAGATGGGCGAAGGAGTGCAGGGTTTTGATCGTCATGACGGCTTTCCAGATCGGTATGTTTAAGGGGGTGAGATCGAAGAAGGGATCGTCATGAGGCCACGACAGGACATCGCAGCCTCATGACACGACGATCGGCTACCAGGGCGCGACGCGGTGCATGAAGAGGGCGCCGGCGCGGGTGGTGCCAAAACTGTTCATGTCGCCGTCGATGCCGCTTGAATTGCCGGATTCGTGGTAGGCGCCGATGGCCAGGTGTTCGCCGCTGGCGCTGAACTCGGGGTCCTGGCCGTAGCGGATGCCGTTGATGGAGTTCGGCGCTTTGAGAAAGGCCGAGTAGGTCCATTGCCCGCCCTCAAAGGCGAAGAGGAAGACGGCGCCGGAGGCGGGGAGGTCCCAATCCTGCTCCTCGCCATTGAGGCCGACGGCGCTGCTGTCGTCGAGGAAGGCGCCAATGGCGAGCATGGAGCCGTCGGCGTTGAGGCCTAATCCCTGTCCGAAGGCGGGGTTGTGGCCCTGACGGTTGAGGGGGGATTTGATGTAGGCCTCCTGGGCCCAGGTGCCGTTGGTGCGGCGGAAGACGTAGACGGCGCCGCTTTGCTGGCCGTTGTTCATCTGCTCGGCGTCGATGCCGCTGGCGTTGCTCTTTTCGATGGGGGCGTTGACGGCCAGGACGTCGCCCGCCAGCTCGACGCGGTAGCCGAAGCGGTCGCGGGTGTCGGTGTTGGAGGCTT
Source organism: Lujinxingia vulgaris (assembly GCF_007997005.1). Taxonomy (GTDB): domain Bacteria; phylum Myxococcota_A; class Bradymonadia; order Bradymonadales; family Bradymonadaceae; genus Lujinxingia. The sequence goes on along the minus strand of NZ_VOSL01000051.1, from coordinate 31,735 downwards.
TGATATAGGCCTCTTGCGTGCAGCAGCTGACGCCGGGCTCAAAGCTGAAGACGTAGACGGCACCGGCGTCGTACTCCAACCCTTCGGGGTTCGTGGTGTCGGTGGGGTTAACGCCGGTGGCGGTGCTGTCTTCGTACTGCGCGCCGATCGCGATGGTGGTGCCGTCGACCGCGACATGGCCGCCGAAGCCATCGCCGCCGCTGGCGTTATCGGCCTTTAAGAACCCGACCTCACGCCAGCCCGTGTCGGCCTGGTCGTCGCGGAAAAAGACGTAGGCGGCGCCGGAGTCGGTGGCGTTGAAATCTTCGGGGTCGTCGAGGCTGTCTTCCAGCGGGGCGCCGACGACGATGGTGTTGCCGTCGGGGCTGATGTCGACGGCAGAGCCGAAGCGATCGCCGCCGCCGATCAGGTCGGAGGCTTTGAGGATGGCGCTCTCGACCCAGGCATCACCGCTTCCGGTGGTCTGACGCTCAAAGACGTAGACGGCCCCGGCGTCGGGGTGGGTGTTTTCGGTGGGGTTATCGGGGCCGCTGTCCTCATTGGGCGCGCCGACGATGAGGGTGTCGCCGCTGGCGTCGATGGCGAGGGCGTGGAGGCCGAAGTTATCGCCCACGCCCTGGTTGGAGGCGGTGATCTCGGAGTGGAGCGACCAGGTCTCATCGTCCCGGGTAAAGATGTGGACGGCGCCGTATTCAGAGAGGAGATCGAAGCCGGTGGCGCCGGGGGCGTCGTCATAAGGGGCGGCGGTGACGAGGACGGTGGCGTCGGCGTTGATGGCGTTGGCCTGGCCGAACTGGTCGTCGCCATTGGGTTCGGCGGCCTTGAAGTAGGTGCCGTTGAAGGCGTCGCAGTCGACGCCGAGGATGGTGAAGCAGGCGTCGTCGCTGAAGCATTGGGTGTCGGGACCGGAGGCGTCAGCGCCTTCGACGCTGGAGAGCTCGGCACCACAGGGGACGCAGGTGTTGGCGTCCACGCGCTCGTCAGCCGCGCAGAGGATGGGGTCGCAGGAGGTGTCTTCGCCGCTCGGGTCGTCGCCGGCTTCGTTGGTGGTGCCCGCGGGGCAGGCGGTGCAGGTGCCGGCGTCGACGTATTCGTCAACCAGACAGGGGGGAGGATCGAGCACGTCCGAATCTTCATCGGTGTCGGTGTTTTCGCCGGCATCCGCATCCGGGGAGCTTCCCGCGTCGGTGTCGGGATCGGCATCCGGATTCTCCCCGGCGTCGGCGTCCGCATCGCCATCCGAGGCGTCTTCGACGTCGCCCGGATCGCCGGCATCAACATCAGGGGTATCGGCCTCCTCCTCGCCGCCACACCCCAACGTGGGGGAGAGCGTGAGAAGGGCGGTCAGGAGCAGCGGAAGGAGTGAGCCGGAGGGCTTGGGATGGAGCATGAAACACCTCATACACAGGTTGGTTTTGTGACGAGATGTATCAAAGCAGGTGTGCGCCTCGGCCTGAATGGTCATTGCGTCCAGCCCCCCCACCATCCCACGCGGGGGGCATATCGCAGTATGATGAAGCTCCGGGGATCAGGGTTCTGGAGCGTGCGAGCCCTGCATTCACCCCCCCCTCACCCCCGCTCGGCGGACACCGAGATCGAGGATGAGGGGAGACGAAGCGGACGCTCAGGGGTGGGGCTCGTCGATCACGTCGATGATGAAGGGCACACACCCGAACGAGCTGCTGTGGATATGCTCCATGCGCAGCAGGTAGTCGTAGGTGCCCTCTTCGGTATAGGCGATGCCCAGGGTCAGGGGGCTGGGGGCGTTGATGACGCCAAAATCAGCGCCCAGGGTGATGCCGTCTGCGTTGGTGAGGGCGAAGCGGTAGGGCACGAGGGAGCGCACGACGTAGTAGCGGGCGGTGCCGGAGGGGACGAAGTGGCTGTACCAGTCGTTGTCATCGGTGCCGACGTCGGGGGAGTAGAAGCTGCCGTAGAATGGCGAGTCGGGCAGCGGAACGGCGTCGAGGGAGCGGCCGCCGCCGGGGGTATTGGACGAGCAGGTGTAGGTGTCGTCGAAGGTGATGTTGATTTCGTAGGGGGTGCAGCTCTGGCCTTCAGCGGCGCGCACGCGAATGAAGGTGGGCTCCAGGTCGTCGCCAAACCAGGGCTCGAACCAGCCAGGAGACGTCTTGTTATCGTAGGCGCCTCGCCAGATGGCCGAGCCCTCCGGCGTCTTGCCGAGCTCCTCGCTGTCCCAGTAGGGATCTTCGCCGGCCTCATCGCTGTATCCGGCGACGCGTTCGATCTCGATGCCCGCCGCGTCGAGGTCATCGTCGTCGGCGACGAGCTCAAACTGCCAGAAGCCCTCGGGGTCGGGGACCTCGATGCGGTAGTAGTCCCACTCGCTGTCGGCGACTCCGGAGATGGCTTCGCCAACCGCGGTGGCGATGGGGGCGTCGAAGGACGAGGTGCCCGCGCCATCCGGCGTGCAGTCGTTGTTTTCGCCGGCGTCGGGGTCTTCTCCGGCGTCGGTATCTTCGCCAGCGTCGGGATCGTCTCCGGCGTCGGTATCTTCGCCAGCGTCGGGATCGTCTCCGGCGTCCGAGTCCTCGCCGGCGTCGGCGTCTTCGCCTGCATCAGACTGCACGGGAGCGGGGTCATCGTCGGCCGGGGCATCCTCGCCACAGGCCGGCGCGAGCAGAAGAAGCGGCAGCAGGCTCGTCGCAAGAACAAAGGTCGTGAAGGGAGTTGCACGCATGAAACACCTCGATACAAAGCGTCGTTGGGGTTGTTGTGACAATTCGTATCAAAGGGCAGGGGCCGCCTGGCGAGCCATAGTCATCGTGTCCATCAGCCGACCGCCGCATGCAGATGAGCGCGTCCGAAAGGGCCATTCACGCGTATAGTCAATTCGTCTATCAGGGGGCCGTCGGCTGTCAGCGCCGCCGCCGACGCCTATAATGAGGGACCTACAGCACCCTGGAGCTTCACCCGCGTGGTTCGACGAGCGCGCGGCGAGCTTACGGCATCATGCGAGGAGCGTTTTGAGTCACGTTGTACAGATTGCCCACGCCGCCTACCGCCTCGATGGCGATGACGAGGGTTGGCTCAACGAGCTGGTCGAGATGATGGGGCCCCGGCTTGATCGGGGGCGAGGATTTGTGGGGTTTCGCTGGCGGGTGGACGAGGGGCGAGTGATTCCCGAGGAGTTCATCACCCGCGGAGGTTGGGAGGGTGACGAGACGATGTTTCGGGCCTTGTTGCAAAACCTCGACCCGACCCGGGCGCGCCTGGCCTACGAGCAACCCTATTGCTACCGCAGCCTCTCGGAGATCGCGCAGGCCCACCCGGCCTTAGAGGATCTTCGCGACGACTCGGATATGCAGCGGCTGGCCCATGATCGCGACGTGATCGATTTTGAGATGCTGCGGGTCGATGAGGCGCGCTGCCAGGGGTGGATGTTCAGCGTGATGCGCGACGAGGTCGCGGGTGTGGAGCCGGCGCGCCGTGCCCTCTGGGAGCATGTCGCCGCGCATATCGCCGCCGGCGCCAGGCTGCGTCAACGCCTGGATCGGGCCGATCTCGATGGCGCCGCCGCCATCTACGATCCTCGCACCGACCGCCTGGAGGTTCGCGAAACCACGCTGAAACCCGCCGCGCGCCGGGAGACGATCCGCACCATGATCGCCGCCCGACGCCAGGCCGACGCTCTGGCCGAGCACCGACCGCTGGAGGCGATGACGCTCTGGCAGGGGCTGGTGGCCGGGCGCTGGTCGTTGCTGGATGTGGTCGACAGCGACGGGCGCACCTACACGATCCTGCGGGAGAACGCCGTCGATGTGCGCAGCACCGTGCGTCTGAGCGAGCGAGAGCGGCAGGTCGCCTATCTTGTGGGACGCGGCCACCACACCAAGCTGGTGGCCTATGAGCTGGGGCTCTCACCCTCCACGGTGCGCTCGCAGCTGCGCTCGGCGATGCTCAAACTCAATGTCGAAGGTCGCGCCGGGCTGATTCGCCTGGTCAGCTCGGTTTTTGAAGCGCCGAGCCCCGTCCCGATGGAGGACAGCGCGCTGCTTGCGCTCGCGGACCGGCCCTGCGACCTGCCGGCGCAGCTCACCGAGGCGGAGCGCGATGTGGCGCGTCAGGTCTACGAAGGCCTCAGCAATGAAGACATCGCCGCGCGTCGGGAGACCTCGTCAAGAACGGTCGCGAACCAGCTCCGCGCCATCTACACCAAGCTCGGGCTCAACTCGCGCGAGGAACTCGTGCGACGGCTTGGTGGCGGCGACTTGAGCTGAGCCCTCGCCTTACGCGGCCCCGTCGGCCGCCTCTTCTTTGGTTGGCTTGAGCCGGCTGCCCAGGCTGAGAATCGCCACGATGATCGCGCCGATGATCACGCCCAGGATGCCGTCGAGCCCGTAGCGCAGCGCTCCGGCAAGCGGGCCGGCGGCGTGCGCCAGGTCGTGAAAGAGGTGCTCAATCGGCGCGATATTATGCGAGAAGATGCCCCCGCCGACCAAAAACATCGCGACCGTGCCAAAGATCCCTAAGCCCTTCATGATCTTTGGCGAGGCGTTGAGCAGGAAGCTGCCCAGGGCGCTCTCGCCATTGTTTTTCTTGATGAGCTTGAGGCCCAGGTCGTCGATCTTCACGATGCCCGCGACCAGCCCGTAGACCCCCACGACCACGATCACGCTGATGGCGATGAGCGCGCCGAGCTGGGTGACAAAATCGCTGGATTGTTCGGCGACGGCGGCCAGGGCAATCACGATGATCTCGGCCGAGAGAATAAAGTCGGTGCGGATGGCGCCCTTGATCTTCTCTTTCTCAAAGGCCACCAGGTCGACCTTCTCGTCGCGGGCGGCCTTGACGAGCTCTTCCTTCTCGTGGGCCTCTTCCTCTTTATGAAAGAGCTTGTGGTGGACCTTATGCGCCCCCTCGTAGGCCAGAAAGGCGCCGCCAACGAGCAGAAGCGGGACGAGCAGCCAGGGTAAAAACGCGCTGATCAGCAGGGCGGCCGGGATGAGGATCACCTTGTTGATCGCCGCTCCTTTGGCCACGGCGAAGATGACGGGGAGCTCGCGCTCGGCACCAAAGCCGGTGACCTGCTCGGCGTTCACCGCCAGGTCATCGCCGATGAGGCCGGCGGTCTTTTTGGCGGCGACCTTCGTCATCACCGAGACGTCGTCGAGGAGCGTGGCGATATCGTCGATCAGCGTAAGCAGGCTTGTTCCGGCCATGGCAATCCATCCTGAATAAAGTCGTTTTGAAGTGTGCCGTGCGCGCCAGACTCTCGCTTTAAGTCGCGCAGACTGCAACCCCTGCGTGGGAGCGGCCTTCGACCCCGGGTCAGCTTCGCGATCGACCCAGGGTCGAACAATCCCCTTTATTTATGCGCCTTTGAGGCGTTTTCGTAGGGGCGCCCCTTGTGGGCGCCCGCGCGTAATCCAGGAGACCGAGCTTCAAGGCCTGGCGAGCAACGCAGTCCGGTTGCGCCGAACCCCCGAGCGCCCTAACGTATCTCCACTCGCAGTAAAAACCTGTCGACTCGCCCAGTGGGGGCGGTCCCTTTGCATGGAGAGAACCATGAGCGCACATGTGCAGTTGACGGACCTTCTGAACTATCGCCAACCCACCGCCGGCGCGATGCTCTTTGCGCTGCAAAAGCAGCACGCGCGCCTGAGTCCGCAGGCCGGGCAGCCGGCCGAGATCGATAACGCGGCGCTCAAAGGCATGGTCGAAGAGGCCATCGCCGTGAACACCAAAAACCGGTCGCTGACCTTCGACTGGCGAAATCAGCGCAAGACCGCGCCCCTGCAACGCGAGGGCATCGCCGAGGTCGACGCCCGCGCCGACCGCGCGCTCAGCCAGCTGGCGCGCGCCATCGCCAACTGGGCCGAGCTTGAGCTCGACCACCCCAACCGCCAGATGGCCCGCACGATGCAGGCCGCGCTCTTCCCCGAGGGCGTCGGGGTGACCACGTCTCTGCGCTACGAAGACCAGAACGCCGCCATCGATGAGCTTTTAGGGCGCCTTCACAGTGACTACTCCAGCCAGATCGACGCGCTGGGCCTGCAGATCTACGTCACGCAACTGACCACGGTGAACGCCGAATACACCGAGCGTCTCTCGGGGCTCAAAACCAACGCCATCACCTACGACCAGGTCCAGGAGGCCCACCGCGTCGGGCTGGAGGCGTATTTCGCCGTGATCCTGCGCGTGTGGAACGACTACCTGCACGACCCGGCCACCCGCGCGAAGCTCCTGGCCCCGGTCGAGGAGCAGGAGCAGCGCGTGCGCGCGTATTATAAGCGCCGGCGCATCGCCCCTCCGATCGACCCGGAGACCGGCGAGGTGCTCGACGAGGTGGCGAGCGACCCGAACGCGGGGGAGCCGGCGGAGCCGGTCGCCGAGCCGGTCGCCGACCCCAGCCCCGCGCTTGATACGCCCTGATCCGCGCCGAACGCTCACCACGACGCCCCGGACCGCTTGATGCGGCCCGGGGCGTTTTTGCGTCGGGGCGTTTTGAGATTTTATGCCAGCCGCAGGGCCCCGACCCCTCCAGGCCCCCGATCTGCATACCCCCTGCGCCGCCGCGTTTTTCAAAAGAGGGGGGATCCCGATGCCCCCTTGAGACCCCCGGGGGCTCTGAGGCTGGCGTTTTCTGCCGGCCGCAGGGCCCCGACCCCTGTGGCCCCCCCATGCAGATGCCCCCCCAAAAGCCACCGCCGCCGCGCAGGGGGGGATGCGAATGGGGGGTGTGGTGGCCTCAGGGGCCTCAAGACGCCATAGGAGCGCAAATTTTGCGTCAGATGCGCGCCGCGCCCCCCATGCCAATCCCCCCCTCGGTGGCCCGGGAGGGCGCGGGGGGGCATGTGGGTGGGGGGGAGGGGGGGTATGGGGGGCGATTACGCGCTGAGCAATTGCGCGCTCTCCAAAAATTTCGGGTCTTTGAGCAAGCGCAAGACCATGCGCGTGAACGCGCGCTGAGATTTCTCCGTATTGAGCACCTCAAGAGACAGCTTTTCGTGGTCCTTCATGGCGTCCAACACATTGTCTTTGACGCTTTTGGGGAAATCGGAGCTGCCGATAAGCTTCTCGTCGGAGTTGTTCTGCACCTGGGCCATCAGGTTTTCATCACGGCTCATGCGCGCGGCGATGCCGGTGAGGTATTGCAATTTATCCTCGTCGTTGACCTCGGCGCCGAAGAGCTCGTTGAGCGCCTCGATGATCTCGGAGATCCGTTTCTTCTTGGGGTCGCGCGCCTTGCCCGTGCCCACGTCGGAGCCCGGCTTGAGCGGTTCGCCATCGTGATCCCGCAGGCGTAGCTTCTGCTCGGCCCGTTTATTGAGACGGTAATGGGTCAGCCGAAGCTCGCCGATATCCACCTCCTCAAAGAGGCGGTCGATGCGCAAAAGCGGGTGCAGGTGGCGAGCAAAAACGCTCAATTGCTCCAGCTCGGGGTCCTCGTAGGGGATGATCTGCGACATGAATTCGTAGAGGCGCACAAAGCTCTGCAGGTTTTTCCGGAAGAGCTCCAGCCCGTCGAGCTCCTCGCCGGCGACTTTCAGGTCGTGCTCGGCCTGGTTGATGGCCACGCTGTCGCCGGCGGCCTGCGCGTCGCGCCGACGCGCCTTTGCCTGCTCCCGGGCGTCCCGGGCGGCGCTGTAGCGCTCGGCGAAGCGCGAGTGGGCGGGCTTGCAATAGTAGGCCAGTTTGGCGTTGGGGGTTTTGGGGTCAAAGAACGCCCGGGCGAAGGCCTCGACCTCCTGCCACTGGTAGATGCCCTCGTCGTTGAGCAGGTTTTGCAGATCAAAGACCTTCTGCGGGTCGGTCACGTCGCTGAGCTCGGCCTTCTTATAATAGGGCAAAAACGCCGCCAGGATGTCGGCCGCCTCGTTATAAAAGTCCAGGATGAAGGTCTGCTTGTCGTCGCCAAAGGTGCGGTTGAGGCGCGAGAGGGTCTGCACGCAGTCGACGCCCTGCAGCTTTTTGTCGACGTACATGGCGCAGAGCTTGGGCTGGTCGAAGCCGGTCTGAAATTTATTGGCCGCGATCATCACGTTGAAGTCCTGGGTGTCGAAGGCTTTGGCCAGATCGCGCCCGTTCAGCCCGGGGTTGAGCAGGCTGCTGGTCTCGGTGACCTCCTCGGGGATGACCGCGTCGGGGGCAACGCTGCCCGAGAACGCCACCATGGGGTGCACATCGTCGTAGCCCATATCCTGGACGTATTTGCGCATGGCGAGTTGGTAGCGCACGGCCTCCTGGCGGCTGCTGGTGACGACCATCGCCTTGGCCTGGCCGCCGAGCAGGTGGCGCACGTGGGCGCGGAAATGCTCGACGATGACCTCGACCTTTTGCCCGATATTATGCGGGTGCAGGCGCACCCATTTGGCCAATTTGAGCCGCGCCTTTTTGGAGTCGACCTCGTCGTCCTGCTCGCCATTGGGGTGCGCGATCCGCCAGGCCGTGCTGTAGGTGGTGTAGTTGACCAGCACGTCGAGAATAAAGCCCTCCTCGATGGCCTGGCGCATCGAGTAGAGGTGGAAGGGCTCGGGCGTATTACCCGGCCCGGGCGGCAGCGTCGGGTCCGGGAGGCGGCCAAAGAGCTCGAGGGTCTTGGCCTTGGGCGTGGCGGTAAAGGCGTAATAGCTGATGTGCTCGTTGGGCCCGCGCGCTTTTGCCGCGGCGGTGATCAGGTCCTCGGCGCTGAGCTCCTCGGCGTCGGCGCCCTCGCTGCCCAGCAACTGCTTGAGCTTGCCCGCCGAGAGGCCCGTCTGCGAGGAATGCGCCTCGTCGGCGATGACCGCGTAACGACCGCCGGCGAGCTGGGGGTATTTGTCCAGCGCGTCGTAGAGCGCGGGGAAGGTCTGGATGGTGACAATAATGATGCGCTTCTGCTCGAGCAGGGCATTGGCGAGCTGCTCGGATTTGCTCTTGCTGCTGATCTCGCGGTTGATCGGCTGAACCACCCCGGCGGCGTGCTCGAATTGGTCAATGGTCTTTTGCAGTTGGTCGTCGAGCACCGTGCGGTCGGTAATGACGATCACCGAATCAAAGAGGCGTTTTTCGCCGCTATCGTCGTAGAGGGACGCGAGCTGGTGGGCGGTCCAGGCGATGGAGTTCGACTTGCCCGAGCCGGCGCTATGCTGAACCAGATAGCGCTCGCCAACGCCCTTTTTGTGGGTGGTCTCGACCAGCCGATTGACCACCTCCCATTGGTGGTAGCGCGGGAAGATCATCGTCTCTTTGACGGTGCGCGTGCCGTCGAAATGCTCCTCCGTTTTTTGCTCCAGGTGCAGAAAACGGGCCAGAATCTTAAGCCAGGCGTCGGGCTGAAAGAGGCGCTCCCACAGGTAGGCGGTGGCGTATTGGGTGTCGTCGGCCGGGCGCGGGTTGCCCGCCCCGTCGTCCTCGCTGCCCTGATTAAAAGGCAAAAAGAAGGTGTCCTTGCCCTCGAGGCGGGTGGTCATGGCCACCTCGCTCTGACTCACCGCAAAATGCACCAGCGCGCCGCGCTTGAAGGTCAAAAGCGGCTCGTCCTTGCGGGTCAGCGGGTCTTTAGGCGGGCGGTCCTGTTTGTACTGGCGCTTGGCGTTCTCGATCGATTGTTTGAACTCGCTCTTGAGCTCGAGCGTGGCGGTGGGGATGCCGTTGACAAAGAGCACCAGATCGAGGCGGGGGTTGTACGCGTTGGCGCCGGTGCGCGCGTGCGGCGAGTAGGCGACCTCGGGCACCACGCGCAGGCGGTTGCACGCGTAGCGCCGCTGGCTCTCCGGGTTCATGGCGTGGTCGGGCTTAAAGCTGCAGGTCTCGACCCGCACCCCGGGCACCTTAAACCCCTGGCGCAGCACCTTGAGCGCCCCCTGTTGCGCCAGCTCCCGCACCAATTTTTGCACCAACACCGCCTCGGGCCCATTGGGGTTTAGCCTGGCGAATTTCTCCCAACGTTTGGGCCACGCTTCTTTAAAGTAGGCGAGGAAATCCTCGGTATAGAGCGCCGCCTCGCGGTCGTAGCCCTTAGGCGGGCCGGTCAGCCAACCCCGGGCGCACATGGCGTCGATGATATCCTGCTGGAAGGGGGCTTCTGTGCTTTTCGCCATGGGTACGACCTTTGGTGGGGACTGCGAAGGGGCTTCGTTCGCGAGAAAAGGGTTTATACGGCCTCGGCCTCTTCCACGTCATGCGTTTTGGAAGGGGTGGGCGGTTGCCAATCGCGCACGTCGATCTTGCCGGTGACGGCGGCGGAGATGAGGGCGGAGCGGCGTTCTTGGAGGAGTCGCACTCCATTCTTTGCTTCTGAGACTAACATATCAATTCGATCTGTTTCATTGTCGAGAAAGCGGGCGATTTGGGTTTGTTCTGCCTTTGGTGGAATTAGGGCAGGGATTTCTTTGACTGAGTCAATAGAAATACTTGCCTGATTAATCGCAGGCTTCGCTCGACTCTCTACTTCTTGACGAATGTTTTTTGATTTCAACAAGTAGTGCAGCCAATTGCTTGCAATGTTACGGTGAGGCTGTAACCGCAATAGGTTCATGCCATGCAAGAGTGGCTCGTTGTGATTGTAGATCGCAACATTGCCTACCATGGGGAGCGAGTTGATGTGTGAAAATAGTATGTCGCCTTTGTTTAGTATGAATTTGGGTATTGCTTCGGCGTGATCAATGTGGCCAACCTTGTTGAAGTTGATTTCACCAGTGGAAATTGTTTCAATTCGACTAACTGCAATAGTGGTGGTTGTTTCTTCAGTTTGATTAATGGTGGTTCCGTTACTTATTGATGAAACCAATCGTCTAAAACTGCCAATCCTCCAATGTGCCGGCACCTCCCCCAGCCACTCCACCCCGGAATCCTTCATCGGCACCGTCGGGTCCAGCCCTTTGGTGACGGCGTGGGAGATCACGGCCTGGCGCTTTTCCTGGAGCAATGCGATCAGGCGCTGCTGTTCTTCGATCAGCGCGTCGATGCGGGTGGTTTCGTGGTCGAGAAAGCGGACGATTTGGGTTTGTTCGTGGACTGGTGGGATGCTTAATGGGATGTTTTTCATGTCGGAAAAGTTTGTGCTCCACAAATCTGCAACAATACCTTTTCCCCAACGGTAATATTCCTCTTGAAATGACTCGCTTCGTAAAAGGTAATGTGCAAATTCTCCTGCGATGTTGAATGGTTTTAATACTGTGTATATTAAGGAAACGGAGCCATCCATCGTCGACAGTCCTGAAGAGCCTTTCCGATCCGAACGACTGTTGATTACAAAGTCACCTTGAACTACCTTCTTACGGTTGTCGCCATTCTGGGTTTTTGCAGCAGTTTCAAGCCGTGGGACAACACCATGTTGAGTTACTGATAATGGTTTGAAATCTTTATCACTAACTTTTTCGCGTCGGTCCTCAAAATAGTGTCCAAGACGTTTTATCTCCCAATGCTCTGGAACTTTGCCTAACCATCGCAACCCAGAATCTTTATACGCTGGATATTTAGAATAACTCATGCCGACAACTCCTCGATCATCTGCTTGATCCGGTCCGTACAGGCCTTCAAATCCCGGTCAATCTCCTCAAGCGGGCGCGGCGGCTCAAACACATAAAAATGGCGGTTAAAGGGGATCTCAAAACCGACGATGCCGACCTCGCCGTCGAACTCATCGCGTTTGTCTTCGTCGATCCAGGCGTCGGGGACGTGGGGTTTTACCTCGCGTTCAAAATAGTCGTAGACCGACTCGCCGAGGGGGACGTTCTCGTAGTCGCGCAGGGAGGTGTCGGCCTCGATATCGCCTTTGTATTTGCCGCTGGGGACGAGGCAGATATCGGCGTCGGGGTCCTGCTCGCTCAGGGCGCTGAGGACGGCGCGGCGCTCGGGGGCGCGCAGCTCGATACCGTGGGCCTTCAGGGCCTTTTTAAGCGCCTTTTTGAAGCGGGGGCGGCTCAAGTAGCGCTCGTCGGGGTCGAGGGTCTGCAGGGCCTGCATAAGCTCGGCGCGGTCGTCCTCGTCCATCTTTTCGATCATGCGCTCTTCGGGTACGCGGGCGAGGCGTTCGGGGCTGGCCTGGAAGTTCAGGCGCAGCGGGCGCTCGACGGTGATGCGGCGGTAGCCGAAGGCGTCGTTGGAAAAGATTTTGCTGGTTGGGGTCTCCTCAAAACGCCCGTAGAGGCGCACGATCTGGTCGATCTGCTCCTCGGTGATGTAGTGGCGTTTGCTGCCCAGCGATTTGCGCATTTTGGCGAACTCGGCGCTGGCGTCGATGAGCTGGACCTTGCCCCGGCGATCGGCGGCCTTTTTGTTGGACAGAATCCATACATAGGTGGCGATGCCGGTGTTGTAGAACATGTCGGTGGGCAGGGCGATAATGGCCTCGACCAGGTCGTTCTGCAGCAGATAGCGCCGAATCTCGGACTCGCCAGACCCCGCGCCCCCGGTGAAGAGCGGCGAGCCGTTGAGGATGATACCGATGCGCGATCCACCGTCCTGCGGGTCGCGCATTTTGCTGACCAGGTGCATCAAAAAAAGCAGCGAGCCGTCGGAGACCCGCGGTAGGCCGGGGCCAAAACGCCCGTTGAAGCCGCGCTCTTTATGCTCGCGGGTGATTTGCTTTTTGACCTTCTTCCATTCGACGCCAAAGGGCGGGTTGCTCAGCATGAAGTCGAATTTGGTGCCGGCGAGTTGGTCGTCGGAGAGGGTGTTGCCGAGCTTGATCTGCGAGACCTCTTTGCCCTTGATGAGCATATCGGCCTTACAGATCGCGTAGGACTCGGGGTTGAGCTCCTGGCCAAAGAGCGAGACCGTGACCTGGCGGGTCATGGATTCGATGTATTCGTCGCCCTCCGACAAAAAGCCGCCGGTGCCCGCGGTGGGGTCGTAGATGGTGACGATCTTGTGGGGGGCGAGCTTTTCGTCCTGGCCGGTGAGCACCAGCGAGGTGGTGAGGTGGACGATATCTCGCGGGGTAAAGTGCTCCCCGGCGGTCTCGTTGGAGCTCTCGGCGAATTTTCGGATCAGCTCCTCGAAGATGATGCCCATGCCGAAATTGCTGATGTGCTTCGGGCTCAGGTCGGTGGCGGCAAAACGTTGCACCACCATATAGAGCAGGTTGGCGTTCTGGAGCTGTTGCACGAAATTCTCGAACTCGAAATGCTCGAAGATTTCGCGCGCGTCGCTGCTAAACGACTGCACATAGCTCATCAGATCCGCGGCGGTCTGGGTGTCCGAGAGCGTGGCCAGCGTGAGCGGCGAGGCGTTGAAGAATTGCAGGTCCCCGGCGGCGCGCAGCAGCAGCATTTCGCGCACCGCGTCCGGCTTTGTTTGATGGGCCGCGGCCGCGCTCAAGACCGCTTCTTTGGTGGGCTCGAGCACGCATTCCATACGCCTCAGGAGCGTGAAGGGCAGGATGATGCGGCCGTATTGCGATTGCTTAAAATCGCCGCGTAAGAGGTCGGCGACGGACCATAAGAACGCGGCGGTTTGAGAGTGGTTTTCGGTATTCACGCGGGTACTCCTGCTATGAACCACCTCGCCAGTTTGACCGAGCGAGGGATGTGGACTGCATCAAGCAAAGCGGCGCCTCAAGCCGGTAAAAACAAGCGAAGCGACCCTTACATGGGGGGGATGATAGGTAAGACGAAGGTTATGGAAGGGTCAAGGCGAAGCCGCCACCCCGTCAACGCGCCGCGCTCAGCTCCGGGAGCACCCAATCAAAATGGGTGAGCCCCCGGGGCTCTTTTGCCAGGTCCACCTTCGGGTCGATAAAGCGGGTGGAGGGCCGCCCGTTGAGGGAGAGATGGGCGTCGGCAAAGACCTGCGGCTCGGCGACCCCGCGGCTGCGAAAATCCTCGGCGATGTGGTGGGCGAGCTGCAGGATCATGTCGGGGCTGCCCGTGGCGAGCTGGAGCTGGCGGTCGTTGAGGAAGGTGCGGGGGTAGACCACCCAGCGGCGCTCGCTGTTGGCGTCGCGGACGTTGAATTTCAAAAAGCCGCTCTTCTCGATGAGCATCACCCGCCAGGAGAAGCGCCAGCCCTCCTGGTTCCAGAGCACGTTGCCCGGGTAGAGCAGGTGGCGCATGGGCAGAGCGAGCTGTACCGCCACGTAGAGGGCCAGCGCCGCCGTGCCAATCTGGCGAAGCAGGGGTGAGCGAGCCGGCAGATGCTCGGGGAGCTCGGGGGCCTGGTAGGGCACTTTTTTGAACTTCGCCCAGAGCCGGCGCGGCCAGTCCGGATCAAAGAAGATCGGCGTGAGCGCGATCATGATCAGCGGAAAGAGTCCGATGTTAAACAAGAGCCCCGTGGCGACATGGAAGACCACCACGGTCAGGTAGGCCCCCAGCCGGGTGGGGCGCCAGAGGAGAAAGACCACGATCGTCAGGTCGAAGAGGCACCCGGCGATGCTCATCGCCTGCCCCAGCCAGGGCAGATCGAAGAGGTGGCCCACCAGCGGAAAATCGGTGCGGGCGGCCAGCCAGATCGTCATCGGCTCGCCATGCACGAGCCAGTCTTTTTCGAGCTTGGCGATGCCCGCAAAGACGTACACGCAGCCCAGCTGAAAACGCACGATCCACACACACCAGGCCGGCATCCAGTCGCGGCGCAGCTCCGGTTTTCGCCGCACATCGAGCGAGTAGGCCCGGTGCAGGGGCATGAAAATCATCAGCAGGGCGACGAGGCTGACGAAATAATAATGGTTTAAATACGCGGTCTTATCGATCAGCTCCACATACGTGAACATCACAAAGACCAGCGTGATGCTCGCCCTGTAAAAAAGCCCGGCCGCGACACACAGGCCCAACACGCCCATCAGGGCGTAGTGGACGTGCATGCCGATGCCGGGCCAGGGTTTCACCCAGTCAAACCCCCAGTAGGTGAAATGGTACTCGGGGGTGACATAGAGCTCGGTGACCCAGCCGTAACCCAGATAGCGGGTCGCGCCGATGAAGATGGCGATGCCAAAGGCGGCGCGGAAAAACGCCAGCGCGGAGGCCGGGACCGGAGCGAAGAGGGCGCGCATTTAGTCGTTATCGCCTTCCACGGTCGTGGGGTTGATGCCCAGGAGCGTGGAGACTTCACCGCTGAGGGCCTGGTTGAGCTGATCGACGGCGTCGATGGCGGCCTGCACCGCGTCGGCGTCGTTGACGACCGTCTCGGCCAGGGGCGCGTTGAGGGCTTCGAGCGCGCTGCGGGCCGCCGCGATGCGCTCGCGCACGGTCTGGTCGACGTTGCCGGCGGCCTGGCGGAACTGCACGTAGTCGCTCAGCCCCATCGCCTCGTCGGTGCCGAGGTAGAGGCGCTCCACGCCTTCAAAGGCCCAGAGCGCGTGGTCGACAGACGTGTTGGAGTAGGGGGCTTCGACCTCTTCGGGTTTCGGCGCGCCCTCATTGCCCATCAGGGGGACACCGAGCTTCATCTCGGAGATCTGCACCAGGGCGAAGAGCATCGTGCCGGTGACGGCCGTGAACGCGTCCTGCTCGGAGGGGAAGGCGTCGGAAGAGCCCGCCTCCACAAACTGTGTCAGGTAGCCATCGCCCTCGGGCGACCAGCGGTTGTGGTACTCGGCCACGATGCCCGCGGCGTGGTCGGTGACGGCCAGCAGGTACTCGCAGCGCTTCTCGGGCAGGTACGCCGCGTCGGTGTAGGCGGCCAGGGTGTCGGCGGCGCCTTCGGGGGCGCCAAAGAGCAGGTAGCCCGCCGCCGGGTAGCCATAGACGCGATCGCGGTAGTCGAGGCTGGTGAGGTAGGCCTCATCGATGGTCGCCTCGGTGTCGAGCGCCGCCTCGATGTTTTCACCGCGGCCGGGCCACTTGTCGACGTTCATCGACATCTGCACCCGGGGCACGCGCGCCGGCCCAAAGGAGAAGGACTCCGAGCGCTTCAGCGGCGCTTTGACGGCGAGCCAGGCGTCGCGCGCGGCCTCCAGCGTGGTGGCGTCGGGGGCGTCGCAGAAGGTCTGCGCGGCCGTGTCCAGCTCCTGCGAGGCGGCGTGAAGCGCGTCGACCGTGGGCATGATCACGCCCGTGCCCATGCCCTCGATGACCGCGCCGCGGTCGAACTCGGCTTCGTCCTCGCCACAGCCCACGACGAGGGCCATGCCCGCCAGGGCCGCGGCGGAAAAAGCGGTGATGTTGCGAAGCGTCGTGCGATTCAGTGCGTCCATCGAAGTCCTCCAAAGATGTGTCGAGGCAAGCCGGGCTGAATGCCCCGTGGCGAGCGTGAAGCGATGTAGGTTTGATCCAGCAGGTTCTTGGCGACGGCGTAGACCGTCAGGTTCAAAGGCTCAAAGGTGTAGGAGACCTGAGCGCCCAGGAGAAAGCGCGGGTCGATCACCCCGCGAAGCCCGTCGGTGGAGGGCTCCTCGGACTCGACCTTGTCGGTGTACTGCGCGCCGACGTAGTTGGCGTCGGCCTGCACGGTGAGGCCCGAGGGGTGCACCAGGCCCACGCGGGCGGCCACCTGATGCTCGGGGGCATAGGGGAGCGTCTGGCCTAATAGCGCGCCGCTCCAGCCCTCACCGAACTCGCTGTGCACGTAGGTGTAGTTGGCCATCACCGGGATGCCGAAGCTCAGGCCCAGCGCGCGGCCCGCATCCAGGCTCACGCTGGCCTCCGCCCCGATATGGGTCGACTCGCCGCCGTTGACCACGCCCTCGGCCACCGCGCCGCCGGCCTCGTTGGGGGCGACGACCTGGTTCTGGAAGTCGAGCAAAAACGCGGCCAGCTCGGCCGAGAGCCAGGTGTTGGCCCGCAGGCGCGCGCCCAGCTCGTAGTTCCAGGAGGACTCGGCCTCCAGGGTGATGGAGTCGCCGTCGGTGGTCACCGCGTCTTTGGTGCGGGGCGGGGCCCAGCCTCGGTGCGCGCCGGCAAAGAGGATCAGCGGGCGAGCCACCTCAAAGGAGACGCCCACGCCCGGCAGCAGCGCCATGATGTGGTTGGGGTTCTCCGGCGCCGGGTTGAGATCGGTGGGTGCGGTGCCGCCACCTTCTTGCTCCACCGGGCGGCGGTAGAAGATCTGGTTCGTCCACAGGCTCTCCAGGCGCGCGCCCGGGGAGACGATGAGGCGCTCGTCGAGCAGCATGAAGCGGTTGAGGGCGTAGGCGGCCAGCGCGTAGCCCAGGCGCTCCTGATCGGTGGAGATCACGCCCGAGGAGGAGGCGGCGTGCTCACCGTTGATGCGCTCCTCATCGGTCTGCTCGTAGTGAAAACGCACGCCGGTCTGCAGCTCGCTGGTCAGCGCGCCGGCGCTCCAGGCCAGGGTGAGGCGAGGCTCGACGCCGGCCACGTTGAACTCCCGGTTGCGGTTGCCGGAGGAGTCGCGAAAGAAGATCGTCGAGCCGTCTTCGGGCGCGCTGGCGCTGCCGGTGATGTCGCGGCCCTGACCGTCGATGATGCGCTCGTAGTCGAAGCCGCGGTCGGTGCGGTCGAAGTCCTGGCGGCGCCAGTTGCGCGCAATATTATGCGCGTAGAAACGCGTCTCCAGGATGGCGCTCTCGCCCAGAAACGCCGCGTGGGTGAGCGCGGCGGCGTAGCGGCGCAGCGTGAACTGGTCGTTCTCGGCGAAGTTAAAATCGGGGTTGGTTTCGTACTGCGGCGTCGTCAGCCCCAGGTAGGTCGAGGCCGAGGTCTCGTCGTAGATGCCCAGGCTGAAGGTCAACGCCTGGTTGTCGGCCGGGTTGCCGGAGAGCTTCAGGTTAAAGTCGCTGCGCACCAGGTTGAGGTTGCGCGGGCCGGTAAAGCGCTGGTGCATGCCGCTGACCAGGTAGCCAAAACCCTCGTGGGTGTCGCCGACCGAGAAGCGCCCGGAGCCAAAGCCGTAGGTGCCGCCCGAGAGGTCGGCCGTCATCGAAAATTCGTCGGGGGTCTGTGGCGTGATGTAGTTGATCACCCCGCCGATGGTCTGCGGCCCGAAGAGGATTGAGCCCGAGCCTTTGACCACCTCAATGCGTTCCATGTTTTCAATCGGCGGCGCGTAATACATCTCCGGCTCGCCATAGGGGGCAAGCGAGATGGGCACGCCGTCCTGGAGCATCAGGACCTTGCGACTGCGGTTGGGGTTCAGGCCCCGGATGCCGATGTTCTGACGCAGGCCCATGCCCTCCTCATCCTGCACCGCCACGCCGGGGACCATCTGCAGGGCCTCGTTGGCGTTTAAGGGGCGCTGGCGCTCGAGCTCTTCGCGGGTGATGACCTCGGCGCTGCCGGGCACCGCCTCCAGATCGTCGGGGGCTTCACCGACCACGTTGATGGCCGCGGCGCGGGCGCGCTGGCGGGTCACCTCGGTGGACGTTGCCTCGGAGGGGGTGTTGGATTCTTCAGCGTTTTCGCGACTTTGCGACGCCTCGGGCTGAGCATCGCTCGCCGATGTGTCGGGAACGGCGTCGGTCGATTGAGCCAGCGCGGAGGTGGGCAGCGCCAGCGCCAGAAGAAGCAGGGAGGGGGAGAGCAGGTGGGGGATACGACGCATCAGACATCCCGGGGAAGGGCAGAGAACAACGAAGGGGGCCAACCCACGGTCAAAACGATGTGGGGTGGCGGGCCGCCTGCAAAGGCTCGGCCCGCCACCCCGCCGGATTATTCGAGGGTTTCCAGAATGTCCAGCATGGCGTTGCGCAGCGCGGCGGTGTCGATGGTGGTGCTGCCGTCACGGATCTCGGTCAGGCCGGTGTAGAAGTAGTTGGCGTCATCGCGCTCGACCATGCCGTCGGGGTAGAGGCCGTCGAGCACGGCCTGGGCCGCGTCGGCGTCGACGCTCTCGGCGTAGGGGGCCAGGGCGTCCCAGATGACGCGGGCTTCGATGATTTTGATGTCGGCGTTTTCTTCGGTGAGTACGTCGACTTCGTGCAGGGCGTAGTGGCCCAGGGCCGAGAGCATCAGGCGGTCGATGTTGGCCATCGCCGCGTCGTACTCCGCGTCTTCGCCGAGCACGTCGTCGTTGCTCGCGGTGCCGTTGGCCAGCGCGTAGCGGGCTTCAATGAAGGAGTTGAAGATCGGCGTGACCAGGGTCAGGCCGTACTCCGCCTCACGGGCCACGGCGTTGTTGGCCAGGGGGGCCGCGTCGCGCGGGGTGCCGTCGAAGTTCAGACCAAAGTAGCCGTAGGCCTCGTCGAAGTTCTTGCGCTTCTTGAGGTAAAGCTCGTGGTAGACCGAGTAGTAGAAGAAGACCTGCAGGCCCTTATCGATGACCTGACCGGCCCAGGCGACATCCGCCTCGGTGGCACCGGCGGCGCCCATCGCGATCGCGTTGGTGATTTGACCGTCCCAGAACTCGCCGACGTTTTCGTGGCCCCAGCCCTCGGTGTCGAGGTGATCGTCGGTGCGACCGGCGACCTTAGCGTTGAGGTCGTAGGCTTCATAGAGATCTTCGATCTGCCCGTAGACCTCCGCGGCGTTTTCGGTGGTGGCCGTCTTGCGCAGGGTCACGATCTCGGCGTGCGACTCCAGCCGGGCGAGCTGGTTGGTCATGTTCTGTTCGTCAAAAGGACGAAACTCCGAGTAGTCGATCGCCTCGGTGTTGGGCTCTTCGGTGTCCGTGGCTTCACCGCAACCGGTCGAAACCATCAGGAGGGCGGCCATGGCGGAGAGGATCCAGTGGAACTTACGTCGCTTGAGCATGCGTACAACCTGTCGTTGGTGTGGGGATGAAAATGAAATTGATTTTCATAAACGCGCTGAAACGCGGGGGATAGGTAAAAGAAGTCGACAGGGTTGGCAAGCAAAAAGGGGAAGAAACCCGCGCCGATAGCGCCGGGAGGCCGCAGGACGGGGCGGATCAAGGATGAGGCAGGTTGTCGCATGCGCGAGCGCCAAACCTCGTGCGCTCCCGGGAGGGTCGGCGCAGCAGGCGGAAGGTCAATCGTCGATCACAAAGGCACCACGCATCTGAGCGTGGTTGGTCACCGCGCAGCGGTAGCCGCTCAGTGAGGGGACGCCGTCATCGTCGGGATCGCCGAGCAGCGCGCCGGCGAGGGTAAAGCGCATGATGGGACCCTCATCGACCCAGGCGACCTGCGGGTCGGACTCGGGGGCGGGGTCGAGGCCGCGCCCCTGGCTGGCGAGGAGCACGTCGTCGCGGCGTTGCGCGGCCAGATCGAGGAGATCGAAGGGGTGAACGTTGATGCTCTGGTTGTTGATCGCGTAGCGCCAGCCGCGCTTCAGCGTCACGGTGGGGTTCCAGGCCTGCGTGTCGCTGATGGCGTCGGTGAACTCGGCGGGCTCGGCGCTCTCAAAGAGGTAGGCGTTGGGGCCGAGTGTGGTCATTTCAAAACGCACCGCCGGGGCCGGGTCGGCCGGGTCGGCGTGGGTGGCCTCGAAGGTGAGGTCGAGCGGCGCGCCGCCGGCGTCGGTCTGAAGCGTGTCGACGCTCACGTCGAGCGCACCGTCCTCATCGACGTCTTCAAAGAGGCGGGCCTGCAGCGTCTCGCCAGGGGTGGGGATGGGGCGGTTTAAGGTCAGCGCACGATCGTCAACCAGCCCGGGTGTCAGCGGCGCGACGGCGATCGCGACCTCGTCGGCGTCGAAGATGGCGAGGAGTGCGGGGCGCTCGCTGCTCACCGAGGCGATGGTGACGCGGGTGGAGAACTCCAGGGTCTGGTCGACGACGGTGAGCCCGGCGGTGGGGATGCGCGCCTCAACCACCGCGGTGATGGGTTGGCCCTCGGCGTCAAGCGCGGGAGGATCGTCGGGCGCCTCAGCGTCGGCATCGTAGTCAAAGACGCCATCTTCCGGGGCGTCGCGGTGCAGCCGGGCCAGCAGCCACTCCCCGTCCTCAAGCTCGCGCGAGAGGCTCACCATCACATCCTGCGACCCGCCAGCGTCGACCGCCTCGCTGCCCAGCAGCTCGCCAGCGCTGCCCGGATCGTCGGGGCTGGCGAGCGCGTAGATCGCCACCCACCCGGGCCGGGCAGCGAGCACCTCGGCGATGCGCACCTCGTCGCGCGCCTCGGTGAGCACCTGACGCTCCGCGCGCAGAAGCTCCTCGGGCTCGAGGTCGGCGTCGGTGCCCGCGTCGACATCGGTGTCGTGCTGGGGGGCTGGCGAGTCGCCTTCAGGGCTCCCACAGGCGGTGAGGGCGACCAGGAGCGAGAGCGCGATAGAGGGCAGGCGACAGGGCATGAGCAACTCCGACAACAAAGGGCAACAGGGCCGACCGAGGGTCGTGCAAGACCCGGTATTTATGCGGGTTATCGTGGCTTTTCCAGGTTGATGATAGGACGACGGTGTGCCGTACTGCGAGCGCGAGGTTGCGGCGTGATCATGGTGCGCAACCCGCGGCGTTGGCGCCAAAAGAGCGTCGCACGCTCGCCAGATGATTGAAAATCATGGGAGCCCGACCTACCGTCTTCGGGCGACTTTCGACCCCGGGGCCCCTGACGGCCATCTTTCACGCACAGGGTGTATACGTATGAGCAAGGATATTCAGGCGGCCCTTATCACCGAGATTGGCGAGATGATCGCCGGCGATGATTATCTGCAGGCCCAGGAGTGGCAGGGGTTGGGCCTGGTCGTGACGATTCAAGACGGCACCCGGCGGATGACGGGCTTTCGTTATCTGGAGGATGGCAGCTTCGAGGCCGACACGCCTGATAACGGCGGAGACGTGATGCGCAAGCTCCGGGAGCTCAAACATGCCATGATCGCCAATGGCGACGGCGCGTTTGTGCAATGCCTGATTCACCTGACTCGCCCGGACTATGAGCTGCGCCTGCAGTTTGAGTTTGACGACCCGACGCGCTGGAAGCCGAAAAAGATCAGCATGGATATGAGCGAGTTTGCGGATCTCTTGCGGCCGGAGTGAGGTTTTTAAACTGAGGGCCGGACATCGGCCACCAGGCTCGACCGGGCGTTGCGGCTTCACGATAAAAAAGTCGCCCTTCGATGCGATCGTTCCGGGACATGTGATGGATTGGGATACAATCGAACTTGTGGTGAACCTCTCCATTGTTCCCCTTGTCGTTCTGGGGGCCTATCTCGAACGTCGCCACCGGGCGAAGAGCGCTTCGGCCTGGCAGGAGGTCGCCGACCACTGCAGCCTGCACTTTCTGGATCGGGGCGCGGCCGATCAGGAGCTGGAGGGAAGCTACCGCGGCTACCAGCTGCGAGTGAGCTCGGAGATGTTCTCGGTGAAGTCGGGGCGCTCCACGCACACCTACTACGTCACCACCCTTGCGGTGAACGCGCTGGTGGCGAGCGTCGGCGAGGTGCGCATCGATCCGCGCGCGCCCTATGCGCACGAGACCGGCGACTGGAAAGCGACCACAAAGAGTTTTGCCGCCGCCTTTCGTCAAAATGACGCTGCGCTGACCGGCTGGCTTGCCGACGACCCGGATCTTCGCCACGCCTTTGAGCGGGTGCAGGCCGCCGGTGACAACCTGGAGCTTCGCGCAGGCCAGCTCCGACGAAGCCGCCAGAGCCTCTTCGCGTCCTATGGCGATCTCCTGGCGTTTATCAACACCACCATCGAGTTGGCTGCAAAGATCGACGCGCGGGCGAGGCGCTTTCCCGAGGCCGAAGGCGCAGCGAGTGCTGGTGATGGCGAGGCCGGTGAGGTGGCGAGTGAGCACGCCTCGAGCGACGCGTTGTGGTGAGTCGGACCGGGCTGTGGCCTGACCGTGGGTCGCGCAAGATTGTTGATTCATGCGGGTGTGACGAGGCTCGGGGCTCACACAACACCTTTCGTTTCAAACCCTCGCCGCACAAAAAACTCGCCGCGCCCCGGCAGCTGCGCTATCCGTGTGGCGGGTTACCCCCGATGCCGACAACAGCTGTTTTTTGACGACGAGGCGCCGCTCGGGCCGCACGCTCGCCAGGGCCTGTCCCGCGCCGCTGAGCCTCGCGATGGGAGATGGATCATGATCAAGAAGATTGCGCTGGGATTTACCGCTCTTGTGGTGGTGCTGGTGGTGGTGATTGCGCTGCAACCCTCCGAGTTTCGTGTGGAGCGCACACAGACCATAGAGGCGCCCGCGCCGGTGGTGTTCGCTCAGATCAACGACTTTCGAAACTGGGAGGACTGGTCGCCCTGGGCACAGCTCGATGAGAGCATGGAGGTGACCTACGAGGGCGCCGAGACTGGCGAGGGCGCCATCTACACCTGGCAGGGCAACGACGACGTGGGCCAGGGGCGCATGACCATTCTCGAGAGCACTCCGCCCGAAGAGGTGGTGATCAAGCTGGAGTTCATCAAACCCTTTGAGTCCACCAACACCACCCGTTTTGTGCTCAAGCCGGCCGGGGAGGCCACCGAGGTGAGCTGGATCATAGCGGGCGATAAGAACTTCATCTCCAAAGCCTTCGGGCTCGTTTTTGATATGGATGCGGCCATCGGCGCGGACTTCGAGAAAGGCCTGACGGCGATGAACACCGCCGCGCAGGCGGCCGCCGCCGAGGAGGCCGCGCCCGCCGAGGCTGCGGATCCGACCGAAGTCGAAGTTCCCGCCGACGAGGCCGAAGGTGGCGAAGCGGCCGGCGACGCCGACGAGGCCGCACCCGCCGAAGGCGCTGGCGAGTAAGCGACGGCGCATGCCCCGGGGTCACCTGGTGGATGTATGCGGGTGTGACGGGTCGGTGGCGCGTGCCATCGGCTCGAGACATCCAGCGCAACACACGCACGCCGCACAGACCTCCGAGGTCTGTGCGGCGCGTTTATGCCGGCCTCAACGCGGTGGTCCGGCCAGCTCGTAGAGCTCTGCGCGAGCCATGTGGGGGGCGGTGAGGGGGCCTGCGTGGGTTGAAAGGCCGGCAGGGTCAGTACGCGCAGTAAATCGCCAGATACGTCTCGACGTTGGTACGGTCGCCGACGTCGTCGAAATGCCCCCAGCTCAGAGCGCTAATCCCTCCCAGATTTGCCAGCGTGGGGAGCGAGGTCATGACCCCCTCCTCCAGCATAATCGGGTCGTGTCGCGAGGTGCCGTCAAGGGCGAACCCCTGGAGCACAAGAGCGTCGCTGTCACGCCAACTCAGCGCGATGGAGCTTCCCGTCCAGGCGGCGCTGATGTGGTAGATGTTTGTGTCGGTCACGGTCAGTTCCGTGTCGACCAGAACATCTTCGGCCTCGTCGTCGAGTGTGGTCAGAGTCAGTGAGCGCCCCGAAGCGATGCTCACGATCACGTAGTGGTCGCCGGTCCAGAGGAGCCGGGGCTCCAGCGACGGCGATGCGCCGATGGTTCTGGGGGAGGGGTCAAGCGGGGAAGCCGCCGCGTCGAAACGCTGGAAGTAGGTCTCGCGGGCAGAGCCTGTTGAATCGATGGCCTCGCGCCAGACCACCGCAGCATGATCGTCAGCCCAGACCATATGGGGGCTGCTATCGGGGCCGTGGGTATTGAGTGTGCGCACCTCGGTGCTCAACTCGCCATCAGGGCTAAGCGACGCCAGACGATGGCGCCAACTCGAAGCATCGGAAAGGGAGCCTTCGCTCCAGGAGGCAAGCCATCCCTGATCTGTGGCGATAAGAGCGGGAGACTCGATGAACGTACCATCGCTCAGGGTGTGTGCCTGGCCTATGGGCGCTCCCTGGTCATCAAAACGCTCAAAGATCAGCCTTCGTAGGTCAGGGTCCGCAGTCTCTTCGAGGCGTAGAAGTCCGAAACTCGCTTCGTCGGCAGCCAGAGCATCGGGAGTGATCACATCGTGGAAGGGCGTGTCGGTAAGGGCGACATCGCCGCCGAGCTTGTGCCCTCGGTGGTCAAAGCGTCCCATATAGAGATCGACCTCCTGGCCATGGGCATCGCGATCATCGGCCCAGACGACCGCGTAGGTCGAGCCCAGTGCGGCGATGGCATAGGAGGCGTCGGTGTAGGTACCCGGCGTGTCCGACAGCACATTGGGGTTGCTCAGGCCCTGCGCCTCACAGAGGGACTCGACGCACTCTCCATCGATCTCGACGCGTCCTTCATCGCAGAGGCAGGAGATCGTCTCATCGACAACCTCGCAGCGTGTGCGCCCCTCCTCGGTACAGGAGTCGTGTTGGCAGGTCTGGGGTGGGTCGGTGTCGGGTTCGTCGTCTACGTCAGGGGTGTCATCAGTGTCGGGCTCGTCTGCGTCGGGGCCGGTGTCGCTGAGGTCGGTGTCACTCCGATCGGTGTCGGGCTCCTGCGGGTTGGAGGTGTCGGGGGCATCGGAGCAGGCCGAGGCCAGGAGCGCGAAGACGAGCAGCGTGGACCAGGAACGTCGAAACTTCATGGGCATCTCCAGAAAATTGAGGGTCGTGCATCCATTGAGCAAACAACCGAGAGCGTGCCGATGAGCCGCATAAAACAACGGGTTGGTGCACGTTGAGAGGCTGACTCCCGGCACGATTCGGTGTCGGGGGTGCCTTTTATGCAGAGAGCGTGCCGGTGCTGTGGAGAGGGGGGGCAGCTACACCAAAACAAATACGGAGGGTCCGCTCCACGTGACGGGCTCGACGCGGGTTGATCAACTCAGGCGAGGGCGGTCGCCTTCTCGACCATCTCGGCGCTGCGCAGCCCGCGGGCTTCGACAAGCAGCTCACGAAGCGGGAAGGGGAGCATATCTTCGACGTGGGCCAGGGGCGCATGACCATTCTCGAGAGCACTCCGCCCGAAGAGGTGGTGATCAAGCTGGAATTCATCAAACCCTTTGAGTCCACCAACACCACCCGTTTTGTGCTCAAACCGGCCGGGGAGACCTCCGAGGTGAGCTGGATCTTGGAGGGAGAAAACAACTTCATCTCCAAAGCCTTCGGGCTCTTTTTTGATATGGATGCGGCCATCGGCGCGGACTTCGAGAAAGGCCTGACGGCGATGAACACCGCCGCGCAGGCGGCCGCCGCGGCCGCGCCCGCGCCCGCCGAGGCAGCTGCGCCCGCCGAGGCTGCGGATCCGACTGAAGTCGAAGCTCCCGCCGACGAGGCCGAAGGTGGCGAAGCGGCCGACGATGCCGCACCCGCTGAGGGCGCTGGCGAGTGAACGAAGGCGCAGGACCCGGGGTCGCATGAAGTCCTTGATTCATGCGGGTGAGACGGGTCTGTTGTAGAGGGCGCCATCCGATTGAGACATCCAGCGCAACACACGCACGCCGCACAGACCTCCGAGGTCTGTGCGGCGTGTTTATACCAGCTTTAGTGTGGTGGTCCGGCCAGCCCGTAGAGCTCTGCGAGAGGCATGTGGGGGCGCGGGCCGGGCGTCGACGTCGTACAGAGACTTCGCTACGCTCAACGAGGCGATGCGCTTACGAGGGCACCTGCACAACGAGGAGAGATGCGATGCGATCAAAGATGATGCGAGCGATGTTGGCCGTGGGGGTGATGATCTTTATGGCGAGCAACGCGGTGATGCTCGGGCTGATGTGGGGCATCTATTTTGACGAGATCATCACGGAGGTAGACCAGGAGCATGTGATTGTGCTCACCCGGGATGTCGCCGCGGGTGAGCGCCTGGGGCCCACCAACTCGGTGCTTGCGCACCTGCCGGTGGGGGCGATTCCCGAGCACGCGGTGCGCTCCAAAGAGGTGATCTTTCACCAGCACGCCGTCCTGCACCACGAGGGGCGCGCCGGTCAGATTCTCACCTACGATGTGCTGGTGGAGCGGCCGGTGTGGCGCTCGGAGAATCGCCAGAGCCTGGAGCGGATGCTCGGTCGCTGAAGTAGCGTTTGGGCGCGTCAATAAAGGGCTCAGGCGCGACTCCGGGTCGGGGCAGTGAGGCTAAACAAGGACGCTTCGCGGGTATTCGATGAGCGCAATGATAAGCGGGCTGGCGGCGGTGTTGGTCGTGATACTGGGGCTAGTGGGACACCGCGTTTATGTGCGTGAGCGCAGGTGTCAGGTTCCCCTCGACGATCAGCGCTGGATCTTGGATGGGCTGGACTATCTTCTACGCCATCTGGGTGGGACGGAGGCCTTGCGAGCGCGTGCGCCTTTTGAGCTCCCTGTCGAGTTTGATGGGGGGCAGGGGGCGCTGTCTGCGGAGCAGGCCGCGGAGCTCTTCTCGTTGGTGAAGACGCAGATGGGTATCGCCCACTGGCCCTGCACGCTCTTGCGCGAGGCGTCGGTCTTTGAGGCGAATCCGGCCCTGGCCCGGGCACAGGCGGTCTATTACGCCGATGACGAAGATGTGATCATCAACTATCGTCCCGAGGCCGAAGACGATCCACGCGAGCTGGTGTGCATCTTCGCCCACGAGCTCAGCCACTACATCCTTGATCAGATTGAGGAGGAGGGGCCCGGTGGCGAAGCGCGCGACGAGGAGCTCACCGACCTCTGTGCCATCCTCACCGGTTTTGGGGCCTACACCTCCGACGCCGCCCTGCGCCCGGTGGTCGACGACGGCACTCGCCTGCGCGATGTCTTGCGCAACCCGAGAGAGATACGTTTGAGCAAGCTGGCGTATATGTCCCAGTCGGCGATGGCGTTTGCGCTGGCCGTAGTAGCGGGTCTGCGAAATGACCGAAAGGCGGCGTACCGACGTCTGGAGATTGCACCTCGGGTGGAGTTCTGGCGCGCGACCCATCAGATCTACGCGCATTGGTTGGACGAGATCGAAAGGTTGATGGAGATTGACGCGTACGATGTACGTGAGCAGCAGGTCGTGCTCAAGAGGCAGCCGCCGGGACGCGCGGCGCCGGAGGCGCCGAAGAAAAAACGTCGGCGTCGACGCCGGCCGCTGCGGTCACAGCCGGAGCGCTGAGGAGGGCCGTCGGGGGCCGATGCGGGGCTCGCGCGATACCGGCGCGGACCCCCGAGAAGAGCGCACGAATCAAGGAGGAGATGCGACCTACGGTCAGCGCGTCAGTGCTCAGTGCGGCGCGACGCGTTCAGGCGGTCGCCTTCTCGACCATCTCGGCGCTACGCAGCCCGCGGGCTTCGACAAGCAGCTCATGAAGCGGGAAGGGGAGCATATCTTCAAAGATCTGGCCGGCGATGAGCCACTCGCTCATCAGCTGGGCGCGGCTGTTCAGCCCGAGCTTCTGGTAGATGCGCGAGACGTACTGGTGGGCCGAGCGCGGGGTGAGCCCCATCACCTCGGCGATCTCGCGCTCGGTCAGCGAGTCGAGCAAAAGCTCGTAACACTCCCGCTCCCGCGGGGTCAGCGGGGCCTGATGGGAGAGCAGCCCGTGGCTGATGAGCAGGCGCACAAGGTAAGGCCCGCAGCGCTCCATATAGCGCGCCAGGGCCAGGCGGTCGTCGTGGTTGAAGAGGGGTTGGCCGATGGCCCGGTCGACGCCGATGACGACCTCAACGGTCTCGCTGAAGGGGAGCGCGCCGATGATGCGGTCGCACGACCCCAGCATCGCCATCATCTCGCCGGTGGGGGTCTCCTCCCAGCGTTGCTCGCCAATGAGGTCGGCGCGAAGCAGCACGCGAAAGACGCCGGCGGAGCGCGCGATGGTCACCGAGGAGGGTACACCGTTGAGGGGCGCTCGGGTGCGCATCCACCCCTGGATGCGGGCCTGATGCTCGGGCGTTGTCCCGGTGGCGTAGTTTTGGATGGGCGTCCAGCCCTGGATGGGCTCGGCCTTTAAGTTTCGCGGCAGCACCCGGTCGCGGGTGATGATCAGCAAAAACGCGCGGTGCCCGGCCAGCGCATGGGTGGCCTGCGCGGCGATGCTCCGGGCCATCTGATCCGGATGGTGCTGAGGAGCGCTTGCGAGCGTGCTGAGCGCGTCGCTGAGTCGTTGCCAGTAGCGCGGCATGAGGGCTCAAAGCAAAGGCTCTTTGGCGAGGAAACGACCTCAGAGCGGAGGCGTGAAGGGGGACTTCGAGCCTTGATTTTTGGGGGTGGGAGGCCGGGGTGTCAAGCGAGCGGGCGCAGAAGTTGCGCCCGCTCCGAGCGTATCAACGCGAACCCAGGTGGTTATCCACCGTCGGCGGCACCACCTCGCCGCGGGCCTGGAGGTTGAGGGCCTCGGGGTGGCGGCGGTAGTGCGCGCGCACGATGTTGGCCAGCTGCGCGCGGGTGGCGTTATCGACCGGGGCGGGGTGGGCCTCAGGCAGCGCGTCGGCCAGCGCCTCCACGAGCTCCTGTTGCGGTGCGGGGACCTTTGAGGCCCAGCTGCGTAAGAGCTCCCGATCGACGGCGGCGGGCAATGAGCCCATGATGCCCACATCGTTCTGGTCGTGGACGAGAAGTCCGCTGGTGGTGCCGCGATCGAGGGTGAGCACCTGAAAAAGATAGAGGGTGTGGTAGTCGAGCTGGCGGCGGCGCTCGTCGTCGGTGGGAGCCGGCGCGCCTTCGAGGCTCTCTTCGAGCAGCGCGCCGTAGGTGGCGATCACGGCCTCGCCATAGGCGCGGGCCAGGCGAAGATCGGCGTCGAAGTCGCCGCTGGAGTAGCCCTCCAGATAGAAGTGCGCCACCCCGCGGGTGCGCTTGAGCGCGGGGATGTAGAAGTAGCGCTCGCCCTGGGCCTTGCCCTCCTCAAAAAGATCGACGTTGACGCCGCGCAGCGCGCTCAAAAAGCGCGAGGTCTGCGCGTCATCAGGGTGCGAGGGGTTTAAGTCGGCCATGATGCGCCAGGTGCCCGGGCCGCCTTTGAGTTCGGTCCAGCTGATGTGCATATGCATCGAGCTGGCGCGTGGGTGGGCCGGATGCACGATGGTGGAGAGCGCGGTGGCCGAGCCCAGGCGCTTCTCGGGCAGATCGTCGTAATGCACACAGGAGACGTTGACCGAGGCGCGGTTAAAGGTGGGGGTGTCGGCGGTGGCCAGACGCGTGCCGCCGCCGTGAACGCCCCCGTCGCGCAGCCAGGAGATGGGCTTAAACGTCGGCTCATCGTCGTTGGGCGCCGCGGCGACCAGGCGCGCGGCCAGTTGGGATTGCAGAGCTTCGACGAGCTGCAGGGCGCGGGCGGCGCGGGGCGAATCCGGGGTTGTGCGTGCGGTCGAGGTCATGAGGGCTCAGGGGCAAAAGGTTCAGGCAGAGCGCGCCGGATCGCATCGTCGGCCGATCGCGGCACGGGCATCGATTGAGGGTGTCAGGCCGCCCGTGTCGGGCGACCTATTAGAAGACGACGCCCACCATAAGATCCACCCAGATCTGGAGAAGTTCGTTGTTTTGTCGCAGGTCGATCAGGGCCACCGGCGACCCATAGTCGCGGTTGGACGCGGAGTCGGTAGAATAGATGTTGAGCGAGGGGCCGGCGATCAACGCGAATCGTTGTGCAAATCGCCAGCCCAGGGGGGCGCGCACATGGACGTGTGTCCCAGACGAGGCCGTGCTGAGGTCTGCAAACATGACCACCGCTTCGATATCGGCGAAGTAAGGGCGATCGTCAAAGGGCAGGTGCAACCCGGCGCCCAGCCCGATAGAGCCCGAGTTGCCAAAGAAGGCCGTGCCGCTTTGGAAGATGTAGCGCAGCCGGCGACCGCCCATGCTCAATCCCGTGTAGAGATGGCCGGGCAGCGCGTAGTAGCCAAACAACCTCGGGGGGTAATCCGTAGAAATGTTCACCAGTCCCACCGGCCAGTTGGCGTCTTTGGAGATGTTGACCACCCCGACCTGGGTGCCTTCGATGCTGCCGGCAATGTTGACGATTCCGACCTGGGCGCCGTGCTGGCTGTCGCTGACGTTGACCGCGGCGACCTGCGCCCCCTCGATGCGTCGGGAGTAGTTGAAGGCTGAGGCGATCTGGGCGCCCTCAAACTCGCCATCGTTCCAGCTGGCCATCAGGCCTATCTGAGCGCCGGAGCCGCGGCTTGCGGTGTGGTTGATGAGGCCGATCTGCGCGCCATCGGCGCGCTCATGGCTGCCGATGAGGTTCAGCGTCAGCGGGGCGCCGGGCGGCCCCATGCTGATGCCCGGGAAGAGCCCCAGGCGCAGCGCGCCGGGGGGCTCAAGCTGCGGGCGAGGCAGGGGGGGCAGCGTCGACGCGGAGGTGGGCTGTGAGGCTGCGGCCTCGGCGACCTCGCGGGTGCGCATCGCCGAGAGGTTGGCCAGGGATGCGGCGCTGCGGGCGGTCCGGCGCGCGGCTTCCTGGTTGAAAAGGTCATCGAGGGCGGCGTCGGCGCGTGCTTCACCAAGGCTTTGAACACGCGCGACGATCTCCAGCGCGCGCTCTTCGCCCAGGGTGCGAGCCTCATCGCTGTGGGCCTGGCGCGCGGCGGTGATTACCCAGGCCAGGCGGCTGGCGGCCTCCCGGATCGCCTCGGGGTCGGCCTGGGGGCCCAGCTGCGCGCGGTGCTCCAGGCTGGGGGTGCGCAAAATCACCACGCAGCGATCGCTTCCCTCCGGTACCCAGAAGAGGCGCCAGCGCGCCGGCGAGCTCGCTGCGGAGGTGGTGTCGTCGGAGACGTCGAGCTCGGGGAGGCGCAACGCGAGCTCGGCGCGCAGCTCGTCGGCGGCGTTTTTGTCGGCGCAGGCCGAGACGGTCTGCAGCTCGAGGCGCTCCGCCGCCGGCGTCTCCTGCGCTACAGCGGAGCGGAGGAGGGGGGCCGCAAGGAGCGCGAGGGTGAAGGTGAGGGTGCTGGCGAGCCTTGCGCGCACTCAGCGCCCCCCGCAGTGGGGGCTCTGCGCGCGGCGATCGCCCAGGAGCCGGCAGAGCTCATTGATGGCGATAGGCGCGGCCATATCGTCGGGCCAGGTGTTGGCAAAGTAGGTCAGGTGGTTTATGGCGCGGCGCTCGTCGCCCAGCTGACGGTAGTAGAGCAGCGCCAGGTCCAGGCGCACCGTGGCCGCGGCCCGGTCGCGGGGGCCGAGCACCTCCAGCAGATCTTCGTAGCGATCGGCGGCTTCAGAAAAGTTGCGGCGGCGCATGGCTTCTTCGGCCTCCAGGCGCAGGATGGCCGGACCGGGGGCGCGGGTTTTGGCCTGGCGCGCGGGGGCGGCGCCGGTGCTGCGGGCCGATGCGGCGCCCGGATCGGC
>NZ_VOSL01000050.1 GCF_007997005.1 Lujinxingia vulgaris | reverse complement strand
GTGTGTCGCCCCCAGCGACGCGACGCGCTCCACAACGCCCGGCCTCTCGCGCCAGGCCCCGGCCAGCGCCACCCCCTGCACCTGCCCGGCGAGCACGCCCACCGCCGCATCGATCGCCTCGACCGCATCGACCCGGTGCAGGCTCACCGCCTGCGGCGAGGACTCCCCACCTTCAAAGGGGCTCGAGGCCAGGCACACATAGCCCACCCCGCGCACAAAGACTTCCCCGGTCATCTGCGCAAGGCTCAACGCCTGCGCCCGCGCCGAGGCCTCGCCCTCATTGAGACGGTCAGCACCCAGGCGCACCTCAACCTCCGCGATAACTTCGGCCAACCTTTCGCCAAAGGCCCGACACCGCTCTTTTTGACCGACAAAAATCACCGCCCGCACCGAGAAACACCCGGCCTGACGCCACATCACGACATCCTCGGCGATCTGCTGCGCCTCTTCGCGAAGATCGATCGTCGGTCCATCGACCATCACCGCAAAGCTGACCCGGTGTCCGTAGCCCACCACACGCACGCCTGGCACCCGGGCGCGCACCTCGGCCAGCGTGGCGTCGCTGCCGCTGACGACCACCACCGGCGCCTGACGCCAGCGCTCCCCCTCCAGCACCTCCCAACCCGCGAGCTCGCAGACCTTCTCGCCAAATGCCCGGCCTCGCCGCGAGACCTTGACCGCCTGGGGCACCCCCATCATCGCGCCGAGCAGCGCCGGGCCCACCCCCGCCCCGGGGAGCGCCGGCCAGATATGATGCACCCGCTCCGGCCACATCAGGCGATGGCCCGGCCCTACCGCGTCGAGTTCGCGTCGCAACGCGTCGGCGGCCGCACCCACCTCCCAGCTCCGCATGTGCATGGCCAGGCCTTCGCGCGCCATCGCGTCGGGCCACCCGTCGCTGACCATCGCCTCGATCAGCGCCTCGTGCGCGGCCTCAAAACGCGCCAGGATGGCGCGGGCCGCCTCCACATCAACCTCACGTGCGGCACTCATTTCGGCTCCTCATCACCGGTCGCCGGGGTGGGGGCCTGGTCGGCGGCGGCCGAAGGCTCGCCGCCGGCCCAGGCGTCTTCGAGCCAGAGCACCACCTCGGCGCGGTCAACACGCTCACCAACCCCGGCGCGCACCTTCACCGCCTCAAAGGGCGTCAGCCAGCGCGCCAGCTCCTCGGGCCCCTTCTCCTCAAAGATGCCGCGCAGCGCCCCGAGCTCCACATAGATGCCGCCGCCGCTTCGGCCGGCGAGCATCGCGTCGATCCCGCGCCCCTCCATCAGATCGCCCTCGGTCTGCGGGCTGCGCTCCCAGCGGTTGGCGTGATCAAAGGCCACCGCGCTGTCGACCAGCAGCACGTGGTCATCGCCCAGAATCAGCGCCCATTTGAGCTCCCCATCCTCGATCCAGGCGTACTGGATCATGTGCCGAATCACCTGGCGCTGCAGCTTCCCGCGGCTGACCTGGGTGAGCGAGTTGAGCATATCTTCGACCGGCCGCCGCTCTTTGATGGGCAGGAGCACCGCATCCCGCGTGCTCTTCAGCCGCACCACCGCCGCCAGCGCCTCAATGCCCTCCTGCTCAAAGAAGCTGCTCTCCAGTCCGTAGATCACCACGAGCGCCTGACCGGTGAGCTGACCGATGACATCGCCCATCACATCGACGCGAAGCTCCTCATCGAGCTCCTCGATCCACTGGTCGAGGCGAAGGCGATCGTCGGCCGAGAGCGTGGCGCGCACAAACTCCACAAAGCGCTCTGGCGAGGCCGAGATGCGCACCGCGCCGAGCACCCCGGGGCGCACCAGCCCACCGACCGGAGGAAGATCGCCTGCGGCCTCTCCCAGATCTTCGATGCTGGTGGCCACCCCACGCACACCCGGAGTGCCCACCTCCAGCTCCACCTGCCGCCGGGTCGCGTCGAGCCCGGCGCGCAGATGCACCCACCCCAGCTCACGGGCCATCCTCTGCGCCAGCACCCCGGCCTGGCCCTTCCCGCTTAGCCCCTCGGCCAGCCGACCGGCCGAGATCATCGCCGAGATCGGCCGCGCCTGGCTCGTCGTCAGAAAACGCCGATGCCCCTCCACCTCCAACGAGCGCTCTCCCAGGGCCAGCACCACCTCATCGAGGCGTGTCTTCGGCTTGTCCTCCACAAACCAACCCACCGCCCAGCGCCGCGCATCCACCACCGCCCAGCCCTGCAACTCCCCCTGCGCATCATGCAAGCGCAGCGCACGCCGCGCCCCCTCCACCTCATGCGCCCGGGCCTCCATCCCCCACAGCGCGCTCGGCGCCTCAACCTCCACGCCCGGCTCGCGCCACCCGGCCAACACCACCTGCCCGTGCGCCAGATACCCCACCGCCGGCAACCCCGCGCCTGCCCCCACCGACGACCACACCTCGTCGAGCACCACCCCCTCCAGCGCCTCACCCACCACCGGCGCCCGATCCATCACCCCGTTTAACGCGCTCTCCAGCGACGCGAGCTCCTCGGCAAAGACCACCACCTGCGCCGTCTGCGGGATCATCTCCCCCAGCAGCAACACCCCCTCCTGGCCCGTCGGCGGCGCCGGCGGCTGACACCCCTCGCACCCCGCCCCGGCCACCAGCACCAGCACCAGCAGCGCCCCCACACCCCGCGGCAACACCCCGGATCTCATCATGTTCATCGTGTCCTTCAATCGCTCTTGGGACCATTCTCCTTTCCGACTATACTACAGGGGAGAAGACACCGACCACCGCCCCCGTGATCCTCCTCTCACCCCCGTAGCGCCCGCCGGGCGCCTCGACTTCCTCAACCGCGAGCCGCCCGTGAAGAGCACCCTGATCGAGCTCCCCCCTGACTCCCGGGGCCTGGACGAGGACAGCATCGACTTCATCCGCGCAAACTCCGTTGAGGAGCTCGCTCAAAAAACCGCCATCGATTCCCAGGCGGTGCTCAACCGCGTGCTGCTCCCCGGAAAACGCTTCGGCGCCTACCACATCCTGGGCTTTGTGGCCGCCGGCGGCATGGGTGAGATCTACGCCGCCCAGCGCTTCAAAGACGACGGCTCCCGCTCCCAGCCCGTCGCCCTCAAAGTCATCACCGCCGAGTTCGCCAACGACTGGCGCATCATCGAGCGCTTCAAACGCGAAGCGCGCATCTCCAAAGCCATCCGCTCCAAACATGTGGTCCGCGTCTACGAGTTCGGCGAATCCCCCGACGGCCACGCCTTTCTCTCCATGGAGCTGCTCACCGGCGAGGAGCTCTTTGACAGCCTGCACCGCAACAAAACCATCCCCGCCGACGAGCTCGCAAAGCTCGCGCTTCAGGTCCTCAAAGGCCTCCATCAGATCCATCAATCGGGCTTTGTGCACCGCGACATCAAACCCGAAAACATCTTTCTGGCCCGCACCCCCGAGGGCGATGAGATCGTCAAAATCCTCGACTTCGGCATCGCCAAACGCGCCGACCAGAAGTCCGA
Organism: Lujinxingia vulgaris; assembly: GCF_007997005.1. Classification (GTDB taxonomy): domain Bacteria; phylum Myxococcota_A; class Bradymonadia; order Bradymonadales; family Bradymonadaceae; genus Lujinxingia. The sequence continues at coordinate 20,181 of NZ_VOSL01000050.1, read as the reverse complement.
TCCCCTCTTGAGCGTGGTCGGCCAGATCTACGGCACCCCGCAATATCTGGCCCCCGAGCAGGCCGTAAACCCCGACGTCGACCACCGCGCCGATCTCTACTCACTCGGCGTCGTGCTCTACGAATGCGTCACCGGCAGCCTCCCCTTTGATGGCGACTCCTCCTACGCCCTGATCCTCGCCCACCAGAGCCAGGATCCGCCGCCCCTGCCCTCTTCGGTCGACCCGGAGTTCGCCGCGATCATCACCCGCGCCCTCGCCAAAGATCCCGACGATCGCTTCCAGAGCGCGCTGGAGATGGGGCAGACCCTCAAACGCTGGCTCGACACCGATCGCTGGGCGCGCCCCCACCACGCCACCGAGGCCCCGCATACCCCGCCGGTCATCGACACCTCGATGGACGACCTTCTCTCCACTTCACCGCGCTCCCCCAACACCGACGATGACCTCAAACCCACCCTCATCGGCTCGCCGGCCCACACCCCCGCAGAGGCGCGCGACCACGCCCCCACCGCGGTGATGGCCCCCGCACATCGCGAGCCCGACCTGACCGACTCCGCCGATCTGATCGTCGGTCCTCCCCCCGAAGAGTCCACCGAACTTCGCTCGCCACAGAGCGAGGCCCCCCTCTCAGCGGCCGACGCCCAGAAAGCCCAGATCATCACCGGCATCGCGCTGGGTCTGATCATCCTGGCGATCGGCTACGCCTTACTCACCTTCTGACCGGCTCACGTTCTGATCAACGTCGCGTGGCGAAGGTCGCGCTGCCCCCCGGCGCCACAAAGACCTCCGAGCGGTAGAACTTCAGCTCCTCGATCGAATCCTTGATGTCGTCGAGCGCCCGGTGGCTCTGCTCCTTGCGCGGCGGCATCGCCACCCCGGCCGGATACCACCGCCGCACCACCTCTTTAACCGACGAGACGTCGATGATGCGGTAGTGCAGGTAATCTTCAAGGCGCGGCATGTATTCGGCCAGAAAGCGGCGATCCTGCCAGATCGAGTTCCCGCACAAGGGCGCGCTGTTCGGCCCGCAATGCTCCTGCACAAAGGCCAGCGTCTGCGCCTCGGCCTGCGCCAGCGTCAGCGTGGAGGCTTTCACCGCCGCGGTCAGCCCGGACTTGCCGTGATGCTCGGTGTTCCAGGCATCCATCGCGTCGAGCACCTCGTCGCTGTGATGAATCACAAGGTTGGGCCCCTCGGCCACAATCTGAAGCTGAGAATCCGTCACGATCGTGGCGATCTCCAGAATCGTGCACGTCTTCGGGTCCAGCCCGGTCATCTCCAGGTCCACCCACACCAGATTTCGATCACTTGCCATGCGCCCTGCTTTTTCAATGGTGAGTCGTCGTGCTGCGCCCGCGACCATCGCCGGCGCGCTGCCCCCTGCCCTACCAGCCTGCCCGCGGCCAACGCAACCTTCGCCATTCCATCCCGCCACCGCATGCTCTACACTACGTTACACCACAACCGCTCCCCCCTCCCGCGGCACCTCCTATGGCGATCTCCCTGGCAGACTTCACCCTCAACCGCCCTCTGGGCCGTGGCGGCATGGGCGAGGTCTGGCATGCCACCCATAACCCCACGGCCACCGAAGTTGCGATCAAGATCATCACCAGCAAGCGCGCCACCGATCCGCACTTCCTAAAAAGCTTCCACCACGAAGTTCGCTCCGTGGCCCGCTTAAGCCACCCGGGCATCATCCGCGTCTTTGACACGGCCACCGTCACCGCCGCCGAGGCCGCCCAGGCCCCCTCGCTGCTCACCCCGGAGTCGCCCTACCTGGTCATGGAGCTGGCCGCCGGCTCGCTGCGCGAGATCTCCGGGCACGCTCTGAACTTCGCGCAACAACGCGCCATCCTGCTGGCCATCCTCGACGCCCTGGCGCACGCCCACGCCCGCGGCGTGATTCACCGCGACCTCAAGCCCGAAAACGTCCTGATGGTGCACGGCCCCGACGGCCCCACCTTAAAACTGTCAGACTTCGGGCTGGCCCACGCCCTCGACGATCACCCCGACGCTTCCCAGAACACCCGCGTCGCCGGCACCCCCCGCTTTATGGCCCCCGAGCAGATCCTGGCGCGCCTGCGCGACCAGGGCCCCTGGACCGATCTCTACGCGTTGGGTTGCCTGGCCTTCTGGCTGGCCAGCGGCAGCCCGCCCTACTCCGGCGCCACCACCGAAGACATCCTCCACGCCCACCTTCATCTGCCGCTGCCCCCGCTGGAGACCGACGCCGATCTTCCCGCCCCCTTTGGCGCCTGGATCGGACGCCTGCTCGCCAAGCATCACGCCGATCGTTACCAGTTCGCCGCCGACGCCGCCTTCGACCTCCAGCGCCTCTCAGCCCCCACCCCCGCCCCCCCTCTGCCCGAGCTTCCCACCCCCGCTCTACGCCCGCCCACGGCCACCCCCGACGAGCCCACCGAGCTTGAAGCCACCCTCACCGCCCTGCTCGACGACGCCTCCCTCGACCCGCCGGCGACGCTCTCCCGGGCCCCGCTCGACACCTCGCACACCCACGCCCACGGCCCCCTCTTCCCGCTGACCTGGGAGTCCCCCCGCGACCGCGTCGCCCTGCGACCCGATCACCTGCGCGGCACCGGTCTGGGACTCTTCGGGCTTCGCCCCATCCCCCTGGTTGACCGCATCCCGGCCCGCGACGCCCTCTGGCGCGCGCTACGCGAGGTTCACGCCACCTCCACGCCCCGCGCGCTGGTGCTCAGCGGCCCCTCAGGCGTGGGAAAAACCCGCCAGGCCACCTGGCTCTGCCAGCGCGCTCACGAGCGCGGCGTCGCGTTTGATCTGCACGCCCCGCACAGCCCCATCGCATCACGACTTCAGGGCCTGCCGGCCCTGCTCAATGAGCTCTTCCGCTCCCATAACCTCTCCCACGACGCCCGCATCGAGCGCGTGCGCGACACCCTCGGCCGCTCCGGCCCCCTGGGCCCCGATGAGCTCGCCGACTGCATCGAGCTCGCCAGCTTAAGCGATCCCGGACTCCTCCCGCGCAATCACCCGAGCGCTCAGGGCAGCCCGCGTCAGCGCTACGCGCTGATCGCCCGCGCCCTCAAGCGCATCTTCCCTCACCGCCCCGTCGTCCTGCACCTCGACGACGTCCACTACGGCCTCGACACCCTGCGCTTTGCTCTCTTTCTGCTCGATCTTCCCGAGGAGCTCGCCCCGCCCACGCTCATCATCGCCACCTCCCGCGACGATCTCGTGGCCACACGCCCCGACGAGGCCCTGCTGCTTGAGCGCCTCAAAGCACACGCCCGCAGCACCGATCTTCCCGTAGAGCCCCTGGCCGAAGACGACCACCGCACCCTGGTCCAGCACCTGCTCGGCCTCAACAGCGAGCTCATCGAAGAGCTCGTCGAGCGCACCCGTGGAAACCCCCTCTTTGCCGTGCAGCTCGTCGGCGACTGGGTCGCCCGCGACATCCTCACCCCCTCGGCTGAGGGCTTCCACCTGCGCCCCGGTGAACAGGCGCCGCTGCCGGAATCCATCGACGCGCTGCTGCGCGACCGCGTCTCCCTGCTCATCGCGGCGATGGGCGCGGCCCACGAAAGAGACGCGCTCTTCGCCCTGGAAATCGCCGCCGCGCTCGGTCAGGACATCGATCCGGATGAATGGCACGCCGCCTGCGTTGATGCCGCAGTGACCATCCCGCGCGATCTTCTCGAACGCCTCACCCTGGCTCGTCTGGCCGAAGCCACCCCCGACCGCTGGCGCTTTCTGCACGGCGCGCTGCGCGAGTCGCTCCAGCGCCTGGCCTCCGAGCACGACCGCTGGGCCGCACATAATCTCCACTGCGCCCGCGCGCTTCGCGCCACCTACCCCGAGATCACCCCGGAGCTCGACGCCCGCATCGGACGCCATCTTCTGGCCGCCGGCGATCACACAGCCGCGCTGGCGCCGCTGCTTCGCGCCGCCGAACACAACCGCCTCACCAGCGACTTCGCCAGCGCCCTGCAGCTCTTCGACCTGGCCGAAGACGCCCTCTCCCACCTGCCCACACCCGATGACGCGATTTTCCTTCGCCTGACCACCGGTCGCGCCCGCACCCTGGCCAAGCAGGGAAACACCGACCGCGCCCAGACCCTCGTCGACGCGCTCCCCTCACATCCCGACCCCCGGCTCGACGCCCAACGCCTCTTCACCGCGGGCATCATCGCCCGCACCCGCGGCGAAGTTCGCACCGGCCTGGCCCTGGCCACCGCCTGCCTGGAGCGCTTAGAACCCCTGGCCACCCCCGACGCCCCCCCGGAGGTCGCGCAGGATTTTGCCAAAGCGCTGCAGCTCTTCGCCGATCTCAACTACTCCCGCGGGCACCTCGACCAGGCCGCCGACGCCTACCACCGCTCCCTGCCCTGGGCCCGTCGCGCCAACGCCCCCTCTGACCAGGCCTCCACCTGGCTCGGGCTGGCCGCCGTCGCGCTCGCCGGCGAACGCCCCCACGACGCGCTCACCCCCTCCCGAACCGCCCGCCAGCTCTACGAAGAGACGCAGAACCTCCACGGCGTCGCCCAATGCGACAACGCCCTCGGTGAGATCTACCGCCTGCTTCATCAACCCCGCGAGGCCCTGCACTTCTACCAGCTCGCGATCGACACCCTGCAGCGCATCGGCGTCTCTCAGACCGGCTCGATCCGCTTTAACATCGGGATGTGCCTGGCCGCACAACTCGACTTCCCGGCCGCACGCCCCCACTTCGAGCATGCCCTTAACGCCATGGAGGCCGCCAACGTCTCGGGTTACCTGGGCGTCGCGCACCTCGCGCTGGCAGCCTGCGCCGCCCACACCCCCGACCTCGACGCCTTCGACCATCATCTCCAGCGCGCGAGCCTGGCCCTGGTCAGCTCCGGGATGGTCAACCTCGACACGGCCACCCTGGCAGAGCTTGCCACCGACCAATGCCTGCGCCACCACGACCCGCAGCGCGCCCGGGCCGTGGCCTCCATCGCCCTCGATCAGCTTGAGCGCCTGGGCCTCGACGCGCGCGCCGAGGCCCTGCGCGCCAGACTTCCCCCCGCCTGATCCTCAGAGCGCCGGGAACCCTGCGTAAACCCGGTCGTGAATCTCAATGCTCTGCTGCGGCCAGACGATATCCCCCACCTCCCAGAACTGATTGTTGACGATGCGACGGCGACGCATCTCCAGCTGCAGCTCCCCGCCCAGATAGATCCTCACCGTCGCGTAGCTCTCCCCGTAGCCGTGATCCGAGAAGTAGTACACTCCCACCCGGTACCTCACGCCGCTCTCCGGCTCATTGAGGTTGATGTTCTCCGGGCCCCAACCCGTCACGTTATCAATATCCAGCCCGGGGTTATCGTTGGTTTCCCCGGGCACACCCCAGTCCGGCGTCTTGTTCTGCCAGTGGCAATCCCACGGCGCGCTGTTCCAGGCGCCGCCGCGTCCATCGCGCAGCAGGTGCAGATCCACATCGCTGCCGCTGCGATCATCGCGCGTGCTGTCGCGGGGCGTATCCCACACAAGCTGAACGTGAATGTCCCGATCGGTGCGGGTATTGATCACCATACGCGCCGGCTCACAGGAGCGCGTGCCCTCAGCATCGATCACATGCAGCTCCACCACATATCGGCCCACAAGCTCCAGATAGAGCCCCTGCAGCGAAGGATCGCCGTTCTCGCTGAGCGTTACCGCCGTATCGCCCGGCCGCTCCGCCAGCGTCCACTCATAGCCCACCACCGGTTGCCCGTTGGCCGCGATGCTCCCGCGGCCCGTCAGCTCAACCCTCTCCAGCGGACGCCCCAAAAACTCCCCACGCGGGGCCGCCTCGGCGCTCCCCTCGAGGCCGCGCACTCCGATCTGCGCGATCGGACAAGCCGGCGGCGCGCCCTCACCCACAAGCTCCACCTCACGCTCCGGCTCCAGGAGATCATCGCTGTTCAAGCGCACCCGCCCCCGGTACTCCCGCGACTCCGTCGGCGTAAACGTCACCGGGATCAACACCGTCTCGCCAGCGGCCAGCACCCGCTCCTCGCCGCGTGCATCCGCCGCCTCCGTCATCTCAAAGCCCCCGTCGCCGTCGAGCGCCTCCACCCACACCCGCGTCTCCACCTGGCTGCTGCAGTTGGTCGCCCGCAGCGCCCGCTCCACCGGCTGCCCGCGCTCCACCATCCCAAAGCGCAGCGGCCCCACCGGCAAGAGCTCCAGGCAGGGAAGATCGGTGTTGGCCAGAAGTTGAACCTCATGCTCGGCCTTCTCCGGATCGTTGGTGCGCACCCGCATCACCCCCTGCACCCCCTCGTCGGTCTCGGCCCGGTAGCTCACCTGCACCAGCACCGACTCCCCCGGCAAGAGCTCCCCGGGCAGACCATCGAGAAACTCCGGGTAATGCAGCTCAAAGGGCCCCTCTACGCTCACCGACTCCAGGGCCAGACGAGCACGACCCACGTTGGTCAGCTCAGCCTCACGAACCTCCACCTGGCCCGGCGCCACGTCGGCAAAGATCAGGCGCGCCGGCGCCTCCAGCTCAGGCTGGCCATCAAACTCATAGGGGCTCATGTCCCAGGGCACGAAAAAGTCGCTGTACGACACCACCACATCATCGGAGGGGCACCCCGAAAGCAGCAACGCCAACATCCCCAGAATTAACCCCGAAACCACGCCCGGTTTATGCATCATGCGCTCCGCGCTCATATCGTTTTCGCTCGCCAGCCCGTACCCTGGTGATGGCGCACGCTCATGAAGTCCCTAACACGGCCCGGTGAGGATGCAACATTCGTTCCCATCGCACCTGCCCACACTCCACGTCGCCGGGCTTCCCGCCACACAGACCATTTAGTAAGCTCTTATACCACATCGACAGTCGCAGGGATAAAACATGCCGCACCCCGGCCACCACCCTACCCATAGCATCACGCGCCAGGCCCTCGCTTTGCTCCTGGCCCTCACGCTCATCGCGACTGTGCTCGCTGCGGGCTGCGCGCCCAACTACGCCTCCACCACCGCCTCTCAAAACGCCCCGGCGTTGCTCAAACTTGAGGTGGAGCCCGACACCGCCGAGATCTACCTCAACGACGACTTCCACGGCGTCATCAACCGCTGGCGCGACCAGACCTTAAGCCTCACTCCGGGCACCTACCGCCTCGAACTCCGAGCTCCGGGCCACATCCCCCAGCGCTTCGACCTCGATCTCCGAGCCGACCAGATCACTCGCCTGCGCCTGCGCTTAGAGCCCGAACTTCACAGCCCCGAGCCCGCAGACGACGCCCCCGCCAACGACCCGCTTTCTCCGCCTTCTCCCCCTGACTCCGGCTCCCCCGATCTCCCATGACCTCCTCCTCGCTCGACGCCGACATCCGCTCGCTTCCCGCCCTGACCAAAGCCCTGGGGAACCCGCAAACCTCCATGGTGATCCTGCGCCCCGACGGCCACTGGCACCTGGAACAGGCCGGCACCCTCACCTTCCAGAACACCCCGCTCCTGCCCACGACCGTCAACCGCATCCTTGAACATCTCGGCCAGCAGGGCCCCTCAAGCTGCCTGAGCCGCTGGTGGGCCCAGCCCCTGCCCGGCTCGCCACAACCCTTCGCCCTGCTCACCCCCCGGCCCGATATCGCGCTCTGCCCCCTGGCGCAGAACACCCGCGAGCTGCTTCGGCCCCGGCTGAGCTCCCCCATCAACGGCCTGATCTTCAGCCCCACCGCCCCCCCGCGCCAGAGCCTGCTCCTCTGGCTGACCACCCGTCTTCCCCATGAGCTCCTCCTCTACGTCTCGGCAGTACCCCCGATCGCGCCCTCCAGCGTGCCCCTGATCCATCTTCAGCCTCCCCACGATCCCCACAGCCGCGCCCACCTGGCCAGGCTCGCCAGCAGCGCCTCCGCCCTGATGTGGGACGCCCCCCTCGACCCGGACGACCTCCCGCTCCTCTTCTCACCTCACAGCCCCAGCCACCGCTGGATCGCCACCGATCTCGATCTTCTCCCCACGCGCCTCAAAGACGCCATCCTCCCCCAGATCAACCTCCAGATCGGGCTGCGCGCCGAGCACAACACCGCCTCCATCACCTTTCTGGCCGCCCGCCGCCCCGAGGGCTGGGCGACCCTCCTCGACCTGGAGGAGCGCGACCTCGCCACCGATCTTCCCTCGCCATCAAACCCCACCTCCGAGCACACCTCCCCGCTGACCCACACCCACGCCACCCGCGCCGAGATCCCCGCGGCCGCCATCCTCCAGAGCGGGGAGATCGACCTCGATCTGCTCCTGGGCGATCCCCTCGACCGCCAGGAGACCCTGCAAAACATCACCGCCCCCAGCCTTCAGGGGGAGCGCCTCGACCGCACCCTCTCCCACCTCCAGGCCGACGTGGACATCGACGCCATCGAGATCCCCGACATCGAACTCGATCAGCTCCGCCAGACCGTCGAGAGCGACGTCGCCCTGGACTCGCTGCGTGAGCTGCGCGCGCAATCGCTCCACGACGCCCTCGACCGCTCCGACGACACCACCGACGATACCCCCATCGAAGCCACCGACGAGATCGACGTCCCCGAAGCCATCGCCCGCCTGCACCACCAACGCGCCTCAAAAGACTGAGGCAAACGCTGAAACACTGAGGCCCCTCAAGCGCTGACGTGCTCCACGCGCACCCCCAGCCTGCCCTCCACCTCCACCAGCTCCCCGCGGGCGATCTCCTTCGCCCCCACCATCAGCCGGACCGCCCCGCCCACCGGCGAGTGGGTCTCCAGCACCTGTCCGGGCATCAGGCGGCTGAGCTGACCGAGCTCCAGGCGCACCTCACCCACCACCACGTCGACCTCCACCTCCGCACGTTCCACGGCCTCACTCATTCCATCCTCCCTGGGTTCATCATCACGGTTTTCCTCATCATCCACGCCCGTCTCGCAAGCCTCAAACATCCACGCCCCACCCTCTCCTTGCCTCAACACCCCGCTCCAGCACGCCCGCGCCCCGAAGCGGAGCTGCGCGCCCAGGCGAACCCCCTCCCCCCGCGCAATCGACTCGCCAGCCATAAGCACATCGCCCGGCTCAAGCCCTCGGACCTCCTCCACCCTCACCCCCACACGCCCCACGCTCAGCCGGCCCACACCCGGCAGCGCCTCCCAGCGCGCCAGATCCGCCGCCGGCGCACAAAGCTGGCCGCGCACCATCCGCACCAGCGACCAGGGCATCGCCAGACGCAGCTGACCGCGCACCTCGCCATGAGGATCCTCCACCTCCAGCACCCACGCCACATAGGGCGGCCTGGAGGCCCGCATCAGCTCCACCTTCGCTCGCCCCGGCAAAGGGTTGACCCCCCAGGTCACCTGCGGCCAGCCACAGCGCCGAAGCGCCCCGGAGAACACCTCGCCAAGCACACAGCAGACCGCCCCGTGGGCCTGCTCCCCACCCAGATGCCCGAGCTCCAGGGCCTCAAGCCAACGGCGCGCCAGCGTCTCATCCACCCACACAAGCCCCCGCTCCCACCCCGGCATTACCCGCCACCAGGTCGAGGCGCCCGCGCTCAACGTCTCCCCCTCATCGTCCCAATGCACCCCCACCCGGGCACGCCCCACCCCGCACCAGCCCTGGCCGATCGAGGCCTCCATACCCCGGAGCACCTCCTGCCCCAGGCGCTCCCCGCCGATCACGTCCACCACATCGGCCAGCGCCACGGCCTGGGCCTGCGTCACCGAGGCCAGCCGCATCCGATCCCAGGGGCGCACCTCCCGACCGGCCAGCGCAGCATGGGCACGAGCGCGACGCTCCGCGCCGGCCTGCGCCGCGTCGATCACCGGACGCGTCTTCGCATCCAGCGCCGGCATCGTCACCGTCGCCTCATCCGCCGAAGCCGCCGAAGTCGCGACCGACCGCACCTCATGCGCCGGCCCCCTCTCGGGCGCTCCCGGCGCGGCCACGGCCTCCGTCCGCACCGTCACCGCCTCCAGCGCCTCGGAGACCACCACCGTCGGCTCATCGTCACCCCGGGCCTGATGCTCCCTGCGCATCTCCTGAAACCACCCGGGTAACTCCAACACCTGCGTCTTCTCATCCACCTCTGACCTCATCGTCCCTGACGTTGAACATCGAATCCCTTCGCCACTCTCACGGCGGCACCTTGCCCGAAGGCGGCTTGCTACCCCGCCCCCGCTCAGCGCCGCTACGTCACCACCTCCACCGCATTAAAACGCACCCCGCGCGCGCCCGCGCCGCGCACCATCTCCGACTGCGCGCTCAACAGCTCCCGGGCCAGCCCCTCATCGCTGGCCCGCATCCGCACCGCATAGCCATCATGCTCCTTGAGCAACCTCACCCGCAGCGTCCCTCGCCCCGGCACATCGAGCTCCAGAAACATCACCTTGCGTCCCTGAGCGTCCTCGCCGACCTGGGCGGCCTTGACCATCGCCTCGACGATCTCCCCGAGCTCCGCCGGCCCCCCGCCCACCTCGTCGCTTTTTGCCTGGCCCACCTCCCCCAACCCGCGCTCCGGCCGAAAGCCCTCCTCGACCCTCACCGCGCCATCCTCCTCCCCCTTCGCCCCACCCCGCTCAATCCCCTCCTCCAACGCCTCACCCGTCCCCCTTTCCTCCTCGCCAGCCACGTCACCAGCCCGAGCCCCCTCGCCAGCGTCTCCCCACCCCTTATCACCGCGCTGCACCGCCCCCTGCTCTACCGCTCGCTCGTAATAGTCCCCCTCCAGCCGCGCGTCCTGCTCACCGGCCAGACGCCCCCCGTCCTCCGCAGCAAACGCGTCCCTCAGCGGCGCATCCTTTAAAAGTCCGTCTTTTGGAAGCGCATCGCGTGTGACCGCCTCCTTCGCAGGCGTTTCTTTCAACAACGCCGCAAAGGCCCCGGGCTCCGCACCCCGGCCTGTGGCCTTCGCCCCCGACGGTGCCCCCCCGCTCCCCCGCACCTGCGCCCCATCGCTTGTTGACTGCCCGATCTTCAATCCCATCGAACCTCCCTCCAGCCGCCACGCGCACACGTGCGCCCTCACCTCCCTATTATCGCGCGCCCCGCGGCGGTCTTGCGTCCGACCCCCGAATTTCTTGCAAAAAAATAGCGAGGTCCTCTCAGACCTCGCCATAACCTCTCAAAGAGAAGCTCGCTCAAACATGCTCAGAGAAGATTGATCACAAGCCCGCTCAAGACCTTCGGATAGAAGAAGGTCGACTTCTGCGGCATCTTCCCGCCCGAGAGGCACACCCGGTTGACCTGCTCCACCGGCGTGGCGTTCATAAACACCACCATCTGATGGCCCGGCTCATCGAGCGCCGCCCGCGCCTCCGCCCACCCCTTCACATAGCCCAGGTTCGCCTTGGCCTCCTGCGCCTCCCGATCGATACCCAGCATCCGATCGAAGAGCGCCTCATGCAAAATCGCCACATCAAGCCTGCGCACCTCCTCGGGGGTCTCCTCATCGAAGACCGGCGCGTCCACCCCGCCCACATACTGCACCAGCAAGAGCGCCTTATCGGCCTCCATCGCCACCACAAAGCTCGGATACTCCCGACCGGCCGCCTCCAGCCGCTCGCGCAGCCCGTCAAGATCGTCGAGAAGCTCCCACCCCAGCGCCTCCACCTGGTAGAGCCCGGCGCTCTCGAGCTGCGCGCGCAACTTCGCCCCGTCAAAGTCTTTGACCGAATGCACCACTCGGTGGGTCGGAAAGACCTGCAACCCCGGGTCGTGCATATTGACCAGAAATCCCATCACAAACTCATAGGGCGCATTCGCGTCGGCCTCCTCGGCCACCTCACGACGAAAGTCCCGGTAGGCCAGCGCCGTCTCGTAGCGATGGTGCCCGTCCGCGATCAGAAGCGGCCGATCTTCAAGCCCTTTCGCCACAGCCTGCTGGACCTGCGCGTCGCGCACCGCCCAGAGCTGGTGGCGGATCCCATCCTCGGTGCGAATATCCAGCGCCGGCTCCGCCCCCTTTGTCGCCCCGTAGAGCGGCCCGTCGACCTCCCCTTGCTCATCGTCATAAAGGAAGAAGATCTGGCTTAAGTTGGCGTCGGTGGCCTTCATCAACTCCAGCCGGTCGGCCTTGGGCCCCTTGAGCGTGCGCTCATGCGGCAGCACCACCCGCTCCTCGTACTCCGCCAGCCGCACCAGGGCCATAAACCCCTGGCGCCGATAGACCGTACCGGCCTCGTCCTCAAACTCCTGCACATGCACATAGATCGCCGGCTCCGGCTCCAGGATCATCACCCCCTGGGCCAGCCAGTCGAACATGTAGCGGCGGGCGCGCGTGTAGCGATTATTCTCCACATTATCGGAGGCCTGGCGGCGGTTCAGATCCAGACGCACCACGTTCTGCGGATGCCGCCGATACAACTCCCCCAGCATCGCCTCGTCGATCACATCATAAGGCGGCGCCACAACCCTGGAGGCCTCCTGCTCACCCATCGACTCCCAGTCGTACCGCACACCTCGAAACGCCTTTACTTCCGCCATCGCCTGTCCGTCCTCGTCTCAAGTCTTCAGCTCAGTCCGCGTGCACCACCGCGACCGCATCCTCGCCACTCCCGCCACTAACACACCCCTCCCACCCCGTCGACACTCGCCAGCCCAACACCCGAACAACCCCAGACCTTCCGATCGGGTGCCTTCGTCCGGGTGCCTGGCACTCGTGCAGATTCACCGCCGTGCCTGGCTCCCGTGCAGATTCACCGCCGTGCCTGGCTCCCGTACACATTCACCGCCGTGCCTGGCTCCCGTACATCTGTCCGAGAGCCAGGCACGCGATCACGACCCTCATCAAAAAACTCATCAAAAAACTCATCAAAAAACCTGATTAAAAATCCTGATTAAAAAAACCGGCCCTCACGGGCCGGTTTTTCGTCAATCATCTTCTCTACGCTATCTAAGCCTTAAAAAGGCCAGACGATTTCAGCCCCTTCAAAGAGCGCTTCTTCACTGACGTTTCCGCGTCCCAACGCCCCGGCCGAGTTGTCTCCCCAGCACAGAAGACTCTTATCCGAGGCGCGCACCCCGCAGCTATGCGCGAATCCAGCCCCCACCGTTTCCCAGACGTCTTCACTGACCTGAGCCGGGAAGGGAAACTCAGCGGTCACCGGATCAAAGCCCAGTTGGCCGCTAGCATTGCTTCCCCAGCAGTTCAACGTACCGTCGGGCGCCAGTCCGCAGCTAAACGCCGCTCCGCTCACCACCGAGCTCAGCTCCACCGAGCCCACCGCGCGCGTCGTCGGGCTGTTCTCCCGGCGCGTCTCCCCCGTTCCCAGCTGATACGCGGCGCCCTCGCCCCAGCACTGCACGTCATCGGGAGACTCGCCACCATCCACCACACCACACGCATGCACAAGCCCGGCCGAGATCGCGGAGAACTCAAGCTCCCCGGCGTAGGCTCGCGGCTCGGACACCGTATCGCCGTTCGGTCCCACCACCCCGGCGTCGGCGCGACCCCAGCAATAGAGGGCGCCGGCGTCGGTCAACGCGCATGTAAACCCATCGCCCGCACTCACGGCCGACCAGGCGCTCACACCATCGGCTTCCACCAGCACAGGCTCGGTCGCCTCACTGACCTCGCTGCCCAGCCCCGTTGCGCCCTGGGTCGAATCACCCCAGCAATAGAGCGCACCACCGGCACGAATCCCGCAGCTATGCGAGCCGCCGGCGCTCACGCTCTGCCAATCACTCTCCACACCAACCTGAGCCGGCAAGTTGGAAGAGGTCTCGCCAGTCCCCAGCGCCCCCTCAGCGGAGGTACCCCAGCAGTAGAGCGCCCCCTCCTCAGAGATCGCACAGGTGTGGCTAGTACCTGCGTCCACCGAGGACCACGTCTCATCCACCAGGACGGCCTCCGCCGAAGACGCCCCGGCCCCATCCCCGAGCTGCCCCTCATCACCACCACCGAAACACACCAGGTGCCCGTCGAGCAAGATCGCGCAGGTATGACCCGCTCCTCCACTCACCGACGCCCATTCTGGCGGATGCACCTCAAAGCTACGCGTGGCCGCAACCTCCCCATCGACCACCACGCCGAGCTGATACTCCCCGTACTCCAGCCCCTCCAGATCAAAGGCCTGCCCCTCCTCACACGCCACGGCCTCTGCCGCTCCCCCGTTCAGGCTCAGCTCACACGCAACCTCACAGCCCTCCTCACAGGTCACGACCACACCGCTCACGCTGCGAAAATAGGTCCGCCCCTCGGGAACCCCCTCCACCTCCACGTTTACATCTCCGCCGCCGACGTCGGTATCTTCATCCCCACCATCGGCGTCCTCCTCAACGTCGGTGTCCTCATCCCCACCCACATCACCGGCATCCTCATCCCCACCCACATCACCGGCATCCTCTTCCACGCCTACATCCTCCACCGGATCTTCCTCCGGCTCCCCACACCCCCAGGCCGCACCCAACCCCACCGAAAGCCCCAACGCCACCAACAATTCACGCTTCATCTCGTCTCCTACGACTCGAAGTCATGGCTCAGCACACACGCTAACTCAACAGGTCCCCCACCTTATCGCCAACCCGCGCCCGCCACACAAGTTTTGATTCGTAACACCCCGTTCGCACACCTGGCACCCGATCTTCGCCAACATGTACGAACGCCTGGCACCCGATCTTCGCTGTGCGGACGCCTGGCACCCGATCTTCGCCAACATGTACGAACGCCTGGCACCCGATCTTTTTGGCAACATGTACGAACGCCTGGCACCCGATCTTCGGCAGCGACATGTACGGACGCCTGGCACCCGCCCCCCAATCAGACTCAAACACCTCCCCCAAACCCCTAAACGATCATCACCTCCTCAGGGCGAAGTCCAGCAAGGAGCAAGGATGAAGCTGTAGCAACGCTACCGCGAATCCGCAGCGACACTGCTGGCTTCGTCCTGAACGTACCCCGACCACCCATCACCTCCTCAGGGCGGAGTCCAGCAAGGAGCAAGGGCGAAGCTGTAGCAGCGCTACCGCGAGCCCGCAGCGACACTGCTGGCTTCGTCCTGAGGAGGTGATGCGCTATATGGTCAAATCCCCCTTCCGTGGTCACCTTCTCCACATCAGCGACCGCGACGCACTCCTCATCGAGGCAACCATGGCCCAACAACTTCAATTCTACTGGCCCCCCTTCACCCGCAACATCAAGATCACCCTGGTGGGCCTCTTCACCCTCTGGTTCGCCTCGGTCATGATCGCCCCGCTGGGGGCCTTCGTCGACGACTACATGCTCATCTCTAAAAGGGCCGTCATCGACCAGGGCCAGGTCTGGACGCTCATCACCTACGCCTTCTGGCACGCCGACTTCACCCACCTGCTCTTTAACGGGTTTGTGCTCTGGATGTTCGGCGCCGAGCTCGACCAGCGCTGGTCGGCCACCCGCTGGTGGCGCTTCACCCTGCTCTGCGCCCTGGGCGGCGGACTGACCATCCTGGCAAGCCAGCTGATCTTCTCCACCAACTTCCCCACGCTCGGCTTCTCGGCGGCGGTGATGGGCGTGGTCGCAGCCTTTGCCTGGCGTCACTGGAACGACCGCCTCAACCTCCTCTTCTTGCCCGTCACCGGCAAAACGATGCTGCTGGTCTTCATCGGCCTCGACATCCTCTTTGTCGTCACCGGCCGCGAGGCCATCTCCATCGCCGGACACCTCGGTGGGATGGCCACAGGGCTTCTCATCGCCAGCGATTACTGGCGCCCCTCCCGCATCAAGCGCGCCTTTATCCGCCGTCGTCAGCGCCGAAACTTAAAACTTCTGCGCTCCAAAGACCCCGACAAAACATCCTCCGATCGCTCCCACTTCAACTAGATCGTCGCGCCGCTACAACCTTTGACGCTCAGGCGGGAATCTTTACTCCCGCTCACCCCTTCTCCCCTCTAACCCGGGCCCCTCCCCCGCTCGACAAAGCCCGACACTATCAGTAAAACCCTGCAACTTCGCGAAGCGCCCGCGCGGACGCCAGCGCCGGCCCGCATCTAAAAAAAGGATGGCATTATGAAAATCACCCGTGACTTTATCCACCGCATGCCCAAGACCGACCTGCACGTCCACCTCGACGGCAGCATGCGCCTCTCCACCATCCTTGAGCTGGCCGAAAAAGAAGGCATCGCCCTCCCCGGCAACCCCCAGACCGAAGACGAGCTCGCGCGCGCCATCAACATCGGCGCCATCTGCGAAGATCTCACCGACTACCTCAAAGCCTTCGACGTCACCCTAAGTGTGATGCAGACCGAGGAGTCCCTCTACCGCGCCGCCTTCGAGCTCGGCGAAGACGCCGCCCGCGAGAACGTCAAATACATGGAGGTGCGCTACTCCCCGCTCCTTCACACCCGCAACGGCCTCTCCTACCCGGTCATCGTCGAAGCCGTCGCCGAGGGCCTGCGCGAAGCCAAGCGCCGCTACGGCCTGATGAGCGGCCAGATCATCTGCGGCATCCGCCACATGACCCCCGAGAGCTCCCTGCGTATGGCCGAGCTCTGCGTCGCCTTCAAAAACCGCGGCGTCGTCGGCTTCGACCTCGCCGGCGCCGAGGCCGATAACCCCGCCAAAGATTATCGCGAAGCCTTTTATCTGATTCGTAATAACAACGTGAACCTGACCATTCACGCCGGCGAAGCCTACGGCCCCGAGTCCATCCACCAGGCCATTCACCTGGGCGGCGCCCACCGCATCGGCCACGGCACCCGCCTGCGCGAAGACGGCGACCTGCTCAACTTCCTCAACGATCACCGCATCCCCCTGGAAGTCTGTTTGACCAGCAACGTGCAGACCCGCGCCGCCAAGAGCTTCGAGTCCCACCCGCTGCCCTTCTACATGAGCTACGGTCTGCGCTGCACCATCAACACCGACAACCGCCTGATCACCGACACCACCATGACCGACGAGTTCTGGCGCGCCGTCCAGCACTACGACCTCAACATCGGTGACCTGCGCAAGCTGATGATCGACGGCTTTAAGTCGGCCTTTATGCCCTACCGCAAAAAGCGCACCGTCACCGCTCAGGCCTGCGCCGAGTTCGACGCCTTGGTCCGCGACTTCGAGACCTCGTCTGGCGAGAAGGCGACGACCGATCCCCGCGTCGCTCAGGAGATTGCGTTTCAGAAGGCCAGCGCCGACGCCCGCACCCCGCTGATTTATCACATTCAGCCCGAAGATCGCCGCCCGGAGGCCAGCGACGCCGACGTCGACGTCGACTCCGACAAAGAGCAGCCCTCTCCAGCCGAATAAGCGAGACATTTCAAACACATAGCACCACACCACCATAACCCCACCGTCGGGCAGCGGCCGTCGAAGAGCCCGGCGCTTTTCCCTCCGGGAGAGCCATGAACCCTTCGACCCCTTTTCAGTCGCTGATCCTCGCTGCCGGCATGGGCACCCGCATGCGCTCGGACACCATCAAGGTGCTCCACCCCCTGCTCGGGACCCCGCTCATCGGACACGTGACCCGCGCCGCGCTTGATGCCGGCGCGGCGCGCGTCGTCCCCATCCTCGGCCACCAGCGCGAAGAGGTCGAAGCCTGGCTCCGCACCCAGAGCTACGCCGACGCCATCCACCCGGCCTTTCAGGACGAGCAGCTCGGCACGGCCCACGCCGTGGCCTGCGGCCTGCCGGCGCTCGACCCCGAGATTCCCTACACCCTGATCCTCTCCGGCGATGTTCCGAACCTCGACGCCGAGACGCTCATCGCGATGGTCAACGACGCGGCCTCCGCCGGCTGCGATCTGGCCGTGATGACGGCGATCCTCAACGATCCCGCCTCCTACGGCCGCATCATCCGCTCGGAGCAGGGCCACCTCAGCGCGATCGTCGAGTTCAAAGACGCCACCGACGATCAGCGCGCCATCACCGAGATCAACGCCGGCATCTACCTGGCCCGCACCGCGTTCTTGCTCGACGCCATCCCTGCCATCATGGACGCCGGCACCGACAACGCTCAGAACGAGTACTACCTCACCGATCTCGTCGCCCTGGCCGCCAGAAACGAGCGCGCCATCGCCTGGCCGGTCGCCACCCCGGAGCTTGTTCAGGGCGTTAACGACCGCCTCGATCTTGCGCGCGCCACCGACTTTGTGCGCCGCCGCACCCTTGAGCGCTGGATGCGCGCCGGCGTCACCCTCATCGACCCGGCCCGCACCACCATCGAGCCCACCGCCACGCTGGAGCCCGATGTCACGCTGGAGCCCGACGTCACCATCTGCGGAAGCTCCCACATCGCCCGCGGCGCCCACATCGAGCAGGGCTGCCGCATCACCAACAGCCACGTCGGCCCCGGCGCGCGCCTCCTGGCCTACTCCTACCTGACAGACGCCCGCGTCGACCAAAACGCCTCCATCGGCCCCTTCGCCCACCTGCGCCCCGGCGCCGACATCGGCAAAGGCTGCAAGGTCGGAAACTTCGTCGAGATTAAAAAAACCCGCCTCGACCAGGGCGCCAAAGCAAGCCACCTCACCTACCTGGGGGATGCCCACGTCGGAGAAAACGCCAACGTCGGCGCCGGCACGATCACCTGCAACTACGACGGCAAAAACAAACACCGCACCACCATCGGCCAGGGCGCGTTTATCGGCTCCAACACAGCGCTCGTCGCCCCCATCACCATCGGTGAGGGCGCCTACGTCGGCGCCGGCTCCACCCTGACCGACGACGTCCCTCCCCGCGCCCTGGGCATCGCCCGCGGACGCCAGCGCAACATCGAAGACTGGGCCGATCCTACCCCCGAGTGATCACCCACATCGACCACCCCGGGAACAACTTGCGCGCACGCTCCAGTTGATCTCCTCGGGTGGTCCACATGGCCTCGCGCTGGCATTCGCACTGGAACTGGCGGCATCCCGGCTTAGCTTCTACCGTGGCACAGCACCTCTGCCATCGGGCCCCCCGAAAGAGAAATGCGCCCGGAGTTTGAGTTAACCCGGCCATTCCTCTATCTTTTTTAGGTCGCTTCGCCGGCGAGTTCTCGACCCTGTTAGCGTAAGGAGATTTGACTATGGCTATCACCCCTCGGACGATCCTCACCAGCGCGGCACCTGCCACCGTCGCTGTCGTCTCGCTCTACGTCTTCACCGTCCTGGGAACCGCCGCCTATCACGCGGCTCAATCTTCCCCTTCGCCACAGGTCGACACCCCCTCAGCCCAGGCCCTCGCCGGCGATCGCAGCTGCGACATCGTCTTTGACCACTTCGGATCCGACCAGACCTCCTGGTCCGAGAACGCCTGGATTCACTTCGCGGCCTGCTACGACCATCAGGATCGCTCCGACATGGTCGTCGAGGTCACCCGCGAAGCGCTGGTGCACTACCCGCGCTCCGAGGTGCTCTACAACTTCCAGGGTTACCACCTGATCGAACAGGGCCTCTACTCCCAGGCCATCGACACCCTTCAGCGCGGCCTCCACAACGTGCAGGTCCAGCGCACCGGCACCATGGCCAACAACCTGGCCTGGGCCAGCCTCTGGGACCAGCGCGCTATCCCCCTTGATGAAGCGCGCGGCCTCTACCTGCGCGCCCTCTCGCTCAACCCCAGCTCCTGCGAGACCCTCCACACCGGCCTCTTTGTCGAGTACGCCATCGCGCAGAAAGCCCACGGCCTCGATCGTTTCGAGTCCCTCAAGCGCTTCGCCGACCTGCGCCAGAAGTACAACGGCTGCCTCGGCCGCCTGGACAACGGTGATGAGAAGACTGCCCTCGAAGTCGTTGGCGCCTCCGTCCTCTTCGAAAGCGTCGACTCCAACAACCCCTCGGTCGTCTCGCCATTGACCCGCCAGAGCACCGCGAAACTCTCCGAGTTCTTCCGCGGCCAGACCGTTGACGTCATCTGCCGCGACGCGATGCCCATGGCCGACATGCACCACCATTGCACCGAGACCCTGACCACGGCGGTCCGCGCGAACCGCGCCGACAAGCTCGCCCACGCCGAGCGCAACCAACACGCCCAGCGTCAGATTCAGGTCCTCAACCAGAACGGTCAGAACGTGCGCGTGATTCGTGCGCAGCACGCCGTGCCGACCAGCATCGAGTGCGGCACCAACCGCTGACGCGCCGCACCTCCTGAATGAAAAGCCCGCTCTCGCTACGAGGGCGGGCTTTTTTATGATCTGCGCCATGTTCGAACGCCTGGCACCCGATCATTTGCACCCGATCATTTCTGATGTTCGAACGCCTGGCACCCGATCGTTTCGCACCCGATCGAACGCCTGGCACCCGATCGTTTCGCACCCGATCGAACGCCTGGCACCCGATCGTTTCGCACCCGATCGAAC
>NZ_VOSL01000049.1 GCF_007997005.1 Lujinxingia vulgaris | reverse complement strand
CGGCGCTGGCCGCGATGGTGGTCTGGCTTTTCAGCGCGACGGCGTTTGCCGCCGATCCCGATCAGATCTTTGACGAGCTGAGTGAAGCCGAGAAGGTCGAGCTCATCGAGCTTATTGACGCGGGCAGCGCGGCCTACGATGACGGCCAGTTTCAGCAGGCCGCCGACATCTTTCACGAGGCCTACGAGCTGGCGCCCCTGCCGGACTTTCTCTACCGCCTGGGCCTGGCCTACGAGCGGCTGGGTGAAGACGCGCGCGCCGTCGAGTATTACCGAAGTTTCCTCAACCAGGTTCCGCAGGCTGAGGAGCGCGGTCGCATCGAGAGCACCATCGAGGTCATTGAGCGTCGACTGGCCTCGCGGGCGAAGACGGCGGTCGAGGTGATCACGCGCCCCGAAGGGGCGCGCGTCTACGTCGACTCCAAAGAGTCGGGCATGCGCGGGGTGACGCCCATCGATCTCAACGTAGAGGCCGGAAGTTACACCCTCTTCATTGAGCTTGAGGGCTACGAGCCGGTCGAGGAGCGCGTGCAGGTGCCCGAGGGGCAGACCGTGGTGCTGCGCCTGGGGCTGGACCCCGAGCGGATGGTCAGCCCGGCGGAGCCGTCGTTTATGCGCTCGACCTGGGTGCCGGTCACGCTGGCCGTGGTGGGTGTGGGGGCGCTGGCGCTCACTCCGATCTTCAGCAGTGAGGCGGAGGCGGCGGGTCGCGAGGGCGATGAGATCCTGCGCCGCCCCGAGGGTCGCACTGCCGCTAACAACGCTGCCAAAGAGGCCGCTGACCGCCGTGAAGCCACCTACAACGGTCTGGCCATCGCCTCGCCCATCGTCGGTGCGGTGGCGCTGACCTCGGCCGGAGCGATCTTGATGTGGCAGCTCCTCTCTGACGACCCGGCTGAGGAGCGTGGCGTCAGCGCGATGGGCGTCGGCCCGATGGGCGAGGACGGCATGGGCGTGGGGATTCAGGGGCGCTTTTAACTCGCTATGACTCGTCCTCCTTCCACCCACGAGAGCGCCCGCGCTGCCGAGGTGATCGCGCGCACCGAAGCCCTGTTGAGCGCCGCGCTGGCGCGCGGCGAGTGGGTCGATGCGGCCGACTGGCACCGGGGGTTGATTGTGGCGGCGGCTGGCCGTCGGGCGCGCCTGCTCGGGGTGAGTGAGGCCGGGCTCGATGCCAAAGATGCCCTGAGCGCCGCATCCCTGGCCGACCTCCTGAGTTGGCCCGACGCGCTTTCTGGCGATGCTCACGTGCTCGGGTGGATTCATCAGGGGTGGTCGGCGCTGGGACGGCTCAAGAGCTTTGAGGCGCATGTGCAGCGCGGCGAGCGCCACGGCTCCGCGACGGTCTCCACTCAGCTCTACACCCCGCGCTGGGTGGCCGACGCGCTCGCCAGGGGCGCGCTTCAGGGGGCCGATCTTCGCCGGGTGCGCATCCTCGATCCGGCGGTCGGTGGCGGTCAGATGCTGCTCGCTGCCCTCGCCGCGCTCATTGAGGCGGGCCTGGAGCCGGCCGAGGCCGCGACCCGCTTGTGGGGCTGGGAGCTCGATCCGCGGGCGGCCGAGGTGGCGCGTTGGACCCTGAAACTCGAGGTGGCGCGTCGGCTGGGAGGTCGCGACCCGCAGCTGGAGCACCAGATCGACGCGCAGATCATCTGCCGCGACGCCCTGCACGGCGACGCCCCGGCCTTTGAGGTCGTGCTGACCAACCCCCCTTATATGGGCTGGCGCTCCATGCCGGCGGAGCTGCGCGAGCACCTCAAGGCGCACTACGCCCCTTTTGAGCGCGATCTTTACGCGGCCTTTATCAAGCGCTGTCAGGATGTGGCGACGCACGCGGTGGGGCTGCTCGTGCAGCAGGGGATCTTCTACCTCAAGCGTTTTGAGGCCGCGCGCACCGCGCTGCTCGGGGCCGGCGCGCTCACCGACTTTTTGCACCTGGGCCCCCGGGCCTTCTGGGGCCTGAGCGGTGAGAAGGCCAGCGTGGTGGCGTTTGTGCAGCGCATCGATGCCGAGAGCGAGCAGCCCACGCGGGTGTGGGATCTGCGGAAGGCGCGCGATCCGCTTGCGAAGGCACAGCGCTTTGCCGACACCACGCCCGAGTCATTTGTGGCGAGCCGGGCCGCCTCGGTGCCCGGCCGCCCCTTTTGCTATGAGCTGCCCGAGGAGCTGTTGCGCTGGTTTGATGAGGCCGCGCCGCTCTCGGAGATCGCCGAGGTGCCGGGCGGCCAGAATAAGACCGGCGCCAACCGCCGTTATGTGCGCCCCTGGCACGCGGTGAAGGCCTCCGCGATCGTCGCCGCCCCCGGGCTCTTTGAGCCGCCCTCAGACGGCGGTGGTGAGGGGGCGGGGCGCTGGCGTTTCTACAGCAAAGGTGGGCGCTTTGCCCCCTGGTGGGGCAACTGGGAGTGGGTGGTGGACTGGTCGGACGAGGCGCGTGAGTATTACGCGACCAACCGCACCTCCAACCTGCTCAGCGAGCGCTACGTGGGGCGCGAGGGCATCTGTTACACCGACTTTGCCGGGGGGCGATTCAACGCGCGGTGGATGCCGCCCGGATGTGCGTTCGATATGACCGGGCCGGCGATCTTCGTGCGTGATCCGTGGTTGCCGGGGCTGCGCTTTGAGGAGCGCAACGCCGCGCTGCTGGGCATCCTCAACAGCGCGCCGGCGCGGCGCTTGCTTAAGGCGCTTAACCCCACGCTGCATTTTCAGGCTTCCGATGTGCGCGCGCTGCCGGTGCCGGAGATCAAGGAAGCGCAGGCGCGCCGGGTTGCCGCCCTGGTCCTGGAGATCGTCGAGGGAGTGCGCGCGTTGCATCAGCGTGTCGAGGGCGATGTGCGCTACGATCCGCAGGCGCTCCCGGAGGCGCAGGCCCGGGCGTTGCTCGCCCGCCTCATCGAGCTGGAGACCGCACTGGAGGCCGAGATCGCGGCGCTCTATCAGGTGGCAGTGAGACCGCTGGAGCGCACCTCCCTGAGCCACCACCACGCGCTGGGGGCATGAGTTAAACGCGTGGAAGGCTCACGCTCCCCGAGCGCGGCTCAGCCCATACGCGAGAGGCGGAAGTAGACGGCGGTGACCAGGGTGTCGACGCGCGCCGGCCAGTCCGGGTAGGCGGCGGTGAGCTCGTCGAGGCGCGCGTCAAACTGGCGCAAGAGGTTGCGCTGGTCGCTCAAGACCTGATTGACCTGCGACCAGCCCGCGGCGCTGAAGAGGGTGCGGCGGCGGGCGTAGTCGGCCTCGATCTGGCGCACATTGGTGCGGCTGGAGGCGATGAACTCGCGGTGGTCGGCGATCTGCTCGGGCATCGCCGCCAGGCGCATGCGCAGGCTGCCTTTGAGCAGGCGGATCTGGTCGATGAGAAAGAGCAGGCGCAGCGCGTCGTTGCGCGCCTCCAGGGGCATCAAGGCGATCTCGGCGTTGAGGCGATCGAGGTGCGCCGGTCGGCAGGTCAGAGGCGCGGCGCTGCCCGGCACCGGCGTGGTGCGCTCCCGGCCGCTGTACTCGGTGTTGAGGCAGGCCACCGCCACCAGCCGAAAGAGATCGATGGGGAAGGCCTCGTTGTGCTCGCGGTTGGTCAGCGTCGAGAGCGAGAGGAGCAGGCTGTCCAGGCGCTCAATGTCCTGGATGATCGCCGACTCGGCCTCGTGCACCGAGGCCAGACGCGTGACCGTCTCATCGCGATCGAGCGCCAGATCGGGGGGAGGCGGGTCGGGGACACTGGCGCAGGAGACAAAAAGCAGCCCGGTCAGCGCGATGAGAAGCAGCGAGGCAAAACGCATGAGGTGTCTCGGTGCAGCGAGCGGCGCCGGCCTGAACACGTCGGCGGCAATGTTCCGGCGCGCTCGCTGCGCGGGTGAGGCTTAAGAGCCCTCAAAGACATCGTCGGGCACCGAGGGCAGCTCTTCGATGTTGGGCATCAGGATGATCTCAATGCGGCGGTTGAGCGCGCGCGCCTCACGATCTTCGTTATCGGCCACCGGGTCAAACTCCCCGTAGCCGGCCGCCGCGAGGTTGGTAGGATCGACGCCCTGCTCCTGCAAAAATTTAACGACCTCCACCGCGCGGGCCGTCGAGAGCTCCCAGTTGGAGGAGAAACGCCCCGAGCTGATCGGCACGTTGTCGGTGTGCCCGGCCACCAGGAAGTTGCGGTCGTCGACCTCCTGGAGCACCGCGGCCAGCTCCTGGAGCGCCAGTCGGCCGTCTTCTTTGATGTCGGTGCGACCCGAGTCGAAGAGGATGTTGTCGGCGAGCTCAATGACCATGCGGCCCTCGCGGATCTTCACGGTGAGCTGGCCGGACTCGACCATCGAGGCCAGGCGGCTGGCCAGGTTGCGGTACTCTTTGAGGCGCTCTTCGGTCTGGGCGCGGGCGCGGCGCAGCTCGTCGAGCTCGGCGCGCGAGGCTTCCAGGGCTTCTTCCAGACCGCCGGCGCGCGACTCATAGAGGTCGAGGTCGCCGCGGGCCTCGCTGAGCTCGGTCTCCAGGGCGAGCTTGTCGTTTTCGAGCTTGGCGATGCGGGCCTCCAGCGTCTCGATCTGGCCGCGTAGCTCTTCTTCCACCTCGGCCTTCTCGCGTTCGGTGGTGGCCAGCGCGACCTTGGTGTTCTCCATATCGCGCAGCATCGCTTCGTGTTCGTCTTTGGGGACACCGCAACCCATGAGCAATGAGGCGGCGATCAGGGCGACAAGCGTCTTTTGCATGACGTACTCCTGGCAAGTTGTACCATCGACGTGCAGAGCTCCCCGGGCCGCATGCGCTCGGTGGTGGCGAGCGTCATCGTATTCAGCGTTGGGCAGGGGAGGAACATGGCGTCAAGGGTAGCGTCAACCGGGGGTGGGGGAGAAGGCTGTCGACGCCGGCTTTACGTTCTTTTTCACGTCGGCGGGGCGCTCAAGCGCTCCAGGTGGCGTTTGAAGCGTGCGACGACCCAGAGGTGAAAGAGGGCCTGGGTGAAGCGGTAGAGCACCCAGGGCAGGCGCGGCTCGAAGTCGTGAATGGCGACGATGAGGCGGTCGGTGTGGGCGATCTGGCGAAACTCCAGGCGTCCGCGCTGGGGTTTGCGGGCGAGCATACCACCGGTGATCCAGAAGAGCTGGCGGTCGGGGGCGCTGACCTCGGGCGCCAGGGTCAGCTCAAGGATCGGCCAGGGGATGGGACCGATGAAGAATCGCGCCACCGAGCCGCCGGCGTCATCATGGGTGTGGGTGGCGCGGATCAGAAAACGCAGCGCCGTGGGGAGCCAGCGCACGTACTCGTGGGCGGTCCAGCGGGCGTCTCGCCCCTGTGGCAGCGGAAGTCGTTGCACCGAGCGCACCAGCGAGGGCAGGGGAGCCGGGGAGGGGGCCACTCTGGCGAGCGCCCCGGCGTTCTCGTCGGGGTGCAGGCAGGCATCGAGCGCGTCGTCCAGCGCGGTGAGAGGGCGGTGGCAGCGGGCCTCAAAGGGGAAGTCGCGGGGGTGATGGGTGGGCGTCTGCAGAAGTTCCTGGAGGATGTCCAACCACTCCTCCCCCACTGGCGAGGGGGAGGGCGTCAGCGAGCTCAAAAGGCCCGGCTCGCGCCATCTGGGGGAGAGGTCCTGGCGCGCCGCCAGAGCCTCGACGAGGGCTTGAAAGCTGATCGTCTCGGGGCCGTGCAAGGCGTAGCTGCCTTCGTACGCGTCGGGATCGGTCAGGATGGCCAGGCAGGCGTCGACGACGTCGCGCATGGCGATCGGGGCGAGCTCGGCGGTGTAATAGGGCTTGAGCTCGGGGTGGGGGCGGCTGGCCAGGGCCAGGGCCTGGCGGGTCAGCGCGCTGCGCGGATCGAGGATGACCGGCAGGCGCAGGGTAATGACGGGCACGCCGTGGGCGCCGAGGGCATCGGTGATCTCGCGGGTACGGCCCAGATCGTGGGTGGCGTTGGGCGGGGTGTCGCAGCCCACGTAGAGGATGTGCGAGAGGCCGTGATGGGCGGCGGCGCGTCCGAAGTTGTCGGCGCAGAGCACGTCGAGGTCGTCGAGGCGGGCCTGGATCAGGCGCGCGCGGAAGCGGGACTGGTGGACGGCGTAGACCGCGAGCTCGGCGTCGCGGAGTCCCTCGAAGGTCTCTTTGCGCGAGAAGAGGTCGACCTGGCGTGTGGTGCCCACCCCGGAGAGCGTCTCGTCGGGGCGGCGGGTCAGGCCGATGGTGTCGATGTGTGCCGGGAGCCGGGCAGTGAGCGCGCGGCCCAGCGCGCCGCGCGCGCCGGCGATCGCCAGCCGGCGGCGATGGGGGGGCGAGGGAGGCGTTTCATCCTGGAGGGGGGGAGGGGTCACTGCTGGGGTCAAAGCTCGGTGTGGAGGAGGTGTGGGGCGGTGCGATCAGAGCAGAGACGATCTCGACGAGGCGCTCCGGCGTAAAGGGCTTTTCTAAGAAGGGAGCGTCGATGTCGATGCCGCGCTCCCGGCAGACCGACTCGTGGTCGTGGCCCGAGATGTAGAGCACGTGGGTGTTGGGGTGGGTCTTGAGTACCCGCTCGGCCAGCTGGCGTCCATTCATCCCGGGCATGGTCACGTCGGTGAGGATAAGATCAAGTGCGCCGGGGTGAAGCTCGGCGATCTCGACACCCTCGGCCGGGGAGCTTGCGCTGAGCACGCGGTAGCCGGCGGTGCTCAGCACCATGGTGGCCAGCTGGCGAAGATCGGTCTGGTCTTCGACCAGCAGAATGGTCGGTGTGGGCGCCGGACTCTCCTCGGCGCGCGCCGCGTCGATGCGCGGGGCGTAGATCAAAAACGAGGTGCCCTTGTCGATCTGGCTGACCACGTCGATCACACCCTGATGTTGGCGCAGGATCCCCTGTGACGTCGCCAGCCCAAAGCCATGGGTCTTGTCGGAGCTCTTGGTGGTGAAGTTCGGGTCGAAGATGCGGGAGACGGCGTCCTCCGGGATGCCGTAGCCGGTGTCCTCGACCTCCACCAGCACAAAGGGGCCGGGCTCAATGTCGAGCCGCGCGGCGGCGCGTTCATGAAGTTGGATGTTGCGGGTACGCAGGGTGAGCCGACCGCCCTGGGGCATGGCCTCGCAGGCGTTGATGACCAGATTCATGAGCACCTGCTTGAACTGCGCGGCGTCAAAGCACGTCTCTCCCAGAGCGTCGTCGAGCGAGAGGTTGAACTCAATGTCGTCGCCGGTGACCCGGCGCAGCATCGACTCGATGTCGCGAATCGTCTCGTTGAGCACCATGCGCGTGGGCGAGGGCGCGCGCTCCCGGCTGAAGGCCAGGAGTTGGTCGATGAGCTCGGAGGCGTGGTGGCCTGCTTTGTGGATCTGCTGGGCGTGGGCGAAGAAGGGGTTGGAGGAGGGGAGCTGGTTCATCGCCAGCTTGGAGTAGCCGATGATCAGCGTGAGCAGGTTGTTGAAGTCGTGAGCGATGCCGCTGACGAGCCGGCCCAGCGCCTCCATCTTATGGGCCTGGCGGAGCTGATCCTGAAGCGCGACGCGCTCGCGCTCGGCGTGCTGTTGATCGTTGATGTCCATCACGATGGTGCGGCAACAGGCCGGGGTGTCGTTATCCCCTTCGACCACCACGCTGGTCAGACGAAGGTGGGTCTGGGAGCCGTCGGGAAGGCGCGCGACGACGTCGCATTTTTGAAGCTCACCACAGCTGAAGGTCTTTGCGAGATGTGCCTGAAAACGCTCGCGACTCGAAGGCGTGAGCAGCTCGCCGAACGAGGCTCGGAGCAGCTCCTGGCGGGTCAACCCCAGATGATCAGCGGCCATGAAGTTGAGCTCATCGATCACCCCTTCGGCGGTCAGTGAGGCGTAACCAATCGGGGCATGAAAGTAGAGATCGATGTAGCGCTCGCGCGTCGACTCCAGCTGGGATTGGTAGCGCTTGAGCTCCTTATTTTGCAGGTCGAGCTCGATATGATGGAGCTTTAGCTCACGGATCAGCTCCTGAGGATCGCGCGCGGAGACGCCGTTCTCATCGCCGGTGCTCAGCATGGTCTCGGCCTGAGCACGAAGCTCGTGTTGAGTGAGGCCTGTGATGCCGCCTTCATTTGGATTCATAGCGTTACCGTGGGCAAACAAGAATGGTCAGCCAGAGGGTGGACGCTCCCCGCCACGAGAGTCGACGCGGTACAAACGGCGCTTGTCTAAGAGTGCGCTCAGATTATGACAGAAAACGTTGATGTGCAACCGTCTTAGCGTCTCTTCCCCCCGGTTTTCTCTAGGATCGGCGAGCGTAGATGCTGTGCTCAGCGTCGACCAACGCGAAGAGGGCCGGCAGCGAGGATGCTGACTCGTAGGCGCCCAGAAAGAGCAGCCCGTCGGGGCGAAGTGCGTGGTGAAGACGTTCCAGCAGCTGAACCTGAGCCGCTGGCTTGAGATAGATGAGCAGGTTGCGGCAGCAGATCAGATCGAAGTGTCCCGGGGGCGGGCCTCGCAACACATCGCTGACCTCGTAGCGGATGCGTTCCCGATAGCGTTTGAGCAGGAGAAAGCCATGCGGAGAGGGCGCGAAGAACTGACGACGGATCGAGGCGGAGAGATCGCGGATCTGCTCGGTGCTGTAGACGCCTTCGCGCGCGCTGTCGATGGCGTGGGGGTTGATGTCGGTGGCGATCAGGGGCTCGGGCTCAGGCAGACCGAGCGCCTCGCATAGTCGCTCCAGGAGGATGAAGATCGAGAGGGCTTCCTGGCCGGTGGAGCAGGCCGCCACGTAGGCGCGCAGGGGGGCGGCGTGCGTGCTGAAACGTCGAGCCAGCTGGTGGGAGAGGGTCTCAAAGGCCTCCGCGTCGCGGAAGAAACCGGTCACCCCGATAAAGGCCTCGTCGAGCATCGCGCAGGGCTCGTGGGGGGCCTCTTCCAGGTAGGAGAGGTAGGCAGCAAAGGAGGGCAGATCGAGCGCCTGCAGGCGTCGTTCAACAGTCTCGCGGAGGTGCTCGGTGCGGTATGGCGCCAGGTACACTCCGGAGAGGTTGGCGATGCGGGCGATGATCTGGCCGACGATGTCGTGTCCAATGCGCAGGGTATGCATCAGGCGAGCTTCAGGTAGTCGGCGGGAGCGGGGAGATGGTTAAGTCCCATGCGCTCGCCATGGGCCAGGGCGGCGATGATCGACGCCTCATCGAAGGCGGCGCCGACGAATTGAAGGCCAAAGGGCAGCTCTTTGTGGCGGCCGATCGGGAGGGTGCCCGCGGGAAGCCCGCTGATGTTGGCCAGGAAGGTGAAGCGGCACATATCGCGGGTGCCCTGGTCGTCGAGAAGTTCAGCGCCAGTGAGGCTTAAGTCGTAGGGGAGCGCGGTGGTGCGTGTGGTGGGCAGCGCCAGCAGATCGACATCGTCGAGAAGATCGCGCAGGCGCTCTTTGAGAAGCTCACGGGTGCGCTGGGCGGCAAAAAACTCATCGGTGGTGATGGTGCGCAATGACGCCATCATCACGCGCACCTCTTCTGAGAAGTCAGCCGGGTGCATAATGAGGTGGTCAGCGAGGTTGGCCAGAGTCTCCAGCCCAATGGCGAGCACCCCGATGGCCAGGGCGTGTGCGGCCAGGGGGAAGTCAACCTCGACCAGGGTGGCCCCTTCGGCGGCGAAGCTACGGAGCGCCTCGAGGGTGGGTTGTTGCAGCGCCGGATCGAGCGCGTCAAGCTCATCGGGGATGTAGCCGATGCGGCAGCCGCGCACGCCGCGCCCCAGCGCGGCTTTCCACTGCGAGGTGCGCTCCGGGTGATGCGGTGCCCAGCGGCTGGCCGGATCGCGGGGATCGGGGGCGCAGGCGGCGCTTAAGAAGTCGACGAGATCCGCGGTGGACTGACCCAGCGGCCCCATCGACGAGACCGTGCCCGCGCCGAAGGCGTCGCCGCTGCGGCTGATGCGCCCGAAAGTCGGTTTGATGCCCAGAAGACCGTTGAGTGCTGAGGGGATGCGGATCGAGCCGCCTCCGTCCGAGCCCAGCGCCACCGGCGCCAGCCCCAGGGCGACGGCGACCCCGGACCCCGTCGAGGAGCCCCCGGCGCCATGCTGGGAGCTGTAGACGTTGCGCGGCATCGCAAAATGTGGCGAGAAGCCCGAGGGGTTCATGCCCCACTCGGTGGTGTGCGTGCGTCCGTAGAGAAGGGCACCTTCGAGGCGTAAGGCTTCCACCACAAAGGCGTCGCGGCGGGCGACCTCGCTGAAATAACGGGTGCCGCAGCGAAGCGGAAGGCCCTCCATCTCCACCTGATCTTTGATCGGCATCGGGATGCCATCGAGCTCGCCAAGCGGCTCGCCGCGCGCCCATCGCTCCTGACTGGCGTGGGCCGCTTCCATGGCGCGTTCAAAATCCGTGCAGACAAAGGGGGAGTGCGCCGCCTGGCCGAGGCGACGCGCGCCGAGCTGGTGCTGGATGCTCTGAAGCACCTCCACCGGGGAGGTGTCGCCTTGTTTAAAGGCGTCGCGAAGCATCGCGGTGGTGGTGCGACCCGGCGTGCTGGCGGGACGTCCGAGCTGCTGATCCTGCCAGCCGCGCTTGCGGGTGGGGTGCAGGGGCTGGGGGTCAAAGCGCAGCGGGCCGCGTTCACTCGGGGGAAGATCGAGGAGGCGGTCGATGCCAAAGTCGCTCAGCGCCTGCCGGCGTAAGAGCAGCGCGCCGGCCGGAGTTTCGGCGGCGCGCCTGGCGAGCGTGAGCGCGGGTCCGGTCAGACGCATCACGACTCCTTGCGGCTTTGAATCGCGCCGAGCAGAGACTCGACGGCGTCTTCGTGTTCCTGCGTGCTCTGAATCAGCCCCTGCAGGGCGGCGGTGATATGCAGCGCGCTCTCCAGGTCGCGGTTGACGCTGCGGTAGAGGGCGGTCTTGGCCATGCGCACCGCCTTGGGGGGCAGCGCGGCGATCTCACTGGCGAGCACGTCGACCCGGGCCTGAAGTTGGTCGTTGGCGACGACCTCGTGAACCATGTCGATCTTGAGCGCCGCCTCGGCGTCGATGACGCGCGCGGTGAGGATCAGCTCCAGCGCTTTGCTAAAGCCTACGGTGCGCGTGAGCAGGTAGGCGCCGCCGTCACCCGGGATGAGCCCCACTTTGGCGAAGGTCGAGCCGAATTTGGCGCGCTGCGCGCTCACCCGAAGATCGCACATCAGCGCCAGCCCCAGCCCGGCGCCGATCGCCGCCCCGTTGATCTGGGCGATGGTCGGCTTCTCAAAGCTGTCGAAACGACGCGGCAGAGTCTGCATCCCGCGCAGGTAGCGCTGGCGAAGCTCCACCGGATCGCCGGAGAACATCCCGCTGTGATCGCGCATCGCTTTCAGATCGCCACCGGCGCAGAAGGCCGAGCCTTCCCCGCGGATCACCACCACGCGCACCTCGGGGTCGAACTCGGCCTCATCAAGGCTCTCGGTGATGCCTTTGATCATGGCGTCCGAGAAGGCGTTTCGGGCCTCGGGGCGGTTGAGGGTGATGCGGGCGATCGATCCATCGACAGCGTAGAGCACATCCGACATGGCAGACCTGAATGTAAGAGGGAAGAACGCCGCCCTGGCGAGGCCGGCGGCACACCATCCATTTGCGAAGTGGCACAATGATGCGCACCACGAGCTGCAAAAAAAGTCAGTTAAGAGATTTTAACAACTGCGTGTAGTCCCATCTTTTCTGCCCCCAGCGCAAGCTTGAAAGATCGGGTGGCGATGATTTTCGCGCGCCTTCGGGATCGTTGAGGAGAGGTTTGAGCGCCTCAACAAGCGCGTTGCGCTGGGTCTGGTGATCGTCGTGGGAGAGGTAGAGCCAGCGCGCATCGAAAAAGTCCGGGTAGGCCAGCCGATCGGGCAGAAGGGGGCGGCAGCCCAGCGCGACGGCCTCCTGAACGGCCAGCCCCTGAAACTCATGACGAGCGGTGGAGACGACGACGTCGTCGCCTCGGAGCCAGCGCAGGTAGTCGGCGCGATGCTCGGCGTAGCCGAAATGATCGATGCGGTGAGCGAGGCGCTGTCGGGCCTCAGCGAAGATCGGCGGCGCGTTGCGAAAACGCTGGCCGAGCACCACCAGGCGGAAGGCTACGTTTTGCGCGTCGAGCGCAAAGAGGGCCTCAAAGAAGACGCGGGGATCTTTGTCGTGCTCCCAGCGGTGGTTCCACACCAGGCGCAGCGGGCGACGCGGATCGGGTTCGGAGGGCAGCGGCGCGCCAGGGTCGAAGAGCGCGTCGGGGAGCGGTACCGGGAGCACCTGCGCGCGTTCTTTCAAGCTGTCGAGGGCGTCCTCGGGCACGCCGTCGGGCATCTTCTTGAGGAAGGTCTCAGTCCCCTCAAAGAAGGTGCGCAGGTTATAGGGAGAGTTGAAGATCACCCGGTCGGCGGCCATCGCCGTATACAGGTTGGTGATGATGTAGTGGGCGCGATCGCGGCTCTCTTTGAGCGGATAGACGGCCTGGTTTTCGTGAAAATAAACGACCGTGGGCAGCTGGCAGAGCTCGGGGCGCAGGCCACGCAGCGTGGCCAGATCGACCATCGAGGTGACCAGCAACGCCTCGTATTCAGCCGCATCAAAGGAGGGGTCGGCCGCGAAACTCAGCGCGTTGCCGCGCACCCGCCAGGGAAAATGACGCGGTGGAAGCGCGCGGATGTCCACCTCGATGCCCTCAAGGTTCTCCGCCAGCCCGCGCGCCCACTGGGCGTGGCTCTGCGCGTGGTACGCCGATAAGAGCAGGACCTTCACACGCGCTCAGGGGGCGGGGGTGACGTGAACCTCAACGGGCACGGTGACCTCGGCGACCACGCGCCCGATCGCCGCAAAGAGCACGTCGAAGCGCTGCGGCGCCGCGGGCGGCGTGATGAGGATGCGCAGGCGATCGGCGGGCTCCAGGCCAGTGAGGGCCTCGGTGAGCGCGGCGACCAGCGCATCGTGGCTCTCCGTGCGGCGCATCGCCTCGGTGGCGTCCCCGGTGGTTTCGGATGCTTCGGCGTCCTCAGGCGCCTCAAAGCTCAGATCGAGAGGTTGGTCGTCGATCACGAGCCGGCCCTCCTCATCAAAGCGCAGTCGGAGCTCGGAGGTGGAGGTCAAAACAGCCTCTTCGCCTTGTTGCGCCTGAACATCCTCGGCCTGGGACTCGGCAGGAGCATCGCTCGACGCATAGATCAGGCCCTCCTGACCTTCGCGGGTGCGCTCGCCGGCGGCACGCGCGGTGGCCTCCGCGCTGAGCTGTTCCTTCTGGTCGACCGGGCGCGGGGCAGGGCCCGTGCCGCAGGCCACCGGGGCGAAGACGAGCAGGGCGGCCAGAAGGCCACCCAGAGGCATCAGACGCATAGCAGCTCCTCCAAAACGCCAGAACGCGAGGCGTCCCCGAGAGAAGGGGTCGCGCTCGCGCCTGATCGTACGTCCAAAAACAAACGCCCCGCCAGATGGCGGGGCGCGATGCTGCGAGAATCAGAGGCGCGGCGAGTAGTACTCGACGACCAGGTTCTCCTGGACCTGCACCGGGATGTCTTCGCGGCTGGGCAGCGCCTGCATCCGACCGGTGAGGGTCTTGGCGTCAAAGCTCAGGTAGCCGGGCATGCGCAGGGTGGGCTGGGCCACCGATTCCTGAACGATGTTGAGGTCGCGGCTCTTGGCGCGGACCGAGATCTCGCGGCCGGGCTCGACGCGGTAGCTGGGGCGGTCGACTTTCTTGCCGTCGACGACCACGTGACCGTGCACGACCAGCTGGCGAGCCGCCGGGATGGTCGGGGCCAGACCCAGGCGGAAGACCACGTTGTCGAGGCGCTGCTCGAGAAGACGCAGCAGCACAAGGCCGGCCGGGTCTTTGGAGCGCTGCGCTTCCACAAAGAGGTTACGAAGCTGGCCTTCGCTCAGGCCGTAGTTGTAGCGCAGCTTCTGCTTCTCATAGAGCTGCTTCTTGAACTCGCTGAAGCGCTGGCGGCCCTGGCCGTGTTGTCCCGGCGGGTAAGGGCGGCGGTCAGCAAGCTTACGGGTCAGGCCCGGCAGGTCAGTGCCGAGGCGACGGGCGATACGAAGGCGCGGTCCAGTATAACGAGCCATAGTCGATTCTATCCACGGGTGCGTTGTCGTTTCTGGGTCGGCGTCGGAGTGACGTCAGGCGACCCATCCAAAAGGGTGTAGTGCTATAGGTGCGTCGAGCCAGCCAGCACGCTGCTCGAATCGGCAGCAAAGGGCGCATACCATAGGGACGGCGCCGCTCGAATGCAAGACCAGAGCGTGAGAGGGGCCTTGCGGTTGGGGCTTTTTGCATAAAGCGGCCCCGGGCGCAAGTCAAAGCGTGGCCTCTGCGTGATCAACGGGCCTGGGCGTAGAGTGCGTCTCCCAGGGTGGCGACCTCGGTGGCGTGGAGCACGCCCCGGTGCTCGGGCTCCAGAGCCGCGCGCAATAAGGCGATGGCGGCCGTCTCCACCCGCATCGGGGGCGCAAAACGCGTGGGGTGCAGGCTGGCGAAGAGCCCCACGATCGCCGCGCCGAGCACGCTGTCCAGGCGATCGCTTCCGTAAAGAAGGGGCAGGCGCAGGCTGACATGATCGGGGTGGCGATCTTTGAGCAGCGCCTCGGCGCGGCGCGTGCTCTCGAGATAGGCCGAGGGCACCACAGGCGTGGGCGCCGCGGAGCGGTAAACCACGCGGCTTGCGGCCAACCCCGGCGCTTCGATAAGCCCCCGCAACAGCGCAACGTTCTGGCGCTCCAGTCGACCTTCGGCGTCATCGAAGTAGGTCGTGGCGCAGTAGATCAGCGCATGCGGCGCGTGCGTGATCTCACGGGCTGGTCCTAACCCCGCGGCGTCTTCCCACTGCACGCCGGCCACCCAGGGCGCATCCACCGGGGGGGCTCCCCCCTCGCGTACCGCGATGATCCGATGGCCGATCGCCCGTCCCAGCCGGGCGACCTCCATGCCCGCGTAGGTCTGGGCGCCAATAATCAGCAGTGTCAGGGGTTGCATCGGGCTCCTGAGAGGTGGTTTCGGTGCTTTTTTGTTACAATTCGATCAAAAAGGGCTTTTGACTTCTCCCCGCGACGGGGCAAACTCTACGGCCCCTGAGCGAGAACGCGTCTTCGCTCCGTCGGGACCTTCTTTTGCGACGTATGCGACGAGCCGCCCGACCCGCGTGTCGGGCTACGAGATACCCCCCAGACGACCACTTACGTATGGCAACTTATATCCCGATTGGCGCTCCGGCCAACGATGCCGAGACCGAGGGGATGCGGCTTCTGCGTGATCTGCTCCCGGAGCATTACGTGGTGATTGGCAACTTCGATCTTCGCCTCAAGGGGCGCCGCAACTCCCTGGAGTTCGATGCGGTGGTCATTGGTGAGCACGGCATCTACGCGGTGGAGATCAAAGGCTGGAGCGGTCCGATTGAGGGGGCTGCGGGCCGCTGGAAGACGCCCTGGGCCACGCTGGATAACCCGCTGACGCATCTGGAGCGCAAGACCAAAGCGCTGCGCCAGTTCATCTCCGAGGGCGTCGGGGGGCTGGACGCCTCGATCTTCTGCTCGCCAGTGGTGCTCTTTCCTCGCCCGGTGGAGGATCTGACGCTGCCCGAAGCCCAGCGCCGCCATGTGGTGCAGCCCGACGAGATCTACGGTTACTTTGTCGATCTGGATCTTTTGCGCGAGCAGGGCCCCGGCCCCTTGCACGACGAGCGGCTGCGAAAGGCGGTGGTCGATGTGATTGTGCCCCGTGCCAATGCCCTCAAACATCGGGTGACGATCGACGCCTACGAGATTGAGAAAGAGCTCCAGGTCGGCCACCGTCACTGGCGCGAATACCTGGGGCAACATCGCTACGTGAAGAGCCGCGGCAAGGTGCGCATCAAAGCCTACACCATGGATCTGCTCGGTGAGGCCGAGCGTCAGCAGGCCGAGCTGGCGCGAGCGGTGCGCGACACCGAGGCGCTCTCGGTGCTCGATGATAACCCGTACGTGGCGAGCTCCTACGACATGGTGCGGGACCAGGATGATGAGCTGATCTTCTACATGATCAGCGAGTACGTGGGCTCCCGAACCCTGGGCACCTATCTGGAGCGCGCCCGCGAGCACGGCTGGAAGCTCGACCGCCGCCTCGCTCTGGCCTCGGCGCTGGTCGAGGCGATCACAAGCATTCATCAGGCCGGCATCATCCACCGCAACCTGCACCCCGGGGTGATCTACATGACCCGGTCCAGCGCGCGGGTACCCTTTAAGATCGCCGACTTCGACTTTGCCCGCATCCAGCAGCTGGAGTCGATCTCCGACGAGCTCAACAGCATCGGCACCGAGGGTTACCGCGCTCCGGAGCTGTGGATGGGCGAGCCTTATGATCATCGCGTGGACATCTTCTCGCTGGGCGCGATCCTCTACGAGCTGCTCACCCTGGAGCGCCTCTTTGAGGGGATGGGCGATCTCTTGCAGATCGATGAGATCTGGGCAAAGCGGCGCGAGGCGATCGCCTGGCCGCAGCTGTCCGAGGCGATCGGCCAGATGATCAGAGCCAGCGCCGAGGAGCGCGTCGACAGCCTCGACGCGGTCGCCAGCGCCCTCGGCGCGATCGCCGCGGCTGAGGGGTAAGTCCCCGGGGAAATTTCCCTTGACAGATTCCTTCATTTGTTCTTGACACCCTCAAGGCGCGCTCATACTCTACGGCGCCTTACCCGCCCTGCGTCCGCGCGAGGTCCGTGCGGCAGGGGTCGCCTCATCACAAGGTGCCCCGGGGTTTGAAGGGTTGGACATCGTTAAATGCGCAGACCGCTCGGCCTCCAACACGCCGGCGGCAGCACACATGATAAGAAGGTTCCGCATCGAGAGCTCCCAGCGTACACCCGGCACCCACAGAGAGCTGGATCTCGAAGAAGGCGGAGCCTTTTTTGTACGTCAAAGAACAGGTTGGATGAGGTAGGGCGCGGTGAACCGCGACCCGCTCGTGGCGAGTTAACTCGCCGGGCGGGATTTGGACATTTCAGGCAGGCAATTGATGTCACCGTCCTGCGGAACTCAAAGGGCAACCCGAGCGCGTCAAGCGCAGCTCGGGGCCGATGAGGTCTGCGAGGCGGTGGATCGCTATTCTGGCAGCACTCCAAGGAGAGACGATGGGTCTAACGATCAAGTCGAACTTCCGGGTCCGCAAAGACTACGGTTCGATTAAGAAGATTGTCGACATTCCGAATTTGATCGCAGTGCAGCGGCGCTCCTATGACGATTTCCTTCAGACCGACGTGCCTCACGAAGAGCGCACCGACACCGGTCTGCAGGGCGTCTTCAAAAGCGTCTTCCCGATCAAAGACTTCAACGAGACCTCGACTCTGGAGTTTATCAGCTACAACCTCGAGAAGCCCAAGTACGACATCGACGAGTGCATCGCGCGCGGCATGACCTATGCGGCGCCGGTCAAGGTGGTGATCCGCCTGGTCGTCTGGGATGTGGATGAAGACACCGAGACGCGCAGCATCCGCGACGTCAAAGAGAAAGAGGTCTTCTTCGGCGACATCCCGTTGATGACCGAGAAGGGCACCTTCATCATCAACGGCACCGAGCGGGTTATCGTCAGCCAGCTGCACCGCTCGCCGGGCTCCTTCTTCGATCACGATAAGGGCAAGAGCCACTCCTCGGGTAAGTTCCTCTACTCGGCGCGCGTGATCCCCTACCGCGGCTCCTGGCTCGACTTTGAGTTCGACGCCAAGGACATCGTGCACGTGCGCATCGACCGCAAGCGCAAGATGCCGGCCACCGTGCTCTTGCGCGCGCTGGGCTACTCCACCGAAGAGCTGCTCAACTATTACTACGACACCGAGCAGATCTTTTTGGAGGGGACGAACTTCTTCAAGACCGTCAACCTCGACCTGCTTCCGGGTCAGGTCGCCTCGCGTGAGGTGGTCGATGAGGAGGGCAACGTCCTCGTCAAGAAGGGCAAGAAGTTCACGCGTGGCTCCACGCGCCGCATCTCCAAGGCCGGCCTGACGCGCATCCCGATCGCGCTCGAAGAGGTGCTCGGTAAGGTCGCCGCCGAAGATATCTTCGATATGGAGACCGGCGAGATCCTGGTGGAGTGCAACGAAGAGCTCACCGAGGCCAAGCTTGAAGAGCTTTTGACGCGCGGCATTGAGTCGATCAACGTGCTCTTCATCGACAACGTCAACGTCGGCCCCTACCTGCGCAACACGCTGCTGGTGGACAAGATCACCAACGCCGAAGACGCGATCCTCGAGATCTACCAGCGTCTTCGCCCCGGCGATCCCCCCACCCAGGAGCAGGCGCAGAACCTCTTTGATAACCTCTTCTTCAACCCGGAGCGCTACGATCTCTCGGACGTGGGTCGTCTGAAGCTCAACTACAAGTTCCACCGCGAGATCGTGGTGCCGCTTGAGGAGCGCGAGAAAGCGCTGCTGGAGAAGATCGAGTCGGCGTCGAGCAAGAAGGCCCGCGAAGAGGCCGAAGCCGAGCTGGCCGAGGTCACCGAGGAGCTGGATCGCTGGCGCATTCAGACGCTTCGTGAAGAGGACATCCTCGAGACGATGCGCTACCTCATTGAGCTGCGTAACGGCCGCGGGACCGTCGATGACATCGACCACCTGGGTAACCGTCGCGTGCGTACGGTCGGCGAGCTGCTGGAGAACCAGTACCGCATCGGCCTTGTGCGCATGGAGCGTGGCATCAAAGAGCGCATGAGCATCTCGCAGGACATCGAGACGCTGATGCCCGACGACCTGATCAACGCCAAGCCGGTGAGCGCGGTGATCAAGGAGTACTTCGGCTCCAGCCAGCTCTCGCAGTTCATGGACCAGAACAACCCCCTCTCGGAGGTCACGCACAAGCGTCGCCTCTCGGCTCTGGGACCGGGTGGTCTGACCCGCGACCGCGCCGGCTTCGAGGTGCGTGACGTTCACGTCACCCACTACGGCCGTATCTGCCCGATTGAGACCCCCGAAGGTCCGAACATTGGACTTATCGCGTCGCTCTCGACCTACGCGCGCATCAACAAGTACGGCTTTGTGGAGACGCCCTACCGCAAGGTGGTCGACGGCAAAGCCACGACGGATGTGCGGTATTACTCGGCGCTCGAAGAAGAGAATAACGTCATCGCCCAGGCCAACGCCGAGCTCAATGAAGACGGCAGCTTCGTCAACGAGCAGGTCGCCGCGCGTGATGCCGGTGAGCCGACCTTCGTTCTCCCGGAGCAGGTCACGCTGATGGACGTCTCGCCCAACCAGCTTGTGAGCGTGGGTGCCGGCCTGATTCCTTTCCTGGAAAACGATGACGCCAACCGCGCGCTGATGGGCTCGAACATGCAGCGTCAGGCGGTGCCGCTGATGCGCTCGCGCTCCCCGCTGGTCGGAACCGGCATTGAGGGGACGGTCGCGCGCGACTCCGGCATCACCATCGTGGCGAAGCACGCCGGTGTGGTGGAGAGCTGCGGCGCCGATCGTATCGTGGTGCGCCCCGATGACACCGGTGACCAGCTCTTTGTGAAGCCGGACATCTACAACCTGCTCAAGTTCACCCGCTCCAACCAGGGCACCTGCTTTAACCAGCGTCCGCTGGTCGACGTGGGTGACCGCGTTGAGGCTGGCGAGATCCTGGCCGACGGCCCCTCCACCGAGCGTGGGGAGCTGGCGCTGGGTCAGAACTGCGTGGTCGCCTTCATGCCCTGGAACGGGTTCAACTTCGAGGACTCCATCCTTCTGAGTGAGCGACTGGTCAAAGAAGACTGGTTCACCTCGCTGCACATCGAGGAGTACGAGGCCACGGCCCGCGACACCAAGCTGGGGCCCGAAGAGATCACCCGCGATATCCCCAACGTGGGCGAAGAGGCGCTGGCCGACCTCGATGAGGCCGGGATTGTGCGCATCGGCGCGGAAGTGACCTCCGACGACATCCTCGTCGGTAAGATCACGCCCAAGGGTGAGTCGCAGCTCTCGCCGGAAGAGAAGCTGCTTCGCGCGATCTTCGGTGAGAAGGCCGGCGATGTGCGTGACACCTCGCTGCGCATGCCCCCGGGCACCTCGGGCACCGTCATTGGTGCGCAGGTCTTCTACCGCGAAGGTGCTGAGAAAGATGAGCGCACCATCGCGATTGAAGACGCCGAAGAGGCGAAGCTGCTCAAGGATCAGAACGACGAGATCCGCATCCTTCGCGACGCGGCGTATCGCAAGATGCGCGACATCCTCGGCGGCAAGAAGACCCGCAGCGACCTGGTCGACGAGTCGCGCCAGGTGCTCGTTCAGGGTGGCACCAAGCTCACCGAGAAGGTGCTCAACGAGGTGCCGCGCCGCTACTGGGCGGACTTCGACATCGATGAGGACACCTCCTCGAAGCTCATGCAGATCCTGGGCGACGTCGAAGACCAGATCCTCGTCATCCGCACCAACTACGGCGACAAGATCGCCAAGGCGCGTAAGGGCGACGACCTGCCTCCGGGCGTCATCAAGATGGTCAAGGTGTACGTGGCTGTGAAGCGCAAGCTTCAGGTCGGCGATAAGATGGCCGGTCGCCACGGTAACAAGGGTGTTATCAGCCGCATCCTCCCCGAAGAGGACCTCCCCTTCCTGGAAGACGGCACGCCGGTCGACGTGGTGCTCAACCCGCTGGGTGTTCCCAGCCGTATGAACATCGGTCAGATCCTTGAGACGCACCTGGGCTGGGCCGCTCGCGGATTGGGCGTGCGCATCACCGAGATGCTCGAGGAGATGCAGAAGCCGGAAAACCTTCGCGAGTACCTGCTGAGCGCGTTCAAAGACGAGGAGACTCGCCAGATCATCAACGATGTGGATGACGAGAACCTCCTGGAGTTCGCCCGCTCGATGAAGGGCGGCGTGCACATGGCGACGCCCGTCTTCGACGGGGCGCCGGAGAGCGAGATCCGCGAGATGCTGGAGCTGGCCGACCTCGATATCAGCGGTCAGTCCATCCTTTACGACGGTCGCACCGGCGAGGCCTTTGATAGCCCGGTGACCGTGGGTGTGATGTACGTGCTCAAGCTGCACCACCTTGTTGATGATAAGATTCACGCTCGCTCGATCGGGCCCTACAGCCTTGTGACCCAGCAGCCGCTCGGTGGTAAGGCGCAGTTCGGCGGTCAGCGTCTGGGTGAGATGGAGGTCTGGGCCATTGAGGCTTACGGCGCCGCCTACACCCTGCAGGAATTCCTGACGGTGAAGAGCGATGATGTGCAGGGTCGTACGCGCATCTACGAGTCGATCGTCAAGGGTGACTTCTCGCTGGATCCGGGTCTGCCGGAGAGCTTCAACGTGTTGATCAAAGAACTCCACTCGCTCTGCCTCAACGTCGAGCTTCTCGAAGACGTGGCGTAAGTGCCGAGCGCAGGAACGCCGGGAGCCTGAGCTCCCGGCGCTCAACGACGATGATCGTATGTACCTCTTGAGTCCCTGAAGGAGGGTACCTTGAAAGATATCTTCAGCTTCTTCGAAAAGCCCAAAGACCCGTTAAGCTTCAGCGCGATCCGGGTTGGAATCGCCAGCCCGGAGAAGATCCGCGAGTGGAGTCACGGCGAAGTTAAAAAGCCCGAGACGATCAACTACCGCACCTTTAAGCCGGAGCGCGACGGCCTCTTCTGCGCCAAGATTTTCGGTCCGGTCAAAGACTACGAGTGCATCTGCGGCAAGTAT
This sequence comes from Lujinxingia vulgaris, assembly GCF_007997005.1. Lineage (GTDB taxonomy): Bacteria > Myxococcota_A > Bradymonadia > Bradymonadales > Bradymonadaceae > Lujinxingia. The sequence goes on along the minus strand of NZ_VOSL01000049.1, from coordinate 46,168 downwards.
AAGCGCATGAAGCACCGCGGTGTGGTCTGCGAGAAGTGTGGTGTGGAGGTGATCCAGTCCAAGGTGCGTCGTGAGCGCCTGGGGCACATCAACCTGGCCACGCCGACGGCGCACATCTGGTTCTTGAAGAGCCTGCCCTCGCGTATCGGTAACCTGCTCGACATCACGCTCAAGGATCTGGAGAAGGTCCTTTACTGCGTGGCGTACATCGTCACCGACCCCGGCTTTACGCCGCTGACCAAGGGTGAGGTGCTCTCCGAGCAGAAGTACATGCAGTACCTCGAAGAGTACGGCGATGTGTTTGAGGCGCGCATGGGCGCCGACGCCATCAAGGATCTTCTGGCCGAGCTCGACATCCTGCGCATCGCCGAAGAGCTGCGCGCGGAGATGAAAGAGGCGACCAGCCAGGCCAAGCGCAAGCGGATCGCCAAGCGCCTCAAGATCGTCGAGGCGGTGCGCGACTCGCAGAACCTTGCCGAGTGGCTGATCCTGGATGTTATCCCGGTGCTTCCGCCCGATCTTCGCCCGCTGGTGCCGCTGGACGGGGGCCGCTTTGCGACCTCCGATCTCAACGACCTGTACCGCCGGGTGATCAACCGCAACAACCGTCTCAAGCGCCTGCTCGACCTGCACGCCCCGGAGATCATCATCCGCAACGAGAAGCGGATGCTCCAGGAAGCGGTCGACGCGCTCTTTGATAACGGTCGCCGCGGCAAGACGATCACCGGTCCGAACAAGCGTCCGCTCAAGTCGCTCTCGGACATGATCAAGGGCAAGCAGGGTCGCTTCCGCCAGAACCTTCTGGGTAAGCGAGTCGATTATTCGGGTCGTTCGGTCATCGTGGCCGGTCCGACCCTGAAGCTGCACCAGTGCGGTCTTCCCAAGAAGATGGCGCTCGAGCTCTTCAAGCCCTTTATCTACAACCGTCTCGAAGAGAAGGGTTACGTTACCACGATCAAGAGCGCCAAGAAGATGGTCGAGCAGGAGCGCTCGGAGGTCTGGGACGTGCTCGATGAGGTGATCAAGGAGCACCCGGTGCTGCTCAACCGCGCGCCGACCTTGCACCGTCTGGGTATCCAGGCGTTTGAGCCGGTGCTCATTGAAGGTAAGGCCATTCAGATTCACCCGCTGGTCTGCGTTGCGTACAACGCCGACTTCGACGGTGACCAGATGGCCGTGCACGTGCCGCTCTCGCTCGAAGCGCAGATGGAAGCGCGTGTGCTCCTTTTGAGCACCAACAACATCCTCTCGCCGGCCAACGGCGGGCCGATCATCGTGCCGACGCAGGATATCGTCCTGGGTTGCTACTACATGACCAGCGAGCGCCCCTTCGCGCGCGGTTGCTACCGCGAAGATGAGAAGGGCCGAGCGATCGCCGGTCTGTATGCGAACTTCGAAGAAGTGCGCATGGCCCATGACTCCGGTCAGCTCGACCTGCTCGCGAAGATCCGCGTGCGTCATGAGGGCGAGATCGTGGAGACGACCTGTGGTCGCGTGCTCTTCTACGAGATCATCCCGAAGGAGCTTCCCTTCGCGCTGGTGAACCGCTCGCTGACCAAGAAGGCTTTGGCCAACGTGGTGGACACCTGCTACCGCCTGGCCGGCAACAAGATGACGGTTCTGGTGGCCGATGCGATCCGTACCATCGGGTACACCTATGCGACGATCGCGGGCATCTCCGTCTCGATCGGCGATATGGAGATCCCGGGCAACAAGTGGACGGTCGTCGACGCGGCGCGCGAAGAGGTCAACGAGATCCAGGCGCAGTACACCGAGGGTCTGATCACCGACGGTGAGCGCTACAACAAGGTCGTCGATATCTGGGCCAACGCCACCGAAGAGGTCGCCAGCCAGATGTCGCAGGAGATCTCGACGCAGAAGTTCGTCGACAAGCTCACCGGGGCCGAAGAGGTCAGCAAGTCCTTTAACCCGGTCTTCATTATGGCGGACAGCGGGGCGCGTGGTTCGGCCCAGCAGATGCGTCAGCTCTCCGGGATGCGTGGTCTTATGGCCAAGCCCTCCGGTGCGATTATTGAGACGCCGATTACGGCGAACTTCCGTGAAGGTCTTACCGTCCTCGAGTACTTCATCTCGACGCACGGTGCCCGTAAGGGTCTGGCCGATACGGCGCTGAAGACGGCAAACTCCGGTTACCTGACCCGTCGTCTGGTCGACGTGGCCAACGACTGCGTGGTCATCGAGTTTGACTGCGGCACGCTCGACGGCATCGACCTGACCGCGCTCTATGAGGGCGGCGAGGTGATCGAGTCGCTGAAGGATCGCCTGCTGGGTCGTGTGGCGCTGGAGCCGGTCTGGGATCATAACGACGACATCCTGGTCGACGCCAACGAGACGATCGAAGAGGACGTGGCCGAGGCCATTGAGGACGCCGGCATCGAGAAGGTGCGCGTGCGCTCCACGCTGACCTGCCAGTCTGAGAATGGCGTGTGTGTGCGCTGCTACGGCCGCGATCTGGCGCGTGGTCGCCTGGTCAACGTCGGTGAGGCGGTGGGCACGATCGCCGCGCAGTCGATTGGTGAGCCGGGTACCCAGCTGACGATGCGTACCTTCCACATCGGTGGTATTAGCTCGCTTCGCGTTGAGCAGTCCGCCCACGAGGTTCGCTTCAGCGGTAAGGTCAAGCTGGTCAACGTGCGTCTGGTCGAGCGCGATGAGAACGGCACCAAGGTCAACATCGTGATGACCCGTAACGGGGAGGTCTCGATTGTGGACGGTGAGGGCCGTGAGCGTGAGCGTTACCCGCTGGTCTACGGTGCGCGTCTCTACTTCAGCGACGGCGAAGCGATTGAGCAGGGCGCGACGCTGGCGGAGTGGGAGCCCTTTGCGACGCCGGTGATCACCGACGTGGCCGGTCTGGTGCGCTACGAAGACATCATCGAAGGCGTCTCCATGGAGGAGCGCGTCGATGCGGACACCGGTCTCTCGCGTAAGGTCATCATTGAGAGCCGCGACTCCAGCGTGCGCCCGAAGATCGTCGTTCGCGAAGATAAGAAGGGCGGCAAGGTCCTCTCGACGCAGTTTTTGACCGCCGGCGCGGCGCTCTTCGTCAACGAAGGGCAGCCTGTGGAGCCGGGTCAGATTCTGGCGAAGGTCCCGCGCGAGACCACCAAGAACAAGGATATTACCGGTGGTCTGCCCCGTGTTGCCGAGCTCTTTGAGGCCCGTAAGCCCAAAGAGCAGGCGATCATCAGCGAGATTGACGGCATCGTCTCCTTCGGTCGCGAGACCAAGGGCAAGCGCACCGTCATCGTCACCCCGGACGTGGGTGAGGAGAAGGCGTACAAGATTCCCAAGAACAAGCACATCACCGTGCTTGAAGGGGACCGCGTGCGTGCCGGTGAGGCGCTGATGGAGGGCTCGGAGAACCCCCACGACATCCTCAAGGTCAAGGGCCGCAAGGATCTGGCGAAGTACATCGTCGACGAGATCCAGGAGGTCTACCGACTGCAGGGCGTCGGCATCAACGACAAGCACATCGAAGTGATCGTGCGTCAGATGCTGCGTAAGGTGCGCATTGTGGAAGTTGGCGACAGCGACTTCCTGACCGATGAGCAGGTGGAGCGCTCGGAGTTTGAAGCGGTCAACCGTAAGCTCGTCGAGAAGGGCGGTCGCCCGGCGGTCGGTCAGGATCTTCTGCTGGGGATCACCAAGGCCTCGCTCTCGACCGAGAGCTTCATCTCGGCCTCGAGTTTCCAGGAGACCACCAAGGTGCTCACCGAGGCTTCGCTGGCGAGCAAGGTCGACTACCTGCGCGGTCTTAAAGAGAACGTCATCATGGGTCGCCTGGTTCCGGCCGGTACCGGTGCCACCCAGTACCAGAAGCTGCGCCATAAGGTGGATTCGCCGGAGGAGCTTCCGGAAGATATCCGCCGTCGCTTCGGGACGCTTGATGAAGAGATGGCCGCCGGGGAGTGATCGCTCCCTGAGCTGCAACGCCCGGCTGTGAGCCGGGTGGTATGAGCCTGACGCGCCGGCGGCGGACCTTGAGAGTGAGGGCCGCCGCCGGCGTTTTTTGTTCAGGGCGGGGGCTGCTGGAAGGAAGGGGTGACCCGCCGGCTTTGTTGATGTGTTTGAGGGAGCGGGGTGTTGGACAGGTGTGGCCGGTTGATGCTGGCGAGAAGATCCGTAGTTTTGAAGGGGGCTGTGCCTTGTGGCGAGGGCCAAATGACGCTGAGGAGCAACGATGAGCGATAAAGATCAAGAGTTGAACGACGATGAGTACGCGGCGTTGCTGCGCGACCTGGAGGGGCGCGCGTCTTCGGGATCTTCGGGAGGCGACAAGGGCGCAAAAGCTCCGGCGGCGGATGCCGGGGAGGGGGGCGATGAGGATCTGGAGGCCTTCTTAGCGTCGCTGGAAGAAGATGCGGAGTCGCGCGCCACGGCGAAAGTGAAGACGGCGACGGCCGAGCGTGCCGAAGATCCCTTTGCGGCGGAGTTTGAGAAGCTGGCCAAAGAGAGCGATCTGGTGCTGGCCGATGAGCCCGAGAAGGGGGGCGCGGACGCTTCGAATGCGAAGGAGGAAAAGCTCAGCTGGAAGGAGCGTCGCGAGCAGAAGCGCCAGCAAAAAGAGGCCGAGCGCGCCGAGGCTGCGGCGGCGAAAGAGGCCGAGCGTCAGGCCGCGCAGGACGCAAAAGCCGCCGAGAAGCAGGCCAAAGCCGAAGCGAAGATGAAGGCCGAGGGCGAGCGTGGGTTCGGGCAGCGGGCCGCCCGGGCGATGGGGCGTGTGGCGTTGTGGTACGGGCCGGCGATGATCTTCTGGTGGGTGCTCGGGGCCTTTTTAGCGCCTCTTATTTCTGCCGGATGGTTGATCGCGGCGGTGGTCACGATGTTTGTGTTCGGGATCCCCGCGATTGTGAAAAACAAAGTTCAGCGCGGGGCCTACCGCCACTGGGTGCTGGGGATCTCGTTGCTGGGCGTGGTGGGGCTTGTGGCGCCGATGCCGAACCTGGCCGGGGAGACGCTCTCGCATTACGGCTATTGGCCCTCGGCGGCGGTGGCCGAGGTCAGCGGTCAGCCGGTGGATAGCGGGCTTGTGCGGGCGCACGCCGGCGTCTCGGAGTTTGTGGGCGGCCTTTTGACCTCGGGAGAGGTCGAGTGGCAGGCCCGTCGCCTGGGCACCGATCTTCCGCTGGGCACCTCGGCCCCGGCGACGCAGGTGCCGGCGGGTGAGACGCCTGCCGGTGATGTTCCGGCGGGTGATGCTCCGGCCAGTGAGGCTCCTGTGAGCGAGTGAGCGACGATGTTGCCTGAATGAAAAAAGCGCCGGGAGAGCTCCCGGCGCTTTTTTGTGCGTGATGGTGCGGCGTTTCAGGCTTCGAAGAGGGCGTCGAAGCTGGTGAGGGTGGGGTGGTCGTGTTCGGGCAAGGGGGCGTTGCCCGGGCGCAGAGCGATGCGCGTCTGCATGCCGGCGTCAGCCGCGGCGTTGGCCTCATCGAGGTTGTCGGTGACAAAGACCACGTCTTCGGGGGCCTGGTGAATCAGGTGGGCGATGTCCAGGTAGCTCTGCGCGTTCTTTTTGGGGCCGGTGGTCGTGTCGAAGTATCCGGCGAGCTGGGGGCGCAGGTCGCCTTTTTCGGTGTGACCGAAGAGGAGCTTCTGGGCGGCGATGCTGCCGGAGGAGTAGATGTAGGCGGGGAGCTCAAGGGATTGCCAGTGCTCAAGCGCGTCGAAGACATCCGGGTAGACCGAGGCGACGAGGGTTCCGGCGGCGTAGCCGTCTTTCCAGATCTTGCCCTGGAGGGATTTGAGGGCGGTGGTCTTGCGGTCGGCGTCCATCTGCCAGTGGATGTTGGTGACGGCGGCTTCGACCAGTGCGTTTCCGGCAGCGTCGGCCGGGACTTGCGGGGCGTTGGGGAAGTCGCCTGCGGCGTCTTCCTGAGCCTGCTCGCGCAAGAGTTCGAGGTCACGCTGGACCTCGGGGTTGTCGAGGTTGTTGCTCAAGAATTCGGCGACGCGCTCGCGGGCGTAGGGGAAGAGGACGTCGTACACAAAGGTGATCGGCGTGGTGGTGCCTTCGATGTCGAGGACGACGGCGCGGTAGGGGAGCTGAGTCATGGGGAGGTTCCGAAGTTGTGGAGGTCAGAATGCGAGAGGGTGTGGCGAGCCGATCAGGGCGATGAGCTTTCGTCGGGCTCGGCTTCGGCGTGGGAGGTCTCGGGGCATTGCAACGCGGGATCGTCACTGCGCGCGGCCATCGTCTCGAAGGTCGCAAGATCGCCGCGGGCGCAGGCCTCGCGGGCGATCTCGGCGGGAGGGCGCGCCTGATCGGAGGTGGTGTAGGGCTGTCCGCCGTTGACGAAGCAGCCGGTGAGCAGCGCGGCGGTCAGCGCGATGAGCCTGGCGAGACGTCGTGGATGCGCGGGGTGCATAGGGGGTTCCCGTCAAAAAGTTAAGCGCGCGCTCAGGGGCGCGGCGAGGGGAGGATTCCACAGGGCGCGGGCTTTGTCATCAGCTTCGGGCTGGGCAGCGCGGCTGTGATGCGCATCTTTAGAAGAGTGGCGAGTTGGCGGGGACGTGGCCCGGGAGTGAGCGATGGGACAACTTTTTGCGTACGTGTGCAGCGACGACAGCCTCAGCGGGGAGCTGATGGCCGGGTGTGAGGAGGTGCTCGGGCAGGTGGCGCCCAACGAGCGCGCAGGGCTGGGGCTGGCCTGGGCGCAGGGGGGGCGCACCCTGGTGCGCAAGCAACCCGGCAAGCGTGCTGCGGGCGTCGCTCTGGGGGCGCTGCTCGCCGATGTGCCGAGTCGGGCGGTGGTGGCGCACGTGCGGGCGCAGCAGGAGGGGCGGCTTGCGGCCAGCGCCTTGCAGCCCTTTCGGGCCGGGGCGTGGGTGTGGGCCCAGGAGGGGTTTGGCCCGGATGATGAGGGGGCGTACGCGGCGCTGCGTGAACAGGTGCCCGAGCATCTTCGCCAGCGGCTGGGAGGTCGGGCGCTGGCCGAGGTGATGTTTTTTTCGGCGTATGCGTCGATGGAGCGGGTGTGGAAGCGGGCCACCGAGCGGGAGCGCTGGCGGGAGGCGGCCGGGGCGATGGCCGATGCGTTGGTGCGCGCGCGAGGTCTGTTGGAAGGGGCGCTGGCGCCGGGCGCGGAGAAGGGGGGCGCGGCGGTGGCCGCGCGCGACCGGGGGTTGATCGCGCTGGCGGTGGACCAACCCCTCTATGTGCGGGTGGTCCGGGGGTTGGATGTCAACGACGAGCGCCGCAGCCAGGAGCGGGTCGAGCGCGTGGCACGGGAGAGGTTTCGGGCGGTTCTGGTGAGCAGCGCGCCGACCCCCGGGGTGGGGCCGGGCTGGGAGCCCCTGGCCCGGGGGCAGGCGTTGTGGGTGGATGAGAGCTGGGAGGTGTTTCGCACCTCGTTGAAAGCGTTGCTCCCCGGTGGGACGCGCGGCTGAGAAGGGAGGTTTGTGAGATGTTTCTGGCGAAACGTTAAGTGAAATCAGGGGTTTAGAATCGACCGCCCAGGCGCAGTCCGGCAAAGCCCCGGCCCAGGGCCGGGCCCACATTGAGGCTAACCGGGTCGGCTTCTTCGGCCTCACCAGCGAGCAGCGGCCAGGTCAGCAGCACGGCACCGGCGGCCATGGCGGTGGTGCCCAGGACGGTGAAGGTCACGCCCATCGGCGCGGTGTTGTAGAGGGTGGGGCAGCGCGAATAGGCGGTGCCCTCCTCGCAGGTCGGATCGCCGTCCTGGGAGATGAGCAGGATGCCGGCCACGGTGAAGAGGGCGCCGGCGCCCACGCCCGCCCAGCCGTAGGCCAGGCGTTTGTCTTCGATATGGTCGACGAAGCCGTCGCCGCGGGTGACCACCATGCGCTGCGGGGCGGGGGCGCCGCTTAAGTGCACGCGCAGCATGATGAGCTCGGGGGAGGACTCGCTGACGATGATCGTCTCGCGCAGGTCGCGGTGAGTCTCGGAGGCAAAGCGCAGCTCCTGCTGGCCGGGCTCCACCTCCAGGGTAACCTCGCCCTGGCCGACCTCCTCGTCGTTGAGGAGGATGCGGGTGTCGGCGGGCACCACGCTGATGCGCAGGCGTTTCTGGCCGGGGGTGGCGGCCCGGGTGGTGCCGGTGTCCAGGGCCTCGGCGCGGGGCGGGGCGCCGCGATCGCTCAGGTCGAGTGTGGCCAGGTTGGCGATGATCGCTGTGCGCACCTGGTTGACGACCTCGGCGCGGCCGCAGAGCTCGCAGACGCCGCGATCTTCGACGAGGGCTGTGCCCTCCTGAAGCTCAAAGATCTCGAGCGACCAGTCGTAGATCTGGCCTTCTTCGCGCACGATCAGGCGCAGGCCGGCCTGGGCGCCGGTGGCCTCTCCGGCGCGGATGAGGCAGTCGGCGGTGAAGCAGTCGCGCACCACCGGGTTGAGCTGGGAGCGCACGCGGTCGGCGGGGATGTAGCTGTAGAGCGAGTTCTGGTCGAAGGCGTCGAGGATGCCCTCATTGAGGGCCTCGCGCAGGGGGGCGTCGACGGTGGGGCCGTAGTCGGTTTTGAGCCCGGCGACGACCTGGGCGTGGGCGGTGGAGCCCGCGCCGAAGGTCAGCGCGGCGGCGAAGATGGCGACGATGGCCGGCAACAAAAAACGAGGGTGTGCCATAGCTTACCCGTGGGGTGTGGCGAAGGAGTCGATGATGTCGACGTGTTCGCAGCGCTCGGCGACGGACTGGCCGAAGAAGCGCGAGGCGGTCTCGACAAAACCTTCGGGCAGATCGGTGAGCAGGAAGCGGTGGGAGCCGGGGTCGGTCGAAGGGGTGTGCAGGGAGAGGGCTGCCAGGGTCTCTCGGAGCGCGGTGGCGGTGGCCGAGGCGCTGTCGAGAAGTTCAAGCGGGCGGCGCATCACCTCGGTGGCGACCGAGGCGATGGCGGCGTGCAAGAGGGGGTAGTGGGTGCAGCCCAGGATCATGGTGTCGACCGGGGTGGAGGCCAGCGGTTCGAGGTAGTGGCGAAGCACCTGCTCGACGACCGGACCCTCGGTCCAGCCCTCCTCGGCCAGGGGCACGAGCAGCGGGCAGGCAATGGGGTGGACGTGGGCGTCGGGCCGAAGATTCATCAGGGCGCGGGTGTAGCTGTTGCTGCGCACCGTGGCGCGGGTGCCGATCATGGCGATGTGGCCGCCGGCGGAGCGGCGCGCGGCCAGGGTGGCGACCGGGTCGACGACACCGAAGACGGGGATCTCCAGGGCATCCTGGAGGGCCGGCAGGGCGTAGGCGGTGGCGGTGTTGCAGGCCACGACCAGGGCCTTGATGTTGTGGCCGACGAGCTGGCGCGCGGCGTTGAGCGCGTAGCGGCGGATGGTCTCGGCGCCGCGGTTTCCGTAGGGAACGCGGGCGGTGTCTCCCAGGTAGAGAAGATCTTCGTGGGGGAGCGCCTCGACCAGCGCGCGCATCACGGTGAGACCGCCGACGCCGCTGTCGAAGACGCCGATGGGGCGTTGGGCCTGTGGGTTCATGGGGGGATTCCGGTCGTGAGTGGTCGGTAAAAGGCGACACGTCTCCGCGCGCACGATAAGCGGGCAAAGGGCAGCTGACCAGCTTTTTTGGGAGGGCGCTCTCAAGGTGGCGAGGCGTTGCGGGTTGAACCCGGGGCGAAGGTCGGGCGTAGAGCGCGTGGGGGTTGATGGAGGCGGTGGGGCGGGCTAGGTTCATGCCCCTGCCGACGTGATGATGCACTTTAGGGCCGCGGGGGGTGGATGCGTGCCAGCCTCCGTGCCCCGCGATGAACGAAATCCAGGAGTACCTGTGAGCGATGACGCGACGACCCGTAGCGAGCCCGGTGGTTTGAAGACGAAGTTGGTGATGCTGGTGCTGGGCCCGGTCTTGATCGGGCTGTCCGTGCTGGTGGCGCTCTCGAGCTTTTCGCAGCTGGAGACGGCCCGGGCCATCGATCGGATGGTGGAGCAGCGCCTGGGCGGCGCGCTGGAAGGGCCGGCCCGGCTGACCGGTGAGGTGGTGGCCGCCGGCGATGTCTTCGCGGCGACCGGTTATGAGGGGCGGTGCGTGGTGCATCGCACCGACACCTTTGAGCGGCGACGTCGTGGTGACTCCAAAGAGTGGCGCCGCACCGGCTCGGAGCTGCAGAAGGCCAACTTCTCGCTGCGCGATGCGACCGGGGAGTTGAAGGTCGTGGCCAGTGATGCGCCGCAGTACGTCTTGCCCAAGGTCTATGAGGAGCAGCGGGGCGCGAAGCGCGTTGAGGAGTTCTGCCTGGAGGTGGGGACGGCGGCGTTGGTGGAGGGAGTGGTCAAACGCTCGGGGAGCTCGCTGCAGGTGGTCTTTGAGGCTGGCGAGGAGCTGCCGATGCGGGTGGTGGCCGGCGGGGCCGAGGCGGCGCGCGAGCTGGCCACGGGGGGAAGTTTTGCGCTTCTGGTTTTGAGTCTTTTGCTCCTTGTGTTGGGGCTGTGGAGCCTCTTCAACGGCATCGGGCTGGTCTCGGTGGGCGGGTTTATGGTGGTGCTCACGATCGGTGTGATGTTCTCATTGATGGGGTTCGGGGCGCGCCTGACGGTGGGTGAGCTGGAGGCCAACGCCGCGCAGGTCGCGCGGGCGAAGGCCTCGGCGGAGACCTCGATCCGCCAGATGATGGGGAGCTCGGCCCGGGGCTGGGAGGCCAACTGGGAGGAGCCCTGGAATCTGAGCGCGGGGCCTTTTGAGGGGCTTAACCGCGAAGAGCGCGCCCGGGTGGAGCTGATGCGCGTCAATGTGAGCTCGGCGGTCGATGAGGCGCGACGTTATCAGCGCCGTCCGCCGGAGGTCTTTTTCTCGATGGCGCTGGGCTACCCCTGGTTTGAGGAGGTCGCGCTGAGCGAGGCCGAAGAAGCGCTCAAGCCCGAGGTGGAGCGGGGCTGGCGCCGCGGGCTTGGGCTGATGGCGGGGCTTGGCGGCGGGGCGTTTGGCGCGCTCTTTATGCTGGTCTTCAGCTTTGCCGGGCTGCGCGAGCTCAAGAGGTTGCGGGTCTCGCGCAACCTGCCCACGCCACCGGTTGCCGGGGTTAGTTATGGCCCCACCGAGGTCAAGGGGCGTGTGAAACTGCACCCGGACTACGCTCCCATTGAGTCGCCGGTGGAGAAGCGACCCTGTGTGGCCTGGGCCGAGGGCGGGCTGACCTACGACAGCTCCATCGACCATAAGGGCAAGATCAAGAAGGGCTTTGAGAAAAAGACCTACGAGGCGGTGCCTTTCTATTGCGTTGATGAGAGCGGGCAGGTGCTCGTGAAGGTGCACGGCGCCGAGATCCTCTCGGATCATGTGGAGACGCAAAAGCGCGACAAAGACGAGACGCATTTTCACCGCATTGATGAGGGCGACACGATCTATGTGCTGGGGACGGCGACGATCGATCCCGAGACGCATAGCTCGCTGCAGGTGACGCGTGGCGAGAAGGATGTGCCCTACATCATCAGCACCTGGAGTGAGCGTCGGGTGCAGCGCTCGAAGTTCCGCCGGGCGACGGCTTTTGTGGCCGTGGGGCTGGTGGCGCTGATGGGGATGGCGCTCAGCGCGCTGGGGCTGATCACGATCTTCTCACCGCTGATGCTGGTGGGGGTGGCCACCGCGGTGTTTGCCTGGGCGCTGATCATGCCGGTGATTTTCTTGTACAACGATCTGGTGTTTATGCGCCTGCGCGTCGACCGGGCCTGGGCCAACATTGAGGTGGCACTCAAGAAGCGTTTTGACCTGATCTCGAAGCTCGAAGAGGTGGTGCGCGGGCATATGGAGCATGAGCGCGGGTTGCTCGAAGCGGTGAGCTCAGCGCGCGCTCGGCGCGAGAAGCTGGGGCAGAGTCGCGAGGGGCTGGAGGCGGTGGCCGAAGAGGAGGAGGTGCTCTCGCAGCGGGTGATGGGCCTTGTGGAAGCCTACCCCGAGCTTAAGAGCCAGGAGCTCGTCGAGCAGCTCAGCCAGAGCCTTAAAGACACCGAGAATGAGCTCGTCCTGATGCGCCAGGGCTACAATGACGCGGTGACCTTCTACAACACGCGCCGGGAGACCTTCCCGCAGAAGGTGGTGGCCGGGCCCCTGGGCTTTGCGCCTCGCCTGCTCTGGGAGGGGCGCGAGGGTGAGGCGGCGGGCCAGGAGGTGTGAGCCCGAGGCGTGTGGCCCCGGGGGAGGCCGGGGCGCGGTGGTGGTTTTCAGCGCCCGGGGCCTGTGTTAATTTTTCCGGGTCAACCCTTGCCGCGCCCGCTGTGGCGGAGCCCTTATTGAGGTCGGAGTCCTGCATGCTGATTGGTTATAACAACGACGTGGAGCACCGCGGGAAGACGTTCCACATTCAGACCGAAGATCGCGGGGCGAGCACCGATACGATTGAGACGCAGCTCTTTCACGGCGGGGCGATCCTCGATACGCGCATCACCACGTACACCGAGCTGGTGGAGGGATTGAGCGGGAAGACGCGCGACAAGAAGATCAAGAGCGCGATGCAGGCCAGCCACCGCACCCTCTACAAGAAGCTGCTCTCTGGCGAGTACGACCATATGGTGGGGTTGGAGCCGCTCGACGATGCCGGTGAGGAGGATGTGGAGGCCAAGACTGAGGTCTTTAACCCCTCTCAGGAGCGGGTGCCTGCCGCGGCGCTGGCCGTGGAAGAAGGCGAGCTGGAGTCGCTGGAGGAGCTCGGCGGGGAGAGTCATGTGGGGCTCTCGCAGCTCAAAGACAAGCTGGCCAACCTCAAAGAGGCCAGCACAGCGGTGGCCGATGAGGGTGAGGTCTCGGAGATCCTGGAGCAGGCCGAGGTGGTCAGCGCTGCGGCCGCGGAGAAGCCCCAGGCGAAGCGAGGTCGCGAGCTCTCGGGGCGCTTTAACGTCAGCGAGCTCAAAGCGGGGCTTGCGCGGGCGCGCGGTGGCGAGATTCCGTCGACGGGGATCAAGGCCTATGACGGGCTGGATCCGATCGATGAAGATCTCTCTCTGACCGAGCTTGTGGAGGCGTTCATCGGGGGATGAGCGCGAGCTGACGCGCGGCATCGTCGGGTGGCGCCCGGGGAAAAACTCAAGAAATGATCGCATTGTATGACGTGAAAGTTCCCACCTGCGGTGAGGGGCGCGCCGACGCGCGCGCGCTGAGCTGGCGTGTGGAGCGGGGGCAGTGGGCCGAGGTCGTGGGCGGAGCGGGCAGCGGCAAGAGCGCGCTCTTTGAGGTGATCACACTGATGAGCCAGCCCTCCTCGGGGCGGCTGGTGGTGGCCGGGCGCAACCTGGAGCGGGTGGGGCGCGCCGGGCTGAGCGCGGTGCGGCGCGAGATCGGGGCGTGTGCGCAGTGGCCGCCGGTGCTGGCCAAGCGTACGGTGGTGGAACATGCGGTGCTGCCGATGGTCGCGCGTGGTGGGGCGTCGGGGGCGCTGGCCGCGGCCGAGGCTGTGCTGGAGGGGTTGGGACTTGAACATCTTCGTGATGTGCCCGGCGGGCAGCTCAGCGCCCAGGAGCGCATGCTGGTCGGGGTGATGATGGCCACGGTGGGGAGCCCGAAGCTCGTGGTCATCGACGCGGTGCATGAGGCGCTGGAGGCCGCTTGGCGAGGGCGGGTGCTCTCGTGGTTGTGGCAGCTTAAGGAGCGGGGCAGCACCGTGGTGGTGCTCGGGCGTCGGCCGACGAGCCGCTCGTCGGGCGGTGAGGTGTTGCGACTGGACGCAGTGGAGCCGGAGGCGGCGCTATGTTGAGAAGTCCGCTTGTGGCGCCGGGAAAACGGCGCGTCTGGACGGCGTGTGTGCTCCTTGGTCTGGCGGCCACCCTGAGCCTGGGAGGGATGCTCGCGTTGGGGAGCGGGCAGCTGGCGCGCGCGCAGCAGAGCGCCGCCACGCAGTACTGGCCGGCGATCTATGTGGAGGGGCAGCCTGAGAGCGCGCAGCTCGACGTGCTCATCGCCGAGGTCGAGGGGTGGTCGCGGGTGAGTCAGGTGCATCGACGCTCGCCAGACGAGAGCATGGAGCTTTTGCGCCAGCGCCTTGGCGAGGAGGAGGTGCGCCGGATGGGGCTCGACGCCTCGTTGCTGCCGGTGGTGCTGGAGGTGGAGCCCTCGGCGCTGGGGCAGGGCAGTGAGGCGCTGGCGGCCCGGGTCGCGGCGCTGGAGGTTCGCGAGGAGGTGGTGGCTGTGGATCTTCCCGAGTCGCAAGCCCTGGAGGCGATGGCCGCCTGGCGGGCGATCCGGGCGGGCGTGTGGTTGGCCTGGGCGCTGGCGCTGATGGGGGCGTTGATGGGGCTGGGCGGCCTCCTGTGGCGACTTCGCGAAGAAGAGCGCGCTGAGCAGGCGATGCTGGAGCAGTTCGGAGCGTCGCGCGTGGCGCTCGGCCGCCCCACGTTGATTCGCGGGCTGGTGCTGGGCGCGGCGGCCGGCGCGTTGGCCGCGCCGGCCACGCTGATGATCTTCAGCGCGTTTCGCGCCGCGCTGCAGCCCCTGCTTGCGGATGCGACGCTGAGCGCGGCGGCGGCTGTTCCGGTGATGCTCGCTCAGATCGTTGGCGGCGCGACTCTGGGGACGCTGCTCGGGTGGGCGCTGCGTCGGCCGCGTCAGACCGACGCAGAAAAAGGCGCGCTGCGCCCCCTGTTGGACTGGAGGCTTCCATGATTCCCCGACGCTCCGGTGCTCGCCGGCTTGCCGGCGCGGTGCTCCTTGCGCTCTTTTTGACCTCAACGGCCGGCGCCGAGGTGCCGGCGGCCGAGGGTTCTGGCTCGCCGGGCTGGCTGGCCGGGCTTGATGCACGAGAGCGCGACGCGATCGCGCTGGATGAGGAGCTGGAGCGCCAGCTTGCGCAGGCCCGCGCCCTCGACGCCAGCGGCGATCTTGTGATGGCCGATGAGCACGCCGTCTGGCGCGCTACCCGGGGGATGCGACGCGAGATCAGCACCCGCCAGGCCGCCTGGGATGCGGCCGCGCGCAAGGTCGCCCGTCAGGCAGTGTGGCAGCCGCCGGCCCGCGCCGACCGCGTCAAGCGCCTGCTCGCGCTGAGCGAGCCGGCGGCGATGGCCACGCTCAACGATGAACTCGACACGCTCGGCGAGCTGGCCCGCGGGGTAGAGCGAGGCGCCGAGCTTCTGACCTGGCGCACCCGACTCGATGTGAGCATCGCCGGGCAGCAGGCCCTGATCGCCGCGCGAAAGCGCGAGCGCGCGCTGTGGATCGAAGAGGCCCTTCATCGGGGGGGCTCCGAGCTCAACCTGGCCTATGTGCAGGCCGCTCAGGCGCTGGAAGAGGCCGAGGCGACGATGCCCCAAAATCCCTCTACGGCGGACTTTCATCGCAAGAAAGGGGCGCTGGTTCCGCCGGTGAGTGCGCCGGTGACCCACCCCTTCGGGCCGCGAAAGCTCAAGGGGACGCAGAGCACGGTGCGCCACACCGGCCTGACCTTCGAGGTGGAGGTGGGCACCGATGTGCGCCCGGTCTCCGAGGGGCTGGTGGTCTACGCGGAGCGTTTTGTGGGTTACGGGCTGATGGTGATCGTGGACCACGGCGGCGGCTACCACTCGCTCTACGCCCACCTGGAACGCATCGAGGTGGAGGTGGGCCAGCGCGTGGGGCGTGCCGATGTGCTGGGGACCTCCGGGGAGAGCGGCCGGCTGGAGGGCCCGGGGCTTTATTTTGAGTTGCGCGAGCGCGGTCGGCCTGTGGATCCCGCGCCGTGGTTTGTGACCCGTTAAGTGAGCTGGCGAGCGTTGCTCGGGCGAGTGACCCCGACGATCGCCCGTGTTCTGGCCGTGAGATGCCTTCGTGGCCGCGGCGATTGAGGTTGAGATGTTGGAAGGAAAACGCGTCGCGGTGGTGGTGCCGGCCTATTGTGAAGAGGCGATTTTGCCACGCACTCTGGCGGGGCTCCCTGACTTTGTGGACCAGGTGATCGTGGTCGATGACGGCTCCCCGGACCGCACCTTCGAGGTGGCCCGGGCGCTGGCGCGGAAGGAGGCCCGGGTGGAGGTGGTGCGCCTGGGATTCAACCAGGGTGTGGGCTGTGCCATTGTGCGGGGTTATGAGCGCGCGCTGGCGTCGGGGGCCGACGTGGTGGCGGTGATGGCGGCCGACGATCAGATGGACCCGGCGGATCTGCCCGCGGTGCTCGCGCCGGTGCTTGAGGGGCGGGCCGACTACGTGAAGGGCAACCGCCTGCGCCACCCCGAGATCGGGCGTATGCCGCCGCTGCGCCGCGCCGGGACCGCGGTGCTGGCCCGACTGACCAGCCTGGTCAGCGGGCTGGAGGGCCTGGAGGATACCCAGTGTGGCTACACCGCGATCAGCCGCCAGATGTTGCGTGCGTTGCCGCTGCGCGAGCTCTATCCGCGCTATGGCTACCCCAACGATATGTTGATTCGCCTGGCGGAGCAGGGCGCCCGGGTGGCGCAGCCGGTGGTGCGGCCGGTGTACGCCGATGAGGTCTCCGGGCTGAAGATCTCCAGAGTGGTCGGGCCGATCAGCGGGATCTTGCTGCGGGGGGCGATGCGGCGGGTGCGTCGGCTTAAGGTCGCCGGAGCGACCCGCGGAGATGTGGTGACGCTGCGCGCCGATGGCGCGTCGGAGGGTGACCTCCTCGCCGGCGCGCAGCCCTGGGATGCTGCGCCTGCGGCGGCCGAGTAGGCGTCGATGAACCTCCTGGTGCTGACCAGCAGCTACCCGCGCTTTGAGGGCGACGGTGCCGGCGCGTTCGTGGCGCGCTGGTGCGAGAGCCTGGCTGAGCGCGGGCACCGCGTGCGGGTGCTCTGCTTTCGCGGCGAGGGCGCAGCGCCGGGCAGGCCGCGGGAGGTGGGCGGGGTGCGGGTGCGTTTTGTTCCTTATGCGCCACGCGCCTGTGAGCGCTTGTTTTTTGGCGCGGGCGGTCCGGAAAACCTGGAGAAGACGCCGTGGTTGGCCGGGCTGATGGGGCCGGCGGCCGCGGCGATGCTGGTCGCCGGGTTGCAGGAGCTGCGTGCTGAGCCCGCCGATCGCGTGGTGGGGCATTGGGTGCTTCCTGGCGGGTTGCTCGCCAGGCTGCTCGGTCGCATGACCGGGGTGCCCTCGGTGGTAGTGGGGCATTCGGGCGGGGTGCACGCGCTGGGGCGGCTGCCACGTCGCGTGGCGCGCGCGCTGGCTTGCGAGGTGCTGGCCGGGCCGGTGACGATGAGCAGTGAGGTGCTCGCCAGCAGGCTCTGCGAGCTGGCGGAGCGTCCCGGCGAGGCGGCGGCAGTGGTGGTGGCGCCGATGGGCTACGACGCGCCGGATTGTCAGACGCAGCATGCGGATCACGACGAGCGCGCAGTCGACGGCGAAGGCCACGTGAGGTCTCAATCGCCTGTCACGTTGAGGGTGGGGTTTATGGGGAGGCTGGTGCCGATCAAGGGCGTGGATCGGGCGATTGCCATCGTCGAAAAGCTTCGGTCGGCCGGAGTGCCAGTGACGCTGACGATCGCCGGCGATGGGCCGGAGCGCCGGGGGTTGGAGGCACGCGCAGGTCAGGGCATCGCTTTTCTGGGACATGTCAGCGGGGCGGAGAAGTCGGCCTTTCTCAAGGGGCTCGACGTTATGTTGCTCCCTTCGCACCGCCTCAACGGGCGCCACGAGGGGTTGCCTGTCTCGTTGCTGGAGGCCGCCGGGGTGGGGGCGCTTCCGGTGGTCGGGGAGATGCCCGGGGTGGAGCGATGGCTGGTCGAGCCAGGCTGGCAGGTGGCCCAGAACGATATCGAGCTGCGCGCTGCGTTGCAGCGCGCAGCCCGCGTTAAGGCCGAAGACCCCGATGGGTTTGAGGCGCTTCGTCAGGCCAGCCGCCGGCGCGTCGAGCGGCTGCGCTGGCCCGACTACAGCGCCCGCTGGGAGCGCTGGCTGCACGCGCCGGCGCGGTCCTTCTGGGACGATGATGCCGACCTGTAAACGGCGCCGGCAGGGGTTCAGCGCACCATCTTCGAGAAGCGCTTGAACGCGGGGTGCTCCGCGCTGCGCAGCGCGTCGAAGACCAGCGTCTCGTAGTTGGAGATGGTGGCGCCGCTCTGCTCCATAACGCGCAGGCCGTTGTCGCGGTTTTCCAGGCGGCGGCTGATCACGGCGTCGAAGGGCACCACGACCTTGTGCCGACGGTAGATCAGCTCGCGGACGGTGGCCTGCACGCAGATATGCGCTTCCATGCCGCAGACGACGATTCGTTTGGGGAGCTCGATCAGGAAGCGGTGAAAGTCGGGCGCCGAGCAGGCGTCGAAGCTCATCTTCTCGACGCGTTCGGCCCCGGCTTGCTGGAGCGTGTCGAGGAGCGAGGCCTCGGTCGGGCCCAGGCCTGCCGGGTACTGTTCGGTGTACACGATCGGCGCGCCGATCTCGGCGGCGAGCTCCACCAGGGTTTTGGTGGCGTGCAGACAACGCTCCATCTCGGGCTGGGGCATGGCCTTGAGCAGGCGCTCCTGCACATCGATCACCAGGAGGCTGGTTTGCGAGCTTAAATAGATGTCGCTCATGGTAAGTCCTTGAATTTGTTCGGGTATTTGTGTCTGTTTTGGTGCCGGATCGTGACGGGATTTTACGGGGGATTTCTTGGGCAACGCCTTCAGGTCTGTTAGGGTCGGAGGCGAGAGGGGGTGGGGCAAAGGCTAGAGGTTCAACAGGCCGCGGACAAGTCCGCGCCTGGTGGTAGGCAGAAGGTACCCGGTGGTGAAGCGAGCTCAAACGATGGGGAGATGGCGCGTGTGGACGCTGGCGAGCGTGTGCGCGCTTATGCTGGGGGCCTGCGGTGAAGATGGCGAGCGCGAAGGCGTGCCGGTGCCGGTGGAGTCGGCGCGAATGCTGGTCGAGGAGCGGGTCGGGGAGCTGGGGCCAGTGCTTGAGCAGGCCGCCCGCGAGCAGGCCCTTCGCCAGGCGGTCGAGGAGCTTGTGGCCCATGAGTCGGCCCGGCCCTTTGCGGCGCGGGTTGTCTCGGGGTTGCGTTACGCGACGGTCTTTCAGCGCGAGTACATCGACGGGGAGATCTGGCCTTTTTTGAGCGACGATGACGGCCTCAGCGAGGTGGGTGAGGCGGTGCTGGCGCAGGTGCGGCGCGCGGAGCTGCACGCGATCGATGACAGCGAGTTTGGGCTGGCGCGGATCGAGGCGTTGCTGGCGCGTCATGGGAAAGCGGCGGCGCCTGCGGCGGAGGCCTCGATTGAGGCGAACACCTTTGCGCTGCGCCCGGCCGAGGTCGAAGCGCTGGTCGCGGCGGTCGCCGCGCTTGGCGAGGAGCAGGGGGACCTTGACGGGCCGATCGTAGAGCGGGCGTTGATCCGCGGGGGCAGCGGCCTTGCCCGCGTGCAGGAGTTTGTGAACGCACGGGCCGAGGCCATCGCACAGCCGGCGGCGTTGCGCGCCGAGCTTGAACTTTATGTGGCCGACGCCGCGCTGCGCTACGCCCGGGAGATGCGCCACGCCAACCTCAACCGTCTGGACTGGCGCGATCTTCGCGATGCGGGGGGCTCCACGGAGCTTATTCTGGGGAGGATGCAGCGCACCCTTCAGGGGCTCTACCAGGCCGAAGAGGCCCGGGAGGTCGAGGAGGTGTTCCGGGGGCTGGAGCCGGATCATCCGCAGTACCGCGCGCTCTTTGAGGCGACCGAGCGCTACCGTCAGATCGTGGCGGAGGGGGGCTGGCCACGGGTGCGTAAGGTGCCGCTGGAGGAGGGCTATCGGAGCGTGTGGGTGGAGGTGTTGCGGGAGCGGCTGCGACGCGAAGGGTATCCGGAGCGCCAGATGGCCGAGGAACCCGCTGAGGTCGCGCAGAACGCCGAGGATGAAGAAGGCGCCGAGGCCCGAATCGATGAGGTCATGCTGGCCTCGGTGTCGGATGCCATCGCGGTGGCCGCCGCGAGCAGCGGCGTCGAGCTGTTGCCGGCGTTTGACCCGAAGGTCATGGACGCCGAGCTGATCGAGGCGCTGCGCCACTACCGTCTGACCCATCAGTTTCGCACCGAAGGGGAGCCCACGCCCGGCGTGTGGCGAAGCCTCAATGTGAGCGCCGAAGATCGTCTGGCGCAGATGGAGCTGACGCTCAAGCGCTGGCGCGAGACCCACCTCGATGGCGATGAAGACTTCATCTTTGTGAACATCCCCGACTTTCACGCCGAGGTTTACGTGGGCGGAGAGCGCAAGATGCGTTTTCGGGTGGTCGTGGGCAACAACAAGCGGGTCTGCGACCGCGAGACGGGGCGCTGGGTCTACCCCAACGCTACGCCGGTGCAGTGGGCACCGATGGAGCATATGATCCTCAATCCCTCCTGGTATGTGCCGCCGCGTCTTGTGCGCGAGTCGCTGGAGCCGAAGGTGCGGGAGAACCCCGACTATTATGAGGAAGAGGGCTACGAGGTGCTGCAGCTGGGCAGCGGCGAAGCCGTGCGCCAGAAGCCCGGCCCGAACAACGCGCTCGGTGTGGCGAAGTTCATCTTCCCAAACGAACACAACACCTACCTGCATGATACCCCCCAGAAGCATTATTTTGACTACCCGGTGCGCGGTTACAGCTCGGGTTGCGTGCGCGTGCAGGAGCCGGTGGAGCTGGCGCGTTTTCTCGCGGACTACGACGGTCGCGAGGTGGATGTGGACGCGACGATCGCCTCAGGGCGCACCCGAAAGGTCGAGTTTGAGAATCAGTTGCCGGTCATCACGGAGTACTACACGGTGTGGGTTGACGATGACGGCTACGCCAACTTCCTGGCCGACATCTACCGCGACGACGCGCGTCGCGCCTCCGAAGACCCGGAGGCCTTCGACGATTGCTCGGCCCGATTCGCCCCGAAAGAGACCGAACTGGAGGGCAGCGAGGAGCAGCCCGAGGGCGTGAACAGTGATTTTGGGCCCTGATGGGCGAGGGCGTTTGAGGTTGACGCTGGTTTGGGATTCACCTAGTTTGCGCCTGTTCGAAGGTTGAATTGCGCGAGTAGCTCAGCTGGATAGAGCGCTGGCCTCCGGAGCCAGAGGTCGTGGGTTCGAATCCCGCCTTGCGCATCAAGCGACACAACAAAATCACCCCCGCGTCGAGCCTCGACGTGGGGGTGATTTTTTTAGTCGAGCTCCAACAGCGCCTTGAGGGTGGCCTGGTCGTTGTCGGCAAACGCCTGCTCGGCGCGCAGGCAGTCGCGGGCGCGGCCCAGGGTCACGACGGCCTCGACACGCCCGTCTTTGAGGTAGCCGACGATGGCGTCGCGCTCCTGAAGATCGCCGCGGATCACGACGTCGTCGTAGTCGGTGCTGTGGCCGACGTATTTGAGGTTGAGATCAAAGTGCCGGCTCCAGAAGAAGGGAACGAGCAGCAGGGGCTCGACCGGAAGGTCGAGCATCACCCGGGCCGCGCGCTGCGCCAGGCGCTGAGCGAGCACCCAGTGTTCGACGCGTGCCGGCGCGTGGGAGGAGGGTTCGGGGAAGCGGGCCACGTCGCCGACCGCAAAGATCGCGGGATCGCTGGAGCGCAGGTTTGTGTCGACCACGACGCCATCGTCGACCTTAAGCCCGGCATCTTCGGCCAGGGCGACGCGGGGGCGCACGCCGGTGCCGAGCACCACGAAGTCGAAGTCGAGGGGGGCGCCGTCGCTTAAGTGCGCTTTGCCCTCGGCGAAGCGCTCCACGGTGGGGCCCAGGCGGAAGTTGACGCCGTGGGCCTCGTGGGTCTTCTGGACGAGGCGTCCGAGCTCGGTGCCGATGACCTTCTCCAGCGGCACGTTGTCGGGAGCAACGACAGTGACGTCGAGATCGCGGTTACGCAATGAGGCGGCGACCTCCAGACCAATGAAGCCCGCGCCGACGACCAACGCGCGCTGACCGGCTTCGGCCGCTTCAATGATGCGGGAGGTGTCGTTGAGTGAGCGCAGCGTGAAGTGGTTGACCGTGTCCAGGCCCTCAATCGGGGGCAGCACGGGCTCCGCGCCGGTCGCGAAGAGGAGCGCGTCGTAGGCGAACTCCTGACCGTCGGAGGTGCGTACCTTTCGGGCGCTGCGATCGATGGCCTCGACCTCCACACCTTTGAGAAGTTGCACGTCGAGCTCCTCCCAGCGCGCGTCGCCGCCGAGCGGAATCCATTCTTCAGGAGCCTCCCCGGCCAGGTAGTCTTTGGAGAGGTTGGGGCGGTCGACCGGGCCGCTCGCTTCGGCGCCGATCATAATGATGTCGCCGCGGTAGCCTTCGTGGCGAAGCAGCTCGGTGGCTGCGGCGGCGGCCGCGCCAGCGCCCACCATCACGATGCTTTGCAGCGCGGCGCCCCGGGGCTCGGGCTCGGGCGCGTCTTTTTTTGGTCCGACACGCACCGTGCCCTCGCTCAGGGTGACCGGATAGCACCCGGTCCCGCTGAGGGCCGGCGCGCTGATGGACGCGCCGGTGCGCAGGCTGAAGGCGGCGTGGTGCCAGGGGCAACGGATGGAGTCACCCACCACAAGGCCCTCCTCAAGCGGACCGCCGTAATGGGTGCAGCGCGCGCCGATGGCGAAGACCTCCTCGCCGCGGCGAACCACGACGACCGCGTCGTCGCCGACGTGACCGACCACTGGCGAGTCCTGTTGAAGATCGGCCAGGGCGATGCCCTGCGTGAGATCGGGGCCCGAGACGTCGCTTTGTTCCGCCATGCGTTACTCCTTTTCAGTCGGTGGTCATCGGCATCGTGAAGACGCAGGACACAAGCGAGGGCGATGACGAAGACGTGGTCGGCCATCGGGGCGCTGGTTCCCGCGAAGTGAGGGGAAACCTTGGGCCGATGACGCACCCGTCAAGCGTCATTGAGAAAAAATATTGCACACCTTTTCAGGGTGCACATGTTCAGCGTTACGACGTTCCATCGCTGAAGCCGGGGGCAACCATGACCGCGTCCGTCAGGCGTCCGGGTGGGCGGATGTGGCGAGGCCTCAGGGTGAGTCGGCTCGATTTGTCAGTCAGGCGCGTTGGGGGGTAAGGTGAGCGCTCAACTCACAACAAGCAGTCGTTGCAGCGGAGGGCAATGTGATGAACCACGCCGGTCATCAGGTGCATTTTCTGGAGCGGTTGGAACGTGTCGATGGCGAGGAACAAGAACTGGCGTTGAAGCTCTATTACGACGCCAGCTTTGTGCGGGCGTACCTTGAGGGGACGCGAATCCCACCAGAGTACGAGCGCGTGGCGCTGGCGCTCTCTGACGAGCCCCATGGCCCGCATGTGGTGGTGACGCGAAGCGGGACCTTTGTGACGTGTCTGGGGGCGGGGATGGAGCCGCGGGGGCTCTACGTGTTGGAGCGAGCGAGGACGGTGGGGCTGCATGGGTACCTCGAACAGATGCGCGAGGCCTACGATAAGGTGGTGAGCTCCGATCTTGTGCCAAAGCGGGTGTTCCGCACGGCGCACCAGGCCTGCCACTGCCTTTCACGGGAGGCGTTTGAAGAGTTTCGACTGGTCTCGGCGCTGTGCAGCGAAGAGTTGTACCCCTCGCTGGCCCAGTGCTCAGGGAAGGTGGCCCGAGGCTTCCAGAAGCTCGCTCTGGGGCTGGGCTCGAAGGCACGCCGGATTCGAAAGATGTCGCCTGCGTTGGAGAAGCGCCTGCGCGGGTACTGGGAAGATCTCTTCTTTTTGAGCCATCTGACCGTGGTGCATGCGGCGAACGCCGCCGACCTGGAGATGGTGTATCGAGAGACGCAGCGAGCCGAGGAGATGGTGGAGATAAACCTCTTCTTGCTCTACGGCGAGATGCTCTTCGGCGTGTCGTTGCGAGCGCTCTGGTGTGCGGCCGCGTACGCAGACGTGATCGCGCCTCGCCTGATGGACGCGTTGCGTTGGGAGGACGTGGGGAAAAAGGGGTATTACGCGATGGCGATGACGGTCATTGCGTTGCGTCATCCCGAGTACCACCAGGGGCTCGTGGCGTTGCTGCGTTCCTGGGACTCCGCGGCGGGCAACACCGAGGCGATGCTCAGCGAAGGTCAAACGGTCGAGCTGATCCTCAGTAAACTTCTCTTGCCGGTGTTGGAGTCGCCGGAAGAGGCGCGAGAGGAGCACGTGCGGCGAGCGCGTTTCCAGTACGAAGAAGCCTGGAAGGATAAAGCCGTTCAGGGGACGAGGCGCGCGCCGGAGACGCTCAGCGATGCGGAGGCGATCGCGGTGTATCATATGATGCTCTTTGACCGTGAGGGCGGGCATACCACGGTCTATCATCTGGCCCAGGCGCTTCCTTTTCTGGCACAGGCCAGCGCGGCGGATCTGTATCCACCGGCGGAGCTCTTGAACCATGAGCCCTCCTGGGCGCCTTTCGTGGGCCTGGCCTGGTTGGAGCATCTGGGGATGCGGCTCTCGACGCGTGCTCCCGTGAAGGTCAAGGCGACGCCGGGGCGCAATGACGCTTGTCCCTGCGAAAGCGGGCGAAAGTACAAACAATGCTGCGCGCGTGTCGCTCTGAGTTGAGTCGAGCGCCAGGCGAGATGAAGGCGGCAGCGCGTTGTAGGGGGGAGTCTACCCGGAGGCGGATGAAGCGAAGATCAACGGACGGCAGACGAGTGCGCGTCATCGAACACACTACGGAGTTGGCGCGTGTGGGTGTCGGCATGGAGGGCGTCAAACGTTGAGTTCGCGCGTGGGGGCGTCGGCATGGGGGGGCTCTGAAAGTGGAAGCGATCGCCGGCGTGCGCTATGACTTCAGTGACCTCTTGCAGGAGGTCGCGGTTCGGTCGACATCAGCGAGGACGCAGAGTGAACGTAAGAGCGACGTTGTGGTGGATGATCACACTGGCGTGTGTGGTCGGGGTTGGATGTGGAACGGATCAGGAGCAGGACGCTGATCCGGTGGTGGTCGAGGACCAGGGGCCGCCCTATGCACCTGAATGGGATGGAAGTGAGCCCCTGGGTGGCGAACGGGCTGCCCGGGTGGTGTTGCCGCAGAGCTATTCGGTGGAGCGCCGATGGCCGCTGGTGATTGCCTTGCACGGCTTCTCGTCCTCGCCGGGTTGGGTCGACGGCTTTCTGGGGCTGAGCGCGATGGTCGACGATCGTGAGTTCATCGCGGTGCTGCCGCCGGGGACGGTCGGGGCTGGCAACTTCAGCTTCTGGAACGCCACCGACGCCTGCTGCGACTTTGGCGACAGCGGCGTGGACGACGCGGCCTACCTCAGCGCGCTCATCGACGAGGCGACGGAGCGGCTGGCCGTCGACCCGGAGCGGATCTATTTTATGGGACACTCCAACGGCGGGTTTATGTCCTACCGGATGGCCTGCGAGCTCAGCGATCGCATCCGAGCGGTGGCCGTGGTGGCGGGGTCGGTGGCGGCCGATCCGGAGGTCTGTCAGCCCAATGAGCCGGTCAGCGTGCTGCATGTGCACGGTGACGAAGACGAGGTGATTCCCTATGAGGGCGGGGCGCTCAGCGGGGAGCGTTTCCCGGGGGCCGAGGAGGTCGCCGCGCGCTGGGCATCTCTGCAGGGCTGTGAGGAGGCTGTGGCCGGTGACGCGATCGATGCGGTGTTAGGCCTGACCGGCGCGGAGACCGAGGTGCAGCGCTGGCAGGGCTGTCAGCCCGGGGCGAGCGTCGAGCTGTGGTCGATGCGAGGCGCCGAGCATAACCCGACGTTGAGCACGGTCGGGAAGCGCGCGATGGTGGACTTTTTGCTTGAGCAGCGCTGAGGCATCACCAATGCCGTGGGCGTTGGCAGGGCGGCACGTTCGGCAGGGCGTGTTGAGGGTTCGGGGGATATTTGCGCGCCGAGGAGGTGATGTGGGAACGTCAAGGCCAGGCGCGATCGGGGGGAGGCAATGAGCGAGAATTCGTACGGCAGGAGCATGATGGGCGTGAAGGTGGGGAGAGAGTCGAAGCAGGGTGAATCGCAGTTTGATGAGCTGGCCGATAAGATCAGTGATGCGCGCGAGCGCATCGCCCACACCGAGATCTTCAGCGCGGAGGACATCGCCAACAGCGTCAGCCACGGTGTGGGGCTGGGCGCTGCGATCGTTGGCTTTGTGGTGCTGATGGTCACCGCCTGGGCCACCGGCGTGACGCTCCAGATTGTCAGCGCGTTGATCTACGGGCTGACCCTGGTGGCTCTCTTTGCCGCCTCCACCATCTACCACAGCGTGACGCAACCGCGGGTGCGGCGCGCGCTACAGGTGCTCGATCATTGCGCGGTCTTCTTTTTAATCGCCGGCACCTACACCCCCTTTGCGCTGGTGACGCTGGAGGGGACGCTGGGCTGGACCATCATGGCCGTGATCTGGTCGTTGGCCCTGCTGGGCGTGACGATCAAGCTCTTCTGGTTTGGGCGTTTTGAGGGGTTGAGCCTGGCGCTCTACCTGCTGATGGGGTGGACCATCGTCTTTGCGATCAAGCCCCTGTGGCTGGCGCTGGAGCCCGGCGGGGTGTTTTTGCTCTTTGGCGGGGGGCTCTTCTACACCGCGGGGGTGGCGTTTTTTGTGTGGGAGCGGCTCTTCTTGAACCACGCCATCTGGCATCTTTTTGTGCTGGGAGGGAGCGTCTGCCACTTCCTGGCCATCCTTTTCTACGTGCTGGGGTAGCGGGCGCGACGCGTGCTGGCGCGCGGCGACGCAAGGAGCCGCGTAAGGCTCCCACAACCACGCCATGAGGGGGGAGAACACGTCGATACGCCAGGTGCGAGGCCGTCGAGAAGCGCCTCGTTTCTCCCGGAGCGTGGGGAATGTACACGGGGTCGCGTTCCTTCCATTTCCAGCAGAGTTGACAATATTCAGTAATTATGTATACTTAATCGTCTTGATCAGGGAGTTGATGATCGGACAACGAGCGGCGCGCAGCGAGCGCGCTTATTCGCTGTGCCAGCGTCGAGAGACGCCGGCGTGAAAAAAGCTCACCTTTCGTAAGGTCCAGTTCTTCTTGAGCGGAGGAAGATGTTGGGCGCCCGGGGCGGCGCATCCTCTTGGTGAAAGCGGTTGTGCCCGACGGGCGACGTTGACGTAGAACCCAGGAGAGCGTTTGGACACTTTAGACGTGGTCAAGAAGGCAGAAGAGCGGGGAGGCAGTGAGCGGCGTGAAGCGATTGAGCAGGTGCTCATCGGCGCGCGGCAGCTCGGCTGTGACATGCAGGTCGGCGGCGGTCGCGCCGGCGGTATGAACCTGCGCTACGGCGCGATCGGCTATGCGATCCTCGACGTGAACACCAAGGGCGTGGTCAAGCTCTATGCGTCTCCCCATCCGGGCAAAGACGCCACCGACGAGCATCGCGAAGCGCTCAACGCCTTTATTGAGGCGCGCGAGGCGCTGGAGCCGAAGTCCTTTCCGGTCAACACCTACGGGCACCTCGAAGATCCCATCGAAGAGATCGGGCCGGGCCCGCTGGTGGCCTTTGTGGAGCGCGCGGTGCAGTTGATTCGCAAGAGCTACTACGAGCCCTGGCGCGAGCTGCATGAGGCCTGAGATCAAGGTCTGAACGCCCCGGGCATCTCGATTTGCCGGAGCTATTGGCGTCGAAATGTTCCGAGGACGCTGAACGCGAACGCGTCAGCGACGTAAGTCAGAAGAACCTCCGCAGGAGCTGATCCTGCGGGGGTTCTTTTTTGGGGGGCGTCGCACGTCTGAATCGTCAGTGAATCGAGCTGGCGAGGCCAGAAGGCGGAAAAAAGTTGAGGGGAGCACGCAAGATCAGCGCCGAGCGCTCGATAACAAGAAGGCAGGGGCGACGGTGAGCTGTTGAGAATGGAGTACGGCGCCCGAGGGATGAAGGTCGGATGAGGGCTGGCGATGAATCTTTCGAGCGTGCTGAGCAACGCCGCGGACGCGATCAGCGATATTGGAAAAGCCGCCGGGTCGGTGATGGATGCCGTGGGTGATGTCGGCGGGGACGGGATCGATGCGCTGGGAGGGCTCTTTGAGAGCGACAGCGTGGAGATCGGGGTAAAGGAGGAGTCCGGCGGGTTTCTGGACCTGATCGGGGACGTCTTTAAGGGGAAGATGAGCCTGGGCTCGGCGGCCAACGAGGCGCTCGACGGACTGGGTCTGCCGGACTGGGTGGGCGATGTGGCCGGGGCGGCGGTGGACTTCGGAACATTCAATGTTGCCGGCGGCATCGAGAATGGTCTGAAGGTGGCCGGTCATGTGGCCGAGGCCTGTGGCGGTGAAGAGATCGCCGGATTCTGCCGCTCCGCAAGCGATGTGACGGGGATGTTTTATGAAGTTGCGGGTCCGATCGTGACCAAGGTCGGGCTAACCGTGGCGACCGGCGGCGCCGGTGGCGCAGGGTTGCTGGCCGGCGGGGGCGGCGCGGGCGTGCTGGGGAGCCTGGGAAGCCTCGGGGGAGGCGCCGGGATGTTTGCGAACCTCGGCCAACTCGGCGGACTGGCGAGTCAGGCGGGCTCGGTGATGGAGTACGGCCGCACGGCGATGGATGTGGTCAACGCGGTGAAGACCGGCGCCGGACTTCTGGAGAACATCCCCCAGCTGGTCGGCATGTTTGACGGGGCCTTTGATACGCTGGGCGATCTGACCGGCGGGCTGGGGGAGGCCAACGGGGAGGTTAAAGACGCGCTGGGCCAGGCACTGGAGCAGGTGATGCGCCAGATGGGAGGCGCCCGCGGGGATGTGCGCTCGCTGGGCACGCAGATCTTTGAGCAGGCCCACGCCATGCTCATGGACCGGGCGCAGAGCATGAGCAGCGGGCTCACCGACGCGGCCCAGACCCAGCTGCAACAGGTCACCCACGAGGCGCTCGAGACGATGCGCGGGCTGCTCGATATGGGCGGGCTCGACCAGGGTGTGCTCGGTGATGTGATGGGCCTGCTGGGTCAGCTCGACGGGCTCAACCTCTCGCGCACCGTCTCGGACATGATGGGCGCCTTTTTGCGGGCCTGAGCGTCGACGACCTTAACCCCCCTTTTTTGCATGTGGATTCCAGAGGAGATTGCATCATGACTGAGCAACAGAACACGAGTGAAACGGCGCAGGCCTGGCAGGCGGCGCCCGATCTGGTGGCCGCGCAGACCCAGGAGTTGGCCAGGCGTTTTTATAAAAAGGGCGAGCTCGGGCGCGCCGAAGAGGTGCTCGGAAAGTTGATCAAGATGCGCCCGGCGATGGCCTGGGCGCACGCGCTATTGGGGGTGGTGTACCGGCGTCAGGGGCGGCTCTTGAAGGCGTTGGAGTCGTTGCAGCAGGCCGCTGAGATCGACAGCAGCGATCGCAACACGCTGGTGAACCTTGGCGAGTGCCTGGTGCTGGCGGGTAAGGTGCCGGAGGGCGTCGATGTGCTGCGGGCGGTCTTTGAGATGGGCTACGATCCAGAGAAGTCACCCGAGGAGCATGACACGCTCACGCGTCGGGCCGGTGCGCAGCTCGAGGTGATTCAGCGGGCGGCGCGCAAGATCGAGGCCGATCTTCGGGAGCAGCTGGAGGGTTAACGCCGGGGGGGCTCCGGCTCGTCGTCGAGCAGCGGTCGGAGCGCGGGGGTGTCGAGGTCATCGAGCTGGCCTCGACGCACCGCCCAGATAAACGCGGCCACCGAGCTCAGCGTGAGCACGAGCGCCAGGGGGATGAGCAGGTAGAGGATGTTCATGCGGCAGACTCCCGGGCACGAGGGGAGGGAGCGTGAGAGGATGGCGAGGGGTGTGATGCCGCGCTCGGCGCTGTGGTTTCGCTTTTGGGGGCGCGGGGTTCAAACGATCGTTGCGAGAGCGACGAGGCGACCACCGCCAGCGAGCTTATCGGCATGAGCAGCGCGGCTACAAGGGGGGAGACCAGCCCGAGGGCGGCCAGGCTCACGCCGAAGACGTTGTAGATCCCCGAGCCGATGAGGTTGCGGCGCACGGTGCGCATGATGGTGTTGGCGCCGTCGAGAAGATCATCGACGGGGGTCAGGCCCTGGCGCATCAGGAAGATGTCGGCGGCCTGGAGGCTGGCCTCCGACCCGCCGTAGACGGCCACGCCGACGTGGGCGGCCTGCAGCGCGGCGGCGTCGTTGACGCCGTCGCCGATCATCGCGACGGTGGCCTCGGGGCAGTCGTTGCGAAGCGCTTCGATGAGGGCGACTTTATCTTCGGGGCTTGCGCCGCCGCGGATGCGTGAGGGCTCGATTCCCAGCTCGTCGCCGACGCGGGCCACAAGCTCCGGGTGATCGCCGGAGATCAGATGCACCCGCACGCCACGTTGACCTAAGCGGGCCACAAGCTCGGCGGCGCCCGGGCGCAGGCGGTCGCCAAGCCCCAGGAGCAAGCGCGGCTCCTCATCGACCATCACCACCAGGGGGGTAAGTCCCCGGGCGGCGAACTCCGAGGTGCGGGCGCGCCAGCGATGATCCTCGGGAAGTTGCCAGTCGGGGCGGCCCACCGCCACGCGGTGCTCGCCGACCCGGCCTGTGATGCCGCGCCCGGTGTGTTCTTCGACCTCGCGGGTGGGAAGCGGCGCGAAGCCGGCCTGCGGCGGGGCGGCCGCCACCAGCGCGCGCGCCAGCGGGTGGCTGGAGTGCGACTCCAGCGCGCTGGCAAGGTGCAGCGCCTCCTCGTCGCCCTCGATGGCGGCGATGGTGGGCTGGCCGACGGTGAGCGTGCCGGTCTTGTCGAAGATCAGGTCGGTGAGGTGGTCGAGGGCCTCGATCACGTCGTCATTTTTGATGTGCACGCCGCGGCGCGCGGCGCGCCCGGCGCCCACGCTCATCGCGAGCGGCGTGGCCATGCCCAGCGCGCAGGGGCACGAGATCACCAGGAGCGCTACGGCGTTGGGGATGGCGCGGGAGGGCTCCACAAAGGCCCACACGATGGCGGTGAGCAGGGCGGCGCCCAGCACGGCGAGCACGAAGATGCCGCCCAGACGGTCAGCGAGCTGCACGATGGGGGCGCGCTGGCTTTTGTGATCTTCGATCCAGCGCAGGAGTTTGCCCACGCGGGTCTCTTCGGCGGTGGCGCGCACCTCGACGTGCAAGAGGGCGCCGAGGTTGGTCACCCCGGCCTCGATCACCTGTCCCGGGGCGATCTTCTCCGGTCGTGACTCGCCGGTGAGCAGCGCGCGCAGCACTTCGCTGCGGCCGAGGGTGACGACACCGTCGGCGGCCACGACATCGCCGGTGCGCACCTCGATGAGGTCGCCCGGACGCAGGGAGGTGGCGAGCACGGCTTCGGCGCGCTCTCGGAGCTGGGAGGTGGGCTCGTCGGCGCGGCGAAGCAAGCGCGCGCTGCGCGGGAGCAGCGCGTAGAGGCGCTCGGCGGCATCGGCGGCGCGCGCGTTACCCCGAAGTTGCAGATAACGCGCGCTGAGCAGAGCGGCGATGAGCACGGTGAGCGAGTCGAACCATACGTCGCCCTGACCCCAGACCGTGTTGTAGACCGAGTGAATCCAGCCCACGCCGATGCCCAGGGCGATGGGCACGTCGATGGAGAGGTGGGTGAGGCCGCTGCTCAACTTCTGTGCAAACGCTGCGCGCAATGACGCCCAGGCGCGGCGAAAAAAGATCGAGCCCCCGACGAACATCGCCACCACGCTCAAGCCTAAGCTCAGCCAGCGCATCGTGGTGTGCAGCCCGACATCCGAGAGGGCGCTGAGACCCGCGTATTCGGCGATGGCAAAGATCATCACGTTCA
This sequence comes from Lujinxingia vulgaris, assembly GCF_007997005.1. GTDB lineage: Bacteria > Myxococcota_A > Bradymonadia > Bradymonadales > Bradymonadaceae > Lujinxingia. The sequence continues at coordinate 14,732 of NZ_VOSL01000049.1, read as the reverse complement.
TCGCCACCGCCCAGCTGATGCCCACCCGGGTGAGCAGGCGACCTAAGCCCTGGTTGCGGACCTCGCGCTGGTCGGCGCGAAGCGGGTGGGCGCGGTAGCCAAAACGCGCCAGCGCCTGGCCGACCTGCGAGAGGCGCACCTGCGCCGGGTCCCAGCGCAGCGAGAGCAGCCCGCGGGTCAGATCCAGGCGCGCGCTCAACACCCCGTCGATAAGCTCGGGGAGGCGCTCAATGAGCCAGACACACCCGGCGCAATGCACCCCTTCGAGGTGCAGTTTTGCGCTTAAGCTGCCGTCGTCGTGCGCGCGGGCGTGCTCGTTTAAGAAGGCCTCCGAGTCGAGCAGGGGCGCAAGCTCGGCGGCCGCCTCGGGGGCCTGCGCCGGCTGCGGATCGCTGCTCCAGGTGTCGCGAAGCTGATAAAAGCTATCGAGCCCGGACTCGTGCAAGGCCAGGTAGACGGAGTGGCAGCCCACGCAGCAGAAGCTCGGGGCATCTTCGGGCGCGCCCGCGGGGGGCGGCGGTGCCGGCAGCCCGCAGTGCGCGCAGGGGACCGACGAAGGTTGGGTCATGGGGACCTCTCCACCCGGTGGGTGCGCTCGTAGGTGGTCTCACCGCTCTGAAGATGCAGCGTCACATCCCAGACGCCCGGCGCAAGCGGGGCGTCCGCAAGAATGTAGTGGCCGGGCTGGCCGTCGGGGCGGGCGATAAGAGGCACGGTGGCGCGGGGCTCTACGTCGGAGGCCAACCGAAAGCTCGCGCTGCCGCTGAGCGTAAGAGGTTGGCCCTGGCGGTCGCGTACGGCGACTTCGGCGCGCTCGTCGTTGACGCTCAAGGCCACCGTCCATCCCAGCTCACGCGAGGCCTCGTCGGTGGCCACGGTCTCATCCCAGGCCACCGCTTTCTCATAGTAGTCGGGCACGATGCGCGGGCCGCCATCGGAGGCGGAGGCCACGATGATCGACATGCCTGAGCCCATGCAGATGCCCAGGATCGCGATGATAAAACCCGGCCAGAAGATGTGTGAGGGGATCGAGAGCATATCAGTCTCCAGGGGAGGTGGGTCCCAAAAGCGGGAAGCTCGAGGTGGCCCAGGGCTCGCCCTCGATGAGGATCTCAAAGGTGGCGGTGGCTGAGCCGCCGGGCAAGGATGCCGGCGGGGCGGTCGTCCAGACCTCCACGCGGGTCAGCTCGCCAGCCTCAAGCGCGATGGTCTGCGGGCCGACCACGCGCACGCTTGCGCCCTCGGGCTCGGTGACGCGCAGGGTGGCCTGGCGATCGTCGCCGGTGCGGTTGCGTAGACGAATGCGCAGGCGGTTGGCGATCTGGCCGTCGGCCGTTTCTGTGAAGGCCGGTCCGGGCATCCGCCCGATGTCAACCTCCAGGGGCTGGCGCTGGCCGATGAGCGCCACAAAGAGCGTGCTGAGCACCACCAGCGCTACGCCGTAGGCCATCAGGCGCGGGCGCAGCACACGGGTCGGCTTGTTCTCAATGGCGTTCTCGGAGGTGTAGCGGATCAGCCCGCGGGGCTTGTCGATGGCGTCCATGATCGCGTCGCAGGCGTCGACGCACTGGGTGCACGAGACGCACTCCATCTGCAGGCCGTCGCGGATGTCGATGCCGGTGGGGCAGGTGCGCACACACGCCCCGCAGTCGATGCAGTCGCCCAGGCGCGCCTGCGGATTCTCCAGATCGATGGGACCTTTCGACCTGAGCCGGCGCCCGCGGGGCTCGCCGCGCCCCGGGTCGTAGCTGACGATGAGCGAGTCGCGGTCCATCAGCACCGACTGAAAGCGCGCGTAGGGGCAGGCGATGGTGCACATCTGCTCGCGAAAGTACCCGAAGTCAAAGAGCACCAGGGCGGTGGTGATGGCCATCGTGGCGAAGTAGCCGGGGTGCTGGGCCGGGCTCAAGGTCATCCAGCGCAGGAGCTCGGGCCAGCTCACGAAGTAAGCCACAAAGGTGTGCGCCAGAAAGAGCGAGATCAGCGTGAAGACGGCCAGCTTGACCGCTTTGCGAGCGAACTTCTCCGGGGTCATGGGCCCGGCGTCGCGCCTTCGGCGCGCGCTTTCTTTGCCTTCGATGAGCCGCTCAATCGGGCGAAACACAAGCTCCAGATACACCGTCTGCGGACACCCCCACCCGCACCACACGCGCCCGAAGAGCGCCGTAAAGAAGAAGACGCTCAAAAGGATGATGAGCATAAAGAGCATCAGCAGCACCGTGTCGGTCGAGTGCAGCGTCAGCCCGAAGAAGGTGAACTCCCCGCCGGTGATATTGAGAAAGATCGCCGGTTTGTCGGCGATCTTGATCCAGGGCAGCACCACAAAAAACGCGATGAGCACAAAGCCCACCACGCGCCGGGCGTTGAGAAAGCGGCCCGGGCTCAAAGTGGGGTAGATCCAGCGGCGAGAGCCGTCCTTGTCCATGGTGGAGAGGACGGCGTCGGGGGATTCGAGAATGGGAGGGGTGCTCATCAAAGACCTCGTCGTCGACGAGAGGGGGAGGCCCGGCACGGGGAGCAATGCCGCGTGCCGGGCCCAGGGGTTATTGCAGCGAGGTGATGTAGGCGGTCAGCGCGGCGACGTCTTCCTGACGCAGCACCGGCCCCCAGGGGGGCATGCCGTTTTCGGGCACACCGTCGCGGATGGTGGCGTAGATCTCGGGCAGCGTGCCGCCGTGAATCCACTCCTCATCGGTGAGTACCGGGCCGACTCCGCCCTCGTGGTTGGCGCCGTGACAGGGGGCGCAGGTGCCGGCGTAGACCTCCGCGCCCCGGGCCAGCGCGTCGGCGTCGTCAAGCAGCGCGCTGAGCATCGCCTCGTCGACCGGCGGGGTGGCCGCCGCAAAGGCGTTGCGCGTGGTCTCGAGCTGGCGCGAAGCCTGGGCTAACTGGGCGTCGTAGCCATCGATGAAGTCCAGGCCCAGGGCGACCATGTAGAAGATCGACCAGACAATCGTCACGTAGAAGATCGCCAGCCACCAGCCGGGCATCGGGTTGTCGTACTCCTGGATGCCGTCGTAGTCGTGGTCCAGGAGCACATCCTGTTCAGCGGTAGAGCTCTGGGGGGTGATGTCACTCATGGCTTGGACTCCTGGCCGTTGAGGGTGCCGTCCTCCAGGGGGAGGTTTTGGGCGTGGTGGAGCTCTTCTTTGTGAGCGAAGAGGGCCCGCAGCACGATCAGCGCAAAGGCGATAAGAAAGAGGATGAGGCCGACCTCGGCAAAAGCTTCCAGGCCGGCGGCTTCCATGATCTCACGTCGCATCAGTTGGCTCCTTCGGCGTTGGAGATGTCGGTGCCCAGGCGCTGCAGGTAGGCGATGAGCGCGATGAGGTCGCGGTCGTGAAGACCGGCCGGCCCGCCCTGCTCATGCAATTCTTGCGCGATCTGGGAGGCCTGGGCGCGGGCGTCTTCCACAGCGCTCTCGGCCTGCTCGGGGGTATAGGGCACGCCTAAGAAGATCATGGTTTCGATCTTCTTCTGGGTCTGGGAGAGGTCGAGCTCATCGGTCTCCAGCCAGGGGTAGGCGGGCATGATCGAGCGGGTGTTGGTCGAGCGGGGGTCGATCATGTGGCGGTAGTGCCAGAAGTGGTTGTACTTGCCGCCCACTCGCGCAAGATCCGGCCCGGTGCGCTTGGAGCCCCAGAGGAAGGGGTGGTCGTAGACGCCCTCGCCAGGCTTGGAGTACTCGCCATAACGCTCGATCTCATCGACCATCGGGCGGACCTGCTGGGAGTGGCAGGTGTGGCAGCCCTCGGCGATGTAAATATCGCGCCCCTCAAGCTCCAGCGGGGTATAAGGCTCGACGGCGGCGATGGTCGGCACCGAGGAGCGGATGAGCAGCATCGGCACGATCTCGATGATCGAGCCCACCAGGATGGCCACCGTGGTCAGGATGGTGAAGACCAGCGGCCAGCCCTCAAGCAGGCGGTGCCAACCCCCCTTGAGTTTCTCCTGAATGCTGAAGAGCGCTTCGTCGATGTTGGCCTGCTCGCCGGCGGTCCGAGCTTTGACAGGAGTGCTTTTGGTCTTCGGCGCGGGGAGCGCGGCGGGCACAATCGCCTCGGGATCTTCGAGGGTTTTGGGCGCGGTGCGCGCGGTCATGATCAGGTTGTAGCCGCCCAGGCAGGTGGCGAAGAGGTAGATCGAGCCACCGATCAGTCGCACCCAGTACATGGGCACAATCGCGACGACCGTCTCCATGAAGTCCGGGTACATCAGGCGCCCGGTCTCATCGAAGGCGCGCCACATCAGCCCCTGGGTGATGCCGGCGCTGTACATCGCCACGATGTAAAGAAGGATGCCGACCGTCGCCAGCCAGAAGTGGGCGTTGGCCAGGCGGGTGGAGTGAAGTTTGGTCTGCCAGAGACGCGGGGCGAGCCAGTAGATCATCCCGAAGGTCATAAAGCCGTTCCAGCCGAGCGCGGCGGCGTGAACGTGGGCGATGGTCCAGTCGGTGTAGTGGCTCAGCGAGTTGACGAGCTTCACGCTCATCAGCGGGCCCTCAAAGGTGGCCATGCCGTAGAAGGTGATGCCGACCACAAAGAACTTCAGAACAGGGTCGGTGCGCACCTTGTCCCAGGCGCCGCGCAGGGTGAAAAGCCCGTTGATCATGCCGCCCCAGCTGGGCATCCAGAGCATGATCGAGAAGACCATCCCCAGGGTGGAGGCCCACTGGGGAAGCGAGGTGTAGTGGAGGTGGTGCGGACCGGCCCAGATGTAGATGAAGACCAGCGACCAGAAGTGCAGAATGGAGAGCTTGTACGAGTAGATCGGGCGGTTGGCCGCCTTGGGCAAGAAGTAATACATCAGGCCCAGGAAGGGGGTCGTGAGCACAAACGCCACCGCGTTGTGGCCGTACCACCACTGGATCATCGCGTCCTGCACGCCGGCAAAGATCGAGTAGCTCTTAAAGAGCCCCACCGGGATGGCCAGGTTGTTGACGATGTGAAGCACGGCCACCGTCACGATGGTGGCGATGTAGAACCAGATCGCCACGTAGAGGTGTTTTTCGCGGCGGTGTTTGAGCGTCATGAAGAAGTTGGCCGCAAAGATCACCCACACCACCGTGATGGCGAGCGCGATGGGCCACTCCAACTCGGCGTATTCTTTGGTCTGGGTAAAGCCCATTGGCAGCGTGATGGCGGCAGCCACAATGATGGCCTGCCAGCCCCAGAAATGGAGCTTGCTCATCAGGTCGCTGAACATGCGGGCTTTCACCAGCCGCTGGGTCGAATAATAGACCGCCGCGAAGATGGCGTTTCCGGCAAAGGCAAAGATCACCGCGTTGGTGTGCAGCGGGCGCAGCCTCCCGAAGGTGAAGTACTTGCCGAGCTCATTGGCCGGGAAGTAGGCCAGCTGCAGGGCTAAGATGACGCCGACGAGCATGCCGATGATGCCCCAGGCGACGGTGGCGATGACGAACATCCGAACGATGCGATCATCGTAGCGAATGCGCTCGGTGGCTGCCGGGGCAAGCACTTGAGCGGGTTGTTGGGGGGATGGCGCTCGAGTCACGGGACCTCCTGGGACTCAACATTTAGGGGGGAAAGGCATCTCGTCGTTGCCACGGCATCAGAACCGGACGCGTGAACGGCCCGGCGGCTACGTGCGCATGGCTTATCAAGTTACGTGCCAGCGGCGCGATGTGGCGAAAAGACGCGGCGAAAAAGGTGCGTGGGGTACCTTGAGAGTTTTACATGGACCTCAGGGCGTGCAAAAAGTGCGTGTGGCTCAGCTTATGCGCAGAAAATGCGCAAAGCAAAGATGGAGCCGTAGGGATTCGTAACGCCGTGAGAGTGGTTAGGTCTGGCGCGCGGGGCGCCGGGCGAGTGTGGCGCGCCGCTTGCAGTATGATCGAGCGATGGACCGGAGTACGGGCTTCGGATGAGACTCGCGCGCAGGGAGTGAGGATGAGCGACGTGGTAGAGGTCGGGGCGTGGGCGCAGGTGGCACCCTTTTATGCGCAGGTGCTGGGCGTGGGGGTGATCTGGGTGAGCCTGCATTGCGCCGGGATGTGCGGGCCGATCATGGCGAGCCTCACGGCGACCACCGGGGCATGGCGCGAGCCGACGCCGACCCGGCGCGTGATCAAGGCCTCGGCCGGCGTGCTCAGCTATCAGGGGGGGCGAGCGTTGACCTATGCGGCGATGGGGGCCGGGGCGGGCGCGCTTGGGGCGATGGCCCAGGGCTGGGTGCGGGGAATGACGCAGAGCGCCGGGTTGGTGGTGGCGGCGGTGCTGGTGGCCGCCGGGCTCTGGAAAATGTTGCCAGCGCGCTATCGGAGCGCGGGGGTGGGCGGCCGCCTGGGCGCAAAGGTTGCGGCCTTGAGCGGCGGGCTTTTGCAGCGAGCGATGCGCCTGGCCCCGAAGAACCCCTGGCTGAAGATGGGGGTGATGGGGCTGATGATGGGGCTTTTGCCCTGCATGCTCATGTTCTGGGTGTTGAGCATCGCCGCGGCCACCGCCAGCCCCTGGCATGGCGCCGGGGTGATGGTGTTGCTGGTGGCGATGACGACGCCGGTGCTGATGGCCGCGGCCAGCGGATCGAGCCTCTTAGGGGGGCGGCTGCGCGCGGCCTCGACCTGGCTGGTGGCCGCCGGCCTGATCCTCTCCGGGGTGTGGATGGGGCTGATTGGCGCGGCGGCCAACGGTTGGATCGATCATATCTACCTGGCCTTCGATCTCTTTGGTGAGGCCTGGACGATGATGCTCTGGTGAGATGCCCGGGGGGATGCAACGATTGCGCGTGTGCCGGAGGGCTTTGTCCTGTGCGGGGCTGGCGCGTAGGTTAGACCGGTGAGTGAGACTGGACTGAGGCGATGGTGAGTGAGGGAGAGCGCATGAAAGATCTCGAAGATGAGTTGATGGCCGAGCCGATGTCCCGGCTGGAGAGCCTGGAGGAGGTGCTGGAACATCTCTGGGCCTACGCCGAGCGGGGGGCGCACCGGCGAGATAACGCGATGGCGACGCCGATCTTTGTGACCACCCGCCAGGATGGGGCGCCGGGGGCGCGCACGGTGATCTTGAGGGATGTGGAGCCGGGGCGCGCGCTGCTCTGCCACACCGACCGCCGCTCCGGCAAAGTGCAGGATCTGCAGGCCGAGCCGCGTACCGTCTGGGTCTGTTACGATCGGCAGATTCACCAGCAGTTTCAGTTCATTGGCCGCACCACCATCCACACCGACGACGCGCTGGCCGACCGGATGTGGGCCGAAGAGTCGCCCGACGAGCTGGTCTTCTATTACAAGAAGCCCCGACCCTCCGAACACGCTGAGACGCCGAGCTCCGCCCAGGACTTTGAGGAGGTCAGTGAGGCCGAGGCGCGCGCCAACTTTGCGGTGGTGCGCACCGAGATCGACGCCATCCTCTGGCAGCACGTACATCCGGAGGGGGAGTATCGCGCCGGGTTTAAGCGCCAGGGCGATCAGTTTGTTGGCGAGTGGCTGGTGCCCTGAGCTGAGGCAGACACGTTGCGTGTTCAAGACGAGGCGGTGGGGCGCGCGTTTTTTGCGCGCGAGATTCACCAGGTGGCGCGCGATCTTCTGGGCCGTGAGCTCTGGGTCGGGGAGCGGGGCGCGCGCATCGTGGAGGTGGAGGTTTACGAGGGGGCCAACGACACGGCCAGCCACGCGCGAAGCGGTGTGCCGAGCGTGCGCACCTGGCCGATGTTTGCTGAGCCGGGGCGCATCTACGTCTACCGAATCTACGGGATGCACCGCTGCGTGAACCTGCGCGCGCCGAGTCGGGTGGGGCCGGGCGCGATTTTGGTGCGGGCGGCCGAGCCCCTCTCGGGCTTTGAGGCGCGGGTCTGGAAGAAGCGACGGCTCAGCGGGCCGGCGCTTTTGTGCAAAGAGATGGGGATCGACGAGCGCTTCAGCGGGGCCTGGGTGGGTCAGGGGATCGTCGTGCGTAAGGGGGGGCCGGTGGCCGAGGCAGAGGTGGGGCGTCGGGAGCGGGTCGGGCTCAACGCGGCGCGCTGCGGGGATGCAGCCCGCTGGCCCTGGCGTTATGTGATCGAGGGCTCGCCCTGGCTCTCCCGCCCCTGACGCCGGCGCGTCGAGGTCCTGGCGAGGGCTTAGAAGATCGCGACGAGCAAGGCGATGATGACGATCACCAGCGCCACAGCGATCAGCGCTCCGGCGCCGCCCGGGAGCCGATCCAGCGGAGAGGGGGAGGGAGGCGGCGGCGATAGATTAAAGCTGTGCGTGATGCGGTAGCCGCTCTTTTTGGGGGCGGGGCGAGGAAGTCGGCGGTCGCGCTGAGACTCCGAGAGGGTGGAGCGCACGATGCCCGCGTCGAGGAGCTCCCGGGAGGGCTCGATCGCGATGGGCAACTCCATCGCGTAGCCCGAGGAGACGAAGTCGAGGTTCTGGCGACGTCTGGGCTTCTCGACGGCGACCTCTTCGAGCTCATCTTCGTCGTCGGCGCGCTCGCGGGCGGCGGAGGCGACGCCTTCCAGCTCGTCGATGGCCTGGTCGAGGGCGTCTTCATCGAGCTCGAGATCGGGGCCGATGGCCTGAGCGACGATGAGGTTTTCGTCGGGGTCGGGCTCGTCTTCGGAATCGGAGTCTTCGTCGAGGTCGTGGTCGTCTTCGGAATCGGAGTCTTCGTCGAGGTCGTGGTCGTCTTCGGACTCGGAGTCTTCGTCGAGGTCGTGGTCGTCTTCGGACTCGGAGTCTTCGTCGAGGTCGTGGTCGTCGTCGGACTCCGAGTCTTCGTCGAGGTCGTGGTCGTCGTCGGACTCCGAGTCTTCGTCGAGGTCGTCGTCCTCGTCCTCCGGGGGGGAGTTCAGGGAGATGTTCCAGCGGGCGCGCGTTTCGGAGGTTTCGTCGAGGGAGGTGTCTTCGTTTTCGTCGTCAGAGAGGGGAGGAAGTTCGCGCAGGGCGGTGACTTCGTCGGGGCCGGCGATCTCGGGATCGTCGGGGGCGTCACCCTCGAGAGCGGCCAGGTCGTCGATGCGGGGGGCGTCTTCCAGCTCGGGTTTAGAGAGCTCGGCGGTGGCGAAGAGGTCTTCGGGGAGGTCGTGGCGGCCCAGGCGACGCAGGGGGATGTCGGCGGTCTCGTCCTGCGAGGCGTCTTCGGCGGGCGCGTCTTCGGGGGCGCTCTCGGAGCTCGCGTCTTTCGCGCCGGCGATGGCGTTGTCGGAAGGAGCGTCGTCGGCAGTGGCGGCGTCATCATCGGCCGAGAGCAGCTCCAGGGTGCGCTCGGTCATCATGGTGATCTCGCCGGAGTCGCGCACCGGGTCGACCACGCCCTCGGGGGGCTCGGGAGGGGCGGGGAAGTCGTCGGGGTCGGGCGTGGGAGGGGGGGCGGGCTTGCGTGCGCTGCGGGCGGGGCGCAGCACGCCGAGCGCCGGGGTGGGCATCGTGTCGCGATTGGGGCGGTTGATGGCCGGCGGCGGCGAGGGCTCCTCGGATGAGGGCTCGGTGCTCTGGCGGGCGGTGACGACGGTGTCCGGGGTGTTCTGATGCGCCTCCTCCAGGGTGGAGAAGATCGGCGCGAAGCCGGGGTGATCGCCGATGGGCGCCCAGCTCTCCGAGCTCGGATCGAGCAAAAGATCAGCCGGACGGATCACCCAGTTTCGGATGAGCTTCTCGACCTTCTCCCGGGAGTCACATGTGTAGTGACGGATGTCAGTCTTGATGCGGAACATTCAAGCGTCGGCGGAGGGTCCGGTGAGTATCGTCGCAAAAAGTTCAGTGGAGCGGAGCTTAGTGCGGGCGGGCGCTAAACTCAACCGGCATCAACGCTGAACGCGGCGCATCTGACGTAAGATTTCATCGGCGACGTCGCGGGTTCGCACGTCTTCTTCGGGGTCGTTGACCAGGCGCACCATCCAGTCTTCGTGCGCGAAGGGGTCGGTGTTGCCCACGACCTTAAGCCACTTCAGTCGCACCGACTCGCCCCAGACCACGTGGTGGATGTTCTCGTCGGGCTCCTCAAAGGTCAGCGGCTCGCAGTAGTGCTCGGGGTCGACGCGCTGGAAGTGGCGGCGGGCCGAGATGGTGTCGTCTTTGGTAGAGACCATCTTAAAGGCCTCCAGCGCCGCGCAGCGGCGGGGGCCGTGGGGCAGGGTGTCGACGCGCGCCTTGACCTCTTCGCGGGCATCGGACGATCCGATGCGGGCGAGCGCCCAGTAGGCGTAGGCGGCGACGGTCTCATCGGGGTCGTCGATCTGCTTGAGCAGCGCGGGCACGGCGTAGGCGTCGGCCAGGGCGGCCAGGCCGCGGAAGGCGCCCAGGCGAACCTCGGTGGGTTGGTCGGCGGTGATGAGCGCCTCCAGGGCGAGGCGGTGCTCTTCGGCCGGGGGGAGCTTGCCCAGGGCGTGGGCGGCTCGGGCGCGGGTCTGGGGGTCGGGGTCGTCGGTGGCCAGGGTGACGAGTGTGTCGTCGGCGCGGCGTACCAGCAGGGCGCCGGCGGTCCAGGCCGCGCGCCGACGCACGCGGGCATCGGGATCGTTCAGCCCCTCAATGACCATTTCCTGGAGGGCGGGGCGCTCCCAGATCTGGTTATTCAGTGGATCGGCCAGCATCGTCAGGGAGGCCAGGCGCTCCTCGGGATCCTCGGAGCGCATGCGCACCTGGAAAAATGCCTCATTATGGTAGGCGTCAAAAAAACCGCCGATGACCTGGTTGATGGCAAAGCCGTTGACGAGCAGCGCGATGGCGATGATGGCGATGAACTCTGCGTTATGGTCCTGAACGGCCAATAGGTCATCATCCGGCGTGCTCTTTGAGGCAGGTTGCTCTCCCAGCAGCACGCGCTGGCGCCACCCTGGCGAGAAGAAAAACTCGCCGACGAGCGCGGCCTGCAGAAAGGCGGTGATGAGCAGCAAAAAGAGGTTGGCGGTGATCAGCACCAGGTTGAGCATCACCGAGGCGCTGGTGTTGAGGATGTAGTCCGCGCTGAAGAAGGCGCAGGCCGTCGCCAGCGCAATGAACACAAGGGAGGTGACGACGAGGCGGGCGCGGGTTCGCGCCGGCCAGCGCATCAGTCCCCACTCGGAGACGTCCGTGACGAGTTTGGGGCGTTTCACAGGCGACCTGTCGCAGCGGGAGAACACGGCTCAACGTGCGGGTGAAGTCGAGCCGGTGAGGAGAACGGAGAAGGCACGCGGCGCATTTCAACCGTAGATATGCTCGGTGGCGCGGATGGCCAGCTGACGCGGCAAGAAGCGGGTGAGCAGGATGAACGCTTTGATGCTCAAGCCGTAGACGGAGTTGAGGTGATGCCGCTCCGCGTCTTTGATGGCGCGGGTCACCACCTGCTCGGGATCGGCCATCAGGCCATCGGGGCCGGATTTGGCGCCGCCGTGGCTTGCGGCGACGTCAAAAAACTCCGTCTGCACCGGTCCGGGGCAGACCGCGGTCACGCCTATGCCGCGCGGCTTGAGCTCGCGAGAGAGGGCGTTGGAGAAGTTGACCACAAAGGCTTTGGAGGCCGCATAAACGGCGAAGTGGGTGATCGGCAAAAAGCCCGCCGAGGAGGCTACCTGCACGATGTGCGAGCCTTTCTGGCAGAAGGGCAGCGCGCGCTGGGTGATCTCGGTGAGCGCGCGGATGTTCAGGTCAATCATTTGCAGGTTGGTCGAGACGGGCACCTGGTCGAAGCGTCCGATCTTGCCAAAGCCGGCGTTGTTGATGAGCCAGGTGATGGAGGGCGCCTCGGCTTCGAGCGTGGCGAAGAAGGCGTTGAGGGCCTCTTCGTCGCAGAGATCCACCGCGAAGACGCGCCCGCGGGCGTGTTTAAGCTCGCCGGCCAGCGCTTCGAGGCGCTCTTTGCGGCGGGCCACAAGCCAGATCTCGTCGATGTCGGCGCGGCCGTCGAGCTGCAGGGCGAAGTGACGGCCCATGCCGGCGGAGGCTCCGGTGATGATGGCGATGTTCATGGTGATTCCTTGCGAAAAAAACGGGGGCATCCCTGCGGGTCGCGGGAGTGTAATGGCGAGCTCGTGGGTTGTCGATTCGCATGCGCGCCGGACTTTCGAGTGTCGCGGGTGGCGAAAATGCGCGTGAATGCGGTACAAAACCCGCGTTGAGTGATGAAAACAGACGGCTGGCCGACCGATGAAAGGTGGCCGAGCGGTGCGTCTTTGAGGTGTTTTTGGAATTTGGACCCAGCGTAACGTTTCCTTTTACGAACCCGGTGTTGATCTTTGCGACCCTGATGGCGCTGATATTTCTGGCGCCACAGATCGTCACGCGTTTGAAGATCCCGGGGATGGTCGGCTTGATCCTGGGTGGCGCGCTGGCCGGGCCCTCGGCGTTAAACCTGCTGGAGCGCGATGCGACGATCGTGCTTCTGGGCACGGTAGGCCTGCTCTATCTGATGTTTCAGGCGGGGCTCTCGCTGGACCTGGGGCGCTTTAATACGCTCAAGGGTCGCAGTGTGGTCTTCGGGCTCTTCTCCTTCTTTATCCCGCAGTTGCTTACGCTGTGGATGGCGCGCAATGTGCTGGGGTATTCGCTGGAGGCCTCGCTTTTGCTGGGGTCGATCATCGGCTCGCACACGCTGATCGCCTACCCGATCGTGGCGCGGCTGGGGCTGATGAAGAACACCGCAGTGACGATGACTTTGGGGGGCACGCTTGTCACCGATACGCTCTCGCTGGCGATTCTGGCGATCGTGATGGCGTCGTTGAGCGGAGATGTGGCCGCGATCGACTGGGCGCTCTTTGGCGGGGCGGTGGCGGCGTACGCAGCGGCGGCGATTCTCGGCCTGCCTCGTCTGGGGTATGCATTCTTTCGCACGGTGCGCAACAGCCCGGAGATGGAGTTCGGGTTTTTGATGACGGTGCTCTTTGTGACCGCCTGGCTGGCCGAGGCGGTGGGGCTGGCGCCGATCATCGGGGCCTTTATCGGGGGGCTCGCGCTCAACCGGCTGGTGCCGGAGCAGAGCACGCTGATGGCGCGCATTCGCTTTAATGGCGAGGCGCTCTTTGTGCCCTTCTTTTTGATCTCGGTGGGTCTTTTGATCGACTTCCAGGTGCTCTTCAGCAGCCTGGATCTCTGGAAGTTGGCCGCGGTGCTGGTGGGGCTTGTGAGCATCGGCAAGCTGGTCGCGACGCTGATCGTGCGCCAGATCTTCGGCTACACCTGGGCGGAAGGCTGGACGATCTACGGGTTGAGCGTGCCTCAGGCCGCGGCCACCCTGGCGGTGACTCTGATCGGTTTTGAGGCCGGGATCTTTGACGGGACGCTGGTCAACGCGGTGGTCGTCATGATCCTCGCGACCTGCATCCTGGGGCCGGCGTTGGTGGAGAAGTACGGCCTGGAGATGGCGCATCGCGCCGAGGCCGAGCCGGTGGAGCAGCACCGGGTGCGCGAGCGACTGCTGGTGCCGGTGGCCAACCCGAAGACCTCCGATGAGCTTTTTGATCTGGCGCTCTACATGCGCGATCCAAAATGCCGCGAGCCGGTCTACCCGCTGATGGTGGTCACCGACGGTCAGGACGCCGAGGAGCGCCTGCAGGCCAAACGCCAGATGCTCGATCATTTTGTGGATAAAGGCGCCGAGGCTCAGGTGCAGGTGCGCCCGCTGACGCGCATCGCGATGAACGTGGCCAACGGGATCGCGCGCGTGGCGCGCGAGGAGCGCATCTCAATGGTGCTGATTGGTTGGAGCGGGCATGTTTCCACCCGCGAGCGCATCTTCGGGACCGTGCTCGATCAACTTCTGGAGGAGACCCGTCAGCTGCTCTTTGTGAACCGCATCAATGAGCCGCTGGCCACCACCGAGCGGGTGGTGCTGGCGGTGCCGCCCTTTGCGGAGCGCTCGCCCGGCTTCTTTGAGGCGGTGCATTCAGTCAAAACGCTGGCCTCGCGCCTGGACGCCGAACTTGTGGTCGTGTGTGAGGCGCGCCACCTGGAGCATGATCGCGAATACGTCGATTCTCTGGAGCCGGATATGGAGGCGAAGTACGTGCCGGTGGAGGCGTGGTCAACGCTCTCGCAGAAGCTCGACGAGGTGGTGGATCGCGGCTCGATGATCTTTGCCTTGAGCGCTCGCCCGCGCTCGGCCCCGTGGATCCCCGAGCTTGACCGGCTGCCGCGGGTGCTCAGTGAGCGTTACCCGGACAACTCGCTCTCGGTGGTCTTCCTCTCGGAGTATTGAGGCTGCGAGGAACCCTCGGAGGGCCGGGCGCTCATCTGGCGCAGGCGCTCGGTGAGGATCGCGACGAGGGGATCGCCCTCATCGGTGGTGGCCAGGAGCGTGAGCAGCGCGTCGAGGCTGGCGTCGAGCTTCAGGGAGAGGCGCAGGGTAGCGCTGGCCTCATCGAGCTGAACCTCTAGCCCCGGGAGGGCGTTGTGAGCGTCGGCGCTTAAGAGCTCATCGAGCGAGGCGCTGAGCAGGAGGGTGCGCAAGAGCGCGCGATGATGCGGGGCGCGCCCCGGGGTGGAGAGCCAGTCGGCCAGCGGGCGAAGATCGACGCGGGCCCCCTCGCGGTGCAAAAGACCGCGATCGCGCACCAGGGCCAGAGAGAGCGCCAGCAGGCGCAGCGCCTCCTCCAACTCCAGGGTCTGAAAGATGCTGTGACCGACCAGGTGAAGATCGCGGGCCATGTTGGCCAGGGCGTCGGCCGAGGCGTCGGCGATGTCCAGCGCCTTTCGGGCCTGCTCCACGCTGGGGTCGTCGAGGCGAGGGTTGGCGCCCAGGGGGCCGGGGGCCTCACCGTGAACCCAGGCGCCGGCCAGCCTGGCGAGGCGGTCGGCCAGGGCGGCGCGCGGGCCTTCG
>NZ_VOSL01000005.1 GCF_007997005.1 Lujinxingia vulgaris | reverse complement strand
GCAAGCGCGCCCGCCGCCTCCACCGGCGGCGCCCCGGGCCTCTCCTGGGCCGACGCCATCGCCGAGGCCGACTCCACCGAGACCCGTCGCGAGCAGGCCCGCAAGGGGCGCCCGGCGCCCAAAAAGCCCGCCAAAGCCGCCAGCTTTGATGACGATCTGGACGCCCCCTGGCTCAAAGCCGGCGACATCCTCGATCACCCCAAACTCGGGCGCTGCCGGGTGATGAAGGTCGAAGACGAGGACTACTGCCACATTCGTCTGCCCCGCGGGAAGATCCGCAAGATGATGATGGAGGTCCTCGACATCCGCTTTGTTGGCGAGGAAGACGGTCGCAACGTCTTTGAAGCGCGAGTGCGAAGATGAGCTCGCGCTTTGCGCCAGATCGGGTGCGCCAGCGCCTGGGGGAGCTGGGCTGGGAGCCGGCGGTGCATTTTGACCGGGTGCCGGGCCTGGAGGGCCGGCCGCTGCGTCAGGCCGCCGTGCTCGCGCCGTTATGCCAGGTGGGCCAGGAGCTGCATGTGGTCTTTACCGAGCGCCCCGCCTCCATGCGTCAGCACTCCGGGGAGGTGAGCTTCCCCGGAGGCCGCCGCGATCCGGAGGACGCGCGCTTGCGCGACACCGCGCTGCGCGAGGCCTATGAGGAGATCGGGCTTTTGCCCGATGATGTGCAGCTTTACGGATCGCTTGTGCGTATGCCCACGATCAGTGGCTACGAGGTCACGACGTTTGTGGGGGAGTTCGCTCATCCCTACGAGCTGGTGACCAACCCGGCGGAGATCGAAGAGATGTTTATGGTGCCGCTTGAGCACCTGGCCGATCCGGCCTTTCAGCGCGTGGAGAAGCGCAGCTGGGACGGGGTCTCCTACGATCTGCATTTTTATGAGTTTGAGGGCCACACCATCTGGGGGGCGACCGGGTATATGGTGAGTGTGCTCCTTGATTTTCTGGCCGGTCGCCGCCTCGATGAGGGGCGGTGGACGGCGAAGTGAGGCGATTGTGGCGTTGAAGGTGGTGCTGGGCGTAAGCGGCGGGATCGCGGCCTATAAGGCCTGTGAGCTTGTGCGGGCGTTGGTCAAACGCGGCGACGAGGTGCGCGTGGTCATGACGCGCAATGCGCAGGAGTTTGTGACGCCGCTGACCTTTCAGGCGCTCACGCAGCAGCCGGTGGGGGTGGCGACCTTTGATGCGGGGTATGAGGCGCAGATCGGCCATATTGAGCTCGCGCGCTGGGCCGATGTGGTGCTGGTGGCGCCGGCCACGGCCAACACCATCGCGAAGATGGCTCAGGGCATGGCCGACGATCTGCTGACGACGGTGCTGCTCGCCACGCGCGCGCCGGTGGTGGTGGCGCCGGCGATGAACACGCAGATGTACCTGCACCCCCGGGTGCAGGCGAACCTTGAGACCCTGCGCCATACCGAACGCCACCTGGTCATTGAGCCGGATGCCGGCGAGCTGGCGTGTGGGGAGGTCGGAGCCGGGAGGTTGCCGGATCCGCCGGTGATTCTGGCGGAGCTCGATCGGGCACTCTCTCCGCAACGTCTCAAAGGCAAACGCGTGCTCGTGAGCGCCGGTCCGACCCGCGAGGCGATCGACGCGGCGAGGTTTTTGTCGAACCCCTCAAGCGGCAAGATGGGCTACGCGCTGGCCGCCGCAGCTCGCCGGCTGGGCGCCGAGGTCACGCTGGTCAGCGGCCCCACCGCGCTTGAGGCGCCCTACGGCGTGACGCGGGTCGACGTGCTCAGCGCCGCGCAGATGCACCGCGAGGTGATGGCGCGCGCCGCTGACGTGGATGTGGCGATGATGGTGGCAGCGGTCGCCGACTGGCGGCCGGCCCACCCGAGCGACACGAAGGTGCCCAAGTCGCAGATGGCTCCCACGCTTGAGCTGGAGCGCAACCCGGACATCCTGGCTGAGCTTGGCGAGCGTTATGGTCAGGGGAGCGCGGGCGAAGAGAACGCCCGCCGACCGCTGGTGGTGGGCTTTGCCGCCGAGAGCCACGATGTGATCGAGCGCGCCCGCGCCAAGCGCGAGCGCAAGGGCGCGCACGCGATCGTGGCCAATGTCATCGGCGGACCCACGAGCACGTTTGGAGCCGAGAGCGCCACGGTGCATCTTCTGGCTGGCGAGGAGGAGCCGCGCACTTTCAGCGGCACCAAAGCCGAGGTGGCCCTCGCGCTGTGGGAGGCGCTCGCTGAGCAACGTCCCCGCTGAGCGCGCGCGATGCGTTGGATGATAGGATCGAGGGCGCGGGCCGTTGTGTTCGCTGCCGGATCTATGGTTAAACGAGAGCCGTGATGACGAAACGAGCGTACGTCAAAGCCCTGGTCGGGGATCTTCGCCGCTACCTGCAATGGCAGCAGGCTCAGGGTGTGATCGGCTCCAGCCCGGCGTCGGAGGCCGACCGCGCCGCGTTTGAGGCCTTCAAGGACGCGCGGCAGGAGCGTCAGCTGGCGCAGATGCGCGCCAACCTCGGTTCGGGCTCGCAGCCCTCGGGCGCGTCGCGACCGCCGGAGCGAGCGTCTTCGCGGCCGAGCCCCGAGCGCTCGCGACCACCGACATCACCGCCAGCCGAACGATCGGCGGCGGAGCGTGGGGGCGCGGCTCCGCGGCCTTCGTTCAAGGAGCCGGCTGCGCCCGCGCAGGCGCCTTCGGCACCCACCTCCCAGAATGCTTCCGACGCCGGCGCTCCGATCTGGGCGCAGCTCGGCGCGCGCACCATGCCGACCTTCACCGCGGGAGGCGCGCGCGGGGAGCGAGGCTCACAATCCTCGCCGGACACCGCGCCGGGCGGCGGTCGCCCTTCCGAATCGAAGGCATCGGGCCCCTCCCCGAACACCTCCTCGAAGCCGACCTCGTCGCCGTCTGCACAAAAATCGACGCCGGTCTCCCTCAACGACGAGCCGCCCCCTTACGACGATTACGACGGCCCGATGTACGATGAGGTGGCCTACGAGGACTACTCCCACGAGGCCTTCGCCCCGGTCGACGCGCCCCCCTCGCGCGCTCAGCCTTCGCAGACCAGGCCTGCGCAGAAATCAGCCGCGTCGATGACGCCGGCCGAGAAGATGGACTTTTTGCAAAACTACCTGGGGAGCTGCCGCCGCTGCGGGCTCTGCGAGTCACGCACCCAGATCGTCTTTGGCCAGGGCAACCCCACCGCGCGCCTGATGTTCATCGGCGACGCGCCCGACGGCGACGACGATCGCGCCGGCCGCCCCTTCGCCGGCGCTTCAGGGGAGCTTCTGAGCGGGATGATCAAAGCGATGGGGCTCTCGCGGGAGCAGGTCTACATCACCAACGTCGTCAAATGCCGCCCCCCGGGGGACCGTCGGCCGCAGAGTGGCGAGGTCAGCGAGTGTCTGCCCTTTTTGAAAAAGCAGATCGAGGTGGTGCAGCCCGAGGTCATCGTGGCGCTGGGCGGCTTTGCCACCCTGGCGCTTCTCGGCCAGGCTGCGCGCCGCCCGGAGGTGCGCGGGAGCTGGCAGTCCTTTGAGGGCATCGCCCTCTTGCCGACCTTCCATCCCGACGACCTTCTGCGTGATACCGGCAAAAAACGCCCGGCCTGGGAGGATCTTCAGAAGGTGATGAAGCGCCTGAGTTAAGACGTTTCTTCGAGCTTAAAGTGGAATGAATTCAGTGGTTTACAGGGTGGGTGTGCGGCGGCGGTCGAGGTCGACGCCAGCCTGGCAGCCCGCCCGATACGTAAAGGAGCGAGCGTGAGCGAGCGACGTGGTCATGATCTGGGGTTGCATCGAGTCCTTGAGCCCGAAGGGGCCCTTCCGCAGGCCGCACAGCGCCTGGATGCCGAGAGTGAGGCGTTTGATAACGAGATCGTGATCGAGGTGCAGACCCTCAACATCGACTCGGCAAGTTTTCACCAGATCCTCGGCGAGCTGGGCCGCGATGAGGCGAAGGTCGCCGAGCGGGTGTGTGCGATCGTCGCCGAGCGCGGCAAGATGCAAAACCCGGTCACCGGCAGCGGCGGCATGCTGCTGGGCACGGTCAAAGCCATCGGCAAAGACTACAAAGGCCCGGTCGAGCTTAAAGTTGGCCAGCGCGTGGCCTCGCTGGTGAGCCTGACGCTCACCCCGCTCAAGATCGATCGCGTCATCAAAGTGCACCTCGACGCCGACCAGATGGACATCGAGGGCACCGCCTACCTCTGGCCCTCCTCGCCGATCGTGGCGATGCCCGACGATCTGCCCGAGCGCGTAGCGCTCTCGGCGCTCGATGTGTGCGGGGCCCCGGCGCAGACCGCGCGCCTGGTCGCCGGCAAAAAGCGCGTGCTGATCCTGGGCGCGGGCAAGTCCGGCATGCTCTGCGCGGCCACCGCCCGCGCCACCCTGGGCGATGAGGGCGAGGTCTACGCCGTCGATCTTCACGACACCAATCTCAAGCTCCTCAAAGAAGCGGGCATCGTGGACGACTTCCGCACCGCCAACGCCAAAATCCCCACCGAGGTGCTCAAGGCCGTCGAGTCGATGACCGGTGGCGAGCTGGTTGACGTGGTCATCAACACCTGCAACGTCAGCGGCACCGAGATGTCGGCGATCTTGCCGGCGCGCGACCGCGGTGTGGTCTATTTCTTCAACATGGCCACCGACTTCTCCCGCGCCGCGCTCGGCAGCGAGGGCGTGGGCAAAGACGTCGACCTGCTCATCGGCAACGGTTACGCCCACGGTCACGCCGAGCTTACCTTAAAGATGGTGCGCGAGTTTGAGGTGGTGCGCAGCCGTCTGGAGTCGTTGACCGGGGAGGGGTGAGGCTTCAAAAGCGCCGCCCCCGGCGGCGCTTGCACCCCGGCCCCGCAACATGCAGACTGCCTCGCCCAACTCGCCAGCGCCGCCTTCAGGGACTGGCCCCGACGCGTTGGGGAGTAAATCGATCTCGGCGTTCGTTTTGACGTCGTGATCGAGAGCCCACAGGTGGGCTGCCCCGAACAGAATAACGAGAGCGAGATGAAGACCACAGATTCTGAAAGCAAGGTGCGCTGCTCCTTCTGCGGCAAAGAGGCCCGCGATGTGCAGAAGCTCATCGCCGGACCCAAGGTGCATATCTGCGATGAGTGCGTCTCCCTCTGCCGCGAGATCATTGAGGAAGACCGTCACCGCGAGCCCGAGAAGAAGAAAGAGCTCAAGGAGATGCGCCCCTCCCAGATCAAGACCTTCCTCGATGAGCATATCGTCGGGCAGGACCGCGCCAAGCGCGCGCTCTCGGTTGCGGTGTACAACCACTACAAGCGCATCCGCAGCGCGGAGCTTGAGGCCGCCGGCGCCGAGCCCCACGAAGAAGATGAGGGCGTGGAACTGACCAAGGGCAACATCCTGCTCATCGGCCCCACCGGCAGCGGCAAGACCCTGATGGCGCAGTCGCTGGCCAAAAAGCTCGACGTGCCCTTTACCATCGCCGACGCCACCAGCCTCACCGAAGCCGGCTACGTGGGCGAAGACGTCGAGAACGTCGTCAAGAACCTCTGGCTCGCCGCCGACCGCGACGTCGAGCGCGCCAGCCGCGGGATCGTGTGCATCGACGAGATCGACAAGATCAGCCGTCGCGGCGACAGCCCCTCCTCCACCCGCGACGTGGGCGGTGAGGGCGTGCAGCAGGCGCTGTTGAAGATGGTGGAGTCCTCGCGCGTGATGATCACCCCGGAGGGCTCGCGCAATCGGCCCCAGCAGGAGTTCATCCAGGTCGACACCGGCAACATCCTCTTTATCGCCAGCGGCTCCTTCCAGGGCCTGACCGACATCATCGCCCGGCGCATCGGCAAGAGCCAGATGGGCTTTGGCGCCGACTTCTCCAAGCGCCTGGAGAGCAGCAACGACCTGCTGCGCCACGTGCGTCCCGAAGACGTGGTGAAGTTCGGGATGATCCCCGAGTTTGTGGGCCGCTTCCCGGTGATCGTGGCCTTCGATGAGCTCAGCGAGGACATGCTTGTCGAGATCCTCTGGAAGCCCAAGAACAGCCTGGTCAAGCAGTACCAGAAGTTGTTTGAACTCGAGAACGTCAAGCTGCGCTTCAACCAGGACGCGATGGTGGCGATTGTGCGCGAGGCCATCAAGCGCAAGACCGGCGCTCGCGGGCTGCGCGCGATCATCGAGGAGGTCATGCTCGATATCATGTACGAGCTGCCCAGCCTGGAGAACGTGCGCGAGTGCGTGATCACCGAAGAGAGCGTGCTGCATCGCGAGAAGCCGATGTTGGTCTACGAGAAGCAGAGCGCTTAAAGGATCACGGGTGATCGAGCCCTCCGAGCATTATCAGAAGATTCACGTGCCGCCCGGTGGCGTGTTCACCGGGCTGCGCGAGTACGCCTGTGACGGGGCGGTGGTGCGCGCGCGGGTCGGCGGCAGCGCCGAGGAGCCTCGCCTGGAGCACTGCGAGATCCTCGAGCTGCACGATCTCAACGTGGGCCAACGCCGCACGCGCCATGATGTGGGGGCGTTTTTACGCCGCTGCCTGCGCAGGTTGCAGCGCGACGGGCTGATTCTGGTGCTTGGCGATCAGGTGCTCACGATCCCGGGCGACCAGATCGAGGTCAACCGGGTGCGCTTTCAGCAGTTTTGCTCCCGGGCGCAGGCCTCCGGCCCCTTTACCTCGCCAGAGCCGGTGCTGTAGCCCTGCGCCAGACGATGGGCTGCGGCGTGAACCCGGCCGATGGCGACGTGGATGTTTTGAGTGAGGCGGGTGGTCCGAGATGATGAGCAGGTGGCGCGGCGATGGGTGAAGGCAACCAGTACATGTTGGGGAGTCTGGAGCGGATTCAAGAGCAGCTCCACCGCACCAGCATTTATGCGCCGGCCCTGCGGGTGGTGATTCGCGACCAGGTGCCCGAGGGCGCGCAGCCCTACGTCGAGAAGATCCTTGATGGGGAGGGCGTCTTCTGGGATGTGGCCCCGCTCAAACAAGAAAGCTGGGAGGTCTACGCGGCGCTGACCGGGTTTTACAGCCAGTTTTTGCGCCTGGTCTGCCAGGATATCGGCCTGGATGTGTGGCCGGGCTGGCAGCGCTCGCGCTGGGTGAGCCTGGACTGGTACCCGATCGCCCGCGACCTGGGCTGGAAGGTGGCCTGCCGGCCGCTGCGCGGGGTGTTTTTTCGCCACGCCCAGCCGGAGATGCCCGAGGCGGTGCGCTACCTGGCGAGCTGGCCGCATGGCTGGTTAAGTTTTGATGAGTGCGAGGCCTACGCGCCTTACCTGGCGGAGCTGCTCGTGCGCCTGGGCCGGGAGGTGGGCCTGGAGTGGAGTGAGACGCAGCTGGAGCGCCGCTTCACGCGTCCGGGCGCGATGGATCGCGAGGCGCGATTTGATCTTTTTAACACCTGCGCCGATCGCGATACCCCCCAGGTGTGGCAGCTGCTGCGCGGGTGGGCGCTGCTCGAAGCGATGCGCGAGGCCATCACCGATGGTCGCGACCTGATCTCGCTGGGGTATTAAGTCCCCAACCTCTTTGTCCCTTTCAATCAACGACGATGCGACGCCCGGCGCCTGACCCGCGCGGGGCGAAGGTATGTGTGATGGCCCGAAAGAAGCGCGATATTCGCAACGTGGAGCCGACCTTTAAGGGGTGGGCGGTGCCCGGCCCCCTGCCCGACGTGGCGAGGATGATGGACTTTGAGGCCGGTGAGGGCGAATCGCTCGACGCGCTAAGCGGCCATTTTCGCATCTTCCAGCTCAAAAAAGGCCATCGTTTCTCGACCGACGACGTGCTCACCGCCTGGTATGGAAGCTCCTGGTGCCCGAGCGCAGGCGCGGTGCTGGATTTGGGGAGCGGCGTGGGCTCGGTCGGCATGACGGCGGCCTGGCGCCTGCGCGGTGCACGCTTTGTGACCGTCGAAGCGCAGGAGGAGAGCGTGGCGCTGGCGCGTCGCTCCACCGCCTACAATGGACTCGAAGATCGCTATGAGATTCGCCAGGGCGACTTTCGCGATCCAGAGGTTCTGGCCGAGGATGAGCGTTTTGACCTGGTGCTGGGGAGTCCGCCTTACTGGCCGCTGAGCGATGGCACCCAGGGCGACCACCCCCAGAAGGTGGCGTGCCGCTTTGAGGTGCGCGGCTCGGTGGCCGACTACGCCGAGGTCGCTGCCGCACACCTCAACCCGGGCGGCGTCTTTGCCTGCGTCTTCCCCGTGGACAGGCCGCAGCAGAAGGTGCGCCCCTGGGAGGCGGCGGAAAACGCCGACATGACGATCGTGCGCTGGCGTCCGGTGATCTTCCGTGAGGGCAACCCCCCGCTGATCGGGCTCTTTGTGATGATGCGCAACGCCGATCTTCCCGAAGCGGTGCGCGGGCAGACCTGGGAGGAGCCCCCGCTGATCATTCGCGACGCCGCTGGCGAGGTTCACCCCGAATACCGGGCCGTGAAGATGAGCTTCGGGTTTTCACCGCTCGGCTAAACCGGGCGCTCGGCCGCACAACATTCAGCGTTCAGGGTCGGGACGCGGGCATAAAAAAACGTCGAAGCCGAGGGACGATGGGGACCCTCGGTCTTCGACGAAGTCACACGACGCCGGCTCTGCAGCCCGCAATGTACCGGCGTCGCGATCAGGCCCCGAAGGGCCATCTTAAGACAACTCAGACGATCTCTTCGTCGTCGTCGCCGTCATCGTCGCCTTCAGCGAGGAAGATCTCTTCGTCGTCGTCGCCGTCATCGTCGCCTTCGGCGAGGAAGATCTCTTCGTCGTCGTCGCCGTCATCGTCGCCTTCAGCGAAGGTCGAATCGTCGTCGCCGTCATCGCCGTCACAGGCGAGCTCCTCGGAGTCATCATCGTCGCCGTCGTCGTCGCCTTCGGCGAGGAAGATCTCTTCGTCGTCGTCGCCGTCATCGTCGCCTTCAGCGAAGGTCGAATCGTCGTCGCCGTCATCGCCGTCACAGGCGAGCTCCTCGGAGTCATCATCGTCGCCGTCGTCGTCGCCTTCAGCGAGTTCCTCGGAGTCGTCATCGTCGCCGTCGTCGTCGCCTTCGGCGAGCTCTTCGGAGTCGTCGTCATCGCCGGCGTCATCGCCTTCAGCGAGTTCTTCGGAGTCGTCGTCATCGCCGTCTTCTTCGGCGAAGGTGCTGTCGTCGTCACCGTCGTCGCCGTCGCAGGCGATGGTGGTGGGCGCATCGGGGGTGGCGGCGAAGGCCGAGGTGGCCGGCACAGCCAGGGCGAGGGCGCAGAGGAGGGCGGTCAGGCGGGTCGAGAGCTTGGTAGACATATTGAAATCTCCTGCTTTTCTCTAAAGGGAGCCGCGCCAGTCGGGCTCCTCACGGAAGTATGACGCGGTGGCGGCGCGAGGACGTTCGGGAACACATCGGAAATTTTCAGCGCGCCGCCACCGGCGCATGGTGTCGGAAAGGGTCTGGGAAGAACCTTTCACTACCTGTTTTGCCAGCGGGGGAACCCACCATCGGGAGGGCACCTCGTGACTGACGGTCCTCGGTAATGCAGACGACGTGCCAGAGGTGGAAATTTTTCTAAAATTAACGGAAATGTCTTTATAAGACGTTGGTTTTTCGTTGTTTTTTGAGGTTTTTTGAGCCGCGGGGCGGCGTGGCGTCACGCGACAGAACGCGGCTCGGGATCGTCGAAAACGACCACATGTTGCAAAACGCCACACTCGGGCGTGGTGTGACACGAGGGCGTTTGCGCCAGATCGGGGGCTGGGGGAGAATGCGCGCTGTTCGGGACGCGCGCTTTCGAGGAGACCATGCGTCTTACGTTTAAGATCACGCTCTTTTTCATCGGCGGGATCTGCCTGATTATGGCCTGGCAGGGCTACTCGCGGATCGACCGCGAGTCGGGGCTCTTTGAGGCCCAGATGCGGAGGGACCACTACGCGCTGGGGCAGCCCCTGGCGGTGATGGTGCGCTACGGTCGCGAGGAGTTCGGGGAGGATTTTGCGCTGGAGCTGGTGGAGCGGTCCAACCAGGCCAGTGAGAGGTTGCGTGTGCGCTGGGTGTGGGCGCAGACCGGCACGCTGGAGCGCCTGCGGCCTGAGGCGCCCCTCGATCTCAACGTGCTGCTGGAGGAGGGCCGAGCCGTCAGCTGGATCGACCGCGACCAGATCGAGGCCGGCCGCCTCTACACCTATGTGCCCGTGGTGGTCGAAGAGGGGCGGGTGGGCGCCGTGGAACTCTCGGAGTCCTTCGCGCGCGAGCAGGCGTATGTGCGCGCCTCAAAATGGCGCATCGTCTGGACGACGCTCTTGATGCTGGTGATGGCCAGCGGCCTGGCCATGGTCACCGGGCTGCTCTTTATCGCTCGCCCTGTCGACGCGCTTGTGGCGCGCGCGCGCTCGATCGGTAAAGGCGACTTGAAAACCCCGCTGAAGCTGGAGGGGCACGGCGAGCTCAGCGTGCTCGCCATGGAGATGAACCTGATGAGCGACCAGCTCGCCGGCGCCAGCGAAAAGTTGGAGGAAGAGACGGCGGCTCGTATTCAGGCGCTTCAACAACTTCGTCACGCCGACCGCCTTAAGACGGTGGGCACGCTAGCTGCGGGTCTGGCCCATGAGCTGGGCACGCCGCTCAACGTCATCTCGATGCGCGCGGCGATGATCGAAGACAAAGAAGTTGAGGGCGACGAGGTGGAGCGCAACGCGCGCATCATTGGCGAGCAAACCTCGCGCATCACCAAAATCATCCGTCAGCTGATGGACTTTGCCCGGGTGCGACACCTGAGCAAAACGCGCATGGAGGTCGGCCCGGTGGTCGAGCAGGCCATCGAGCTGATTCGCCCGATCGCGGAGAAACGTCAGGTCACGATGGAATTGAGCGCCGAGCCGCAGGCGTTTGCCAGCGACGTGGACGCCGACCAGATCACCCAGGTGCTCACAAACCTGTTGGTCAACGCGATGCACGCCTGTCAGCAGGAGGGCGGCCGGGTGGAGGTTGCGCTGCGCGCGGTGCGCCGGCCGCACCCTGAAGATGATGAGGGCTGCGAGCGCGACTTTGTGCTGGTGGAGGTGAAGGATGATGGCGTGGGCATGAGTGAGGAGGCGCTGGAGCAGATCTTTGAGCCCTTCTTCACCACCAAGGCCGTCGGTGAGGGCAGCGGGCTTGGGCTCTCGGTTTCGTACGGGATCGTGCGCGAACACGGCGGCTGGATCGACGTGACGAGTGAAGAAGGTCAGGGAAGCACCTTCGGGGTGTACCTGCCGATTGAGGAGCGTGAATGAGCAAGTACGATGTGGTGATCGTCGATGATGACGCGAGCATGGCCGAGGTGCTCGGGGAGCGGCTGAACAAGCGCGGGTACAACGCGCGCTTTTACACCAGCGCCGAGGAGGCCTTTGCCGGGCTGGAGGCGCAGGATGCCGGGGTGGTCATCACCGACTTGAACATGCCCGGAGTTAACGGCATCGAGTTTTGCCGGCGGCTGGTCGACCATCGGCCCAACCTACCGGTGATCGTGATCACGGCCTTTGGCACCCTGGAGACGGCGGTGGCGGCGATCCGCGCCGGCGCCTACGACTTTTTGACCAAGCCGGTGGATATTGAGGCGCTGACTATTGCTCTGGACCGGGCCCTGGAGCACCGGGAGCTGCGCGAGGAGGTCAAACGCCTGCGCGAGCAGGTCGACTCGGAGGGCGCCGGCGGCGGCGCGGCGATGATTGGCGAGAGCGCCCCGATGCGCGAGCTCTTTGGCATGATCGATCGCGTGGCGCGCTCGCCGGCCTCGGTGCTGATCACCGGCGAAAGCGGCACGGGCAAAGAGCTTGTGGCCGGCGCGCTGCATAAGCGCAGCGACCGCGGTGAGAAGCCCTTTGTGGCCGTGAACTGCGCCGCGCTCCCCGGGAGTCTGCTGGAGAGCGAGCTCTTCGGGCATGTGAAAGGGGCCTTTACCGACGCGCGCGAAGATAAAGAGGGGCTCTTTGTGCGCGCCCACGGCGGCACGCTCTTTCTCGATGAGGTCGGCGATCTTCCGCTCTCCTTGCAGCCGAAGTTATTGCGGGTACTGGAGGAGCGGCGCGTGCGCCCGGTGGGAGGAAGCCAGGAGGTGGAGGTCGATGTGCGCCTGGTGGCCGCGACTCACCGCAACCTGGAGGCCCAGGTGAAAGAGGGGGAGTTTCGCGAAGATCTGTATTTTCGCTTCAACGTCATTGAGCTCAGCCTGCCGCCTTTGCGCGAGCGGGGCAAAGATGTGCTGCTCCTGGCTCAGCATTTCATCGAGCGCTTTGCCGAGCGCTCCGACAAGGCCATCCGCGGGCTGTCGGCGGAGGCCGGACGCGCGCTGATGCAGTACCACTGGCCGGGCAACGTGCGCGAACTTCGCAACTACATTGAGCGCGCGGTGGTATTGGCGCTGCAGGAGGAGATCTCGCCAGAAGATCTTCCCCCCCGGGTGCGCGGCGCCGGCGGCGACGGTCGCGACGTGCCGTATCTGGACATGCTCACCTGGCAGTCGATCCTGGGGCTCGACGGGCTGCCCACGCTCGAAGAGCTGGAGATCCGCTACGTCGGCTATGTGCTCGGACGCACCGGCGGCAACAAGTCGCGGGCGGCCGAGATCTTAGGGATGGACCGCACCACGCTCTACCGCAAGATCGAGCGCCATGAGATCGCGCCCGAAGACGCCGGGGAGAGCTGATGCGCTTGAGGTGGAGCATGGTCGCGGCGCTGGTGGTGCTGGCCGCCGGCTGCCAGTCGGAGTGGCAGCCCGAGGCGCAGACGCTGGAGACCTATCCGGTGGTCGCTCAGACCGAACCGGCGCCGGAGGCGCCCGGGGTGGAGGGCTGGGAGCGCTTTTTGCCGGGTGGGTATCTGGCGCGCAGCGAGGCGCAATGCGCCACGGTGCTCAAAGAGATCGCGTTCTGCAGCGAGGAGGACGTCTTTCTGGCCACGCTTGGCCAGACCGAGGCGCTCTCCGATGAGGCGGCGCGCGGGGCGTTTCTGGCGCAGGTGGAGCGCTGGTATACGCCCGGAAACGCGCGGGAGGATTGCCGGCGTATCGTCGAAGCCACCCGTTTTCCGGGGGCCGTGGCGAGGCAGACGTGGAGGGCAGCTGCCGAAGGCAGCGCCCGGGTGTGCGCGGAGTTCGGTCAGGTGCTCGTTCAGAGCGGCTTTCTGGAGCGGATGGGCGAGTCGATCTGGGGCGCGCGTTGATTTATCGGGTTGATTGGCCTATGAGGCCTGCGGAATTCCCGCTCGACTCGCCAGCGATCCCAGGCTTCTAAGGCCACCTCGCCGCGTCGAGCGCACCACCTTTAAGAAGAGCCGGACATGGTTAAAAAAGTTCATATGATCTCGCTGGGTTGCCCCAAGAACCGGGTCGACTCCGAGGTGATGGTCGGCATGATCCAGGGCGACGGCGCCTTTGAGATGGTCGCCGATGTCGAAGACGCCGAGATCGTGGTCGTCAACACCTGCGGGTTCATCGACGCGGCCAAAGAAGAGTCGGTCGACACGATCATGGAGATGGTCGACCTGAAAAAACGCGGCCGCCTGGGCAAGGTCGTGGTCACCGGGTGCCTCTCGCAGCGCTACTCCGGCGAGCTGGAGACGGAGATCCCGGAGGTCGACGCGATCCTGGGCACTCAGACGTTCACCTCCATCAATGAGGCGCTTCACGGCCGGCTCTCGCAGAAGACCTACATCCAGCCCGGCAGCTTCATCATGGATCACGAGGTCGCCCGCACCAACACGGTGCGCGGGGGCACGGCCTACCTGAAGATCGCCGAGGGGTGTTCGCGCTCGTGCAGCTTCTGCATCATCCCCACGATCCGCGGCACCCAGAAGAGCCGCTCGATCGACGACGTGGTCGCCGAGGCCCGCAAGCTGGGGCGCGCCGGCGTCAACGAGGTCATCCTGGTCGCTCAGGATATGACGAGCTACGGCATCGACCTCGACCCCAGACATAACCGCGACTACCTGCTGCGCCTGCTTCGCCGCCTCGACGAAGAGGCCGACGAGATCAGCTGGGTGCGCCTGCTTTATATGTACCCCTGGAACTTCACCGACGACCTGGTGGAGTTTTTCCAGACCTCCGACAAACTCGTGCCTTATGTGGATATGCCGCTGCAGCACATCAACCGGCGCATCCTCAAGTCGATGAAGCGCAACATCCAGCGCGACGCCCAGGCGCGGCTCATCGATAAGCTGCGGGGCATCGACGATCTGGTCCTGCGCACCAGCCTGATCGCCGGCTACCCCGGTGAGACCGACGCGGAGTTCCGCGAGCTCTACGACTGGGTCAAAGAGGTGGAGTTCGACCGGGTGGGCGTCTTTGTCTACAGCCCCGAAGAAGGCACCGTGGCCGGCGCGATGGACGACCAGGTCGAGGAGCACGTCAAGATCGAGCGTCGTGACGCGCTGATGGAGCTTCAGCAGGGCATCAGCGAGCGCAAAAACGCCGAGTGGGTCGGCCAGACCACCGAGGTGATCGTCGATGGCGTCAGCGAAGAGCATGAGCTCGTGCTCGAAGGCCGCCACTACGGCCAGGCCCCCGACATTGACGGGGTGGTCTACCTCTCCTTTGATTACGGCGGCGACGTGCCGGTGCCTGGCGAGTTTGTGGAGGTGGAGATTCAGCAGGCCGGCGCGTATGATCTGACCGGTGTGGTGATCCCCAGAGATCCGCTGGGGCTGGGTGATGGCGAGCTGAATCTGCGCAGCTAAAGCCCGACCGAACGCTTTGACTTCGATACGACGACGGAGGAGATGATGAAAGAGCTGAGCTATAAAGAGTTCGCCGCGCGTCGCGAGGCTGAGAACCTGCGACTGATCGATGTGCGCGAGAAAGATGAGTTTGCCGAGGTTCACGTCAAGGGCGCCGAGCTCTTTCCCCTCTCCGAGATTCGCGCCGGTGAGCTTCCGAAGGAAGACGATCGGGAGATCGCGGTGATCTGCCGCTCCGGCGCGCGCAGCGCGGCGGCCGCTCAGGTGTTTGAGTCGGCCGGTTTCAAAGAGTGCATCAACGTGGCCGGCGGCACTCTGGCGGCGATTGAGGCTGGTGAAGATCACGTTGAACGCCGCTGACGCCGTGTAAGTGATTGAACATGAAGACAAAAGGGCCGGCGCGAGAGTGTCGGCCTTTTGTCGTCTGGCGGGTTGCTCCGAGGGTTGGCGAGCTCCGGGGCAACCTGGTGATGGGAAGGTGAGAAGGGATGAGGGCAGCCTGGCGAGCGGTCATCGCGATGGCGGTGGTGATGCTGATCGGGGGAGGGGCGCCCGGCGTGGCGCAGGCCCGCGGGGGCTGCGGCGCCAACGCTGCCATCGACTTCGGGGTGGCGGGCTTTTGCCAGCGCGCCGTGTTGATGAGCGCGCTTGAGAGCGGCCTGAGTATGGGGAGCTACAACGGGGCGGGGCGCTTTGAGGCCGAGGGGCTACGGCCGGGCCTGAGCACCCTGCGCGTGGGCGGTGGGCTGCGCCTTGCTGGCGAGCGGCTGCACCGGCTGCAACTTCACGCCGACGGCGGGCTGCTCCTGGGCGGGGACACCTCGAGCCGCGTGCCCCTCGGAGCCCTCGGTTTGAAGGGACGCGCCGGCGTGCGTTGGATGGTGCTCGAAGATCTGAAGCTGGGCTTTGATCGCAGCCTTCGCGCCAGCCGCCGTCCTTATCTGGAGGTCGTCGCGCATCTTCGCCACGCATCGCCCGAAGCGTCGCAAACGTTGGAGCCTTCGCCGGTGGCGATGTTGCTGGCGAGCGCCGGGGTGCACGCGCTCAAATACATGACCTACCGCGACGTGGTGAGTCTGCGGCTGGAAGGGGGCTACGGGAGCGTCGGCCCCGAGGCGAGCCTCGGGGTCAGCTGGACGCGGGTGGAGGCGATGCGGTGGGCGGCCGGGCTTGAGGCCGGTGTGCGCCTTCGCAGCCGGGGCCCCCAACTTCGCGCCAACGTCGGGATCTTCTCCACATGGACGCTGGGCTCGCCGCATTGGGCGCTCAGCGCGCACCTGCGCTCCGACTGGGTGGGGCCTGTGGGCGCCTATCGCGTCGGGAGGGTGGGGCCGCGGCTGGGCGTGAGCCTGCAGCGCAACTTCTTGTAAGGCTGCCTTAAGAGGGCTGGAAAGACGTCGGTCGGTGCGCAGGTTTGCCCTCCCGTTCACTGTGTAAATGATGATGGAGCTACATGATGACCCGCTCGGCAGAACAACTGGCAGAAGCATTGGAGAAGGCCCTCGACACCACCTTTGACGTCTCGGTGGTCGATGGGGCTGTGAGTGTCGACTACGTGCAGGCGCGGCGTCGGCTGGCCGAAGTTCGTCCCGAGTCGTCGGCGTTGCGGGTGGCGCTCGGCGCGGAGTTCGCCGATCGCCCCGAGCTTGATGGCGAGGCGTTGAAAGCCGCCGGCAAGGAGGAGCTGGACGAGGAGATCGCGGCGTTTCGGGAGCGCGGCTACCGCGTCGATGAGGCCGAGCAGAAACCCGCCGCCTCCACCGAGCCCGAGTCCGAGGAGACGCCGGTCTACGTGCAAATGATGACGCGCAGCTACGCCTCGGTCGATGAGCTCATCGAGGAGCTCGGCTGGCTGGCCGAGCGCGCGCAGAGCAAACGATGAGACGTGTGGCCGTCTTCCTTGCTGTGGTGGGGCTGATGGGTGCGGCTCTGACGGCCTGCACCACCCCTGATCCTCCTCTTCCCGACGAGGTGGGCAGCATCGCCGAACTTCCCGATGAGGTGCATCAGCGCGCCTCGCCCGAGTTCTGGGAGCAGTGGGGAGATGGGCGCGGTGAGGTCAGCGTGTACCGCGGCCAGATCGCGCGTTATGGCGAGCTGCGAGAGGCACAGGCGACGCTCATTTTTGTGACCGAGCCGCATGACCGCCGCACCTGGATTAAAGATGACGCGGTGGAAGACGAGCATCGCGTTGAGGTGCTTAAGCTCAACCACCTGCTCGATTTTCAGACCGGCGTGTATCCCTACCGCGTCATGAGCAGCGTCTTTGCCCCCGTCGATCATTGGGACGCCGAACGCGAGCGACACGCCCCGGTCAAGATCACGATGGGCGTTCAGGAGTGGTGCGGGCAGGTCTTTCACGCGCTGTGGCCCGGGCGCTCGCTGTATTTAAGCCGGCTCTCGTCCTATTTTAACTCCGAAGGCGATCAGGAAGAGCTCGTGGAGATTGAGATGGGCGCGCTCTACGCCGACGCGCTCCCCCTGCACGTGCGCGAGCTCGACGGTCCTTTTCTGGAGGGGGCTACCACCTGGACCGGCCCCATGGTGGTGCCGCTGTGGCAGGCTCGCGTCGAGCATCAGCCGCTGAGCGTGGTGCTGGCCACCATCACCCGCTCTACGGTGGAGCGGGACGGGCAGGCGTTGACGCGTTTTGATGTGACCTGGCCCGGTGGCGCCCGTTTTTTTGAAGTGGAGCGCGAGGCACCGCGAGGCATCGTGCGCTTTGGCGCCGGCGACGGCAGTACCTTTGAGCGCGTAAGTCACCGGCGGCTCCCCTACTGGCAGCTCAATGGCAGCGGCGACGAGCGTGTACGCCAGGAGCTGGGGCTTCCTGTGGAGGTCGTCGAGCCTCTCCCCGAGCCTCGCCAGGCACCGGAACCGGTAGCGCCTGAGTCGGAAACCGAGGCGCCGGAGACGCCGGGCTCCAACCTCCCCTGAACCCTCCTTTACATCCAAAACGTTTGCGCTGGCCCCGTGTTTGCAACATGGTGCGGGTGTAACCCGGGCGCTGCGCTGCCCTGGTCGCTTGCCTTTGCGCGCTGAGCGCGCTGCAAGACGCCTTCGCTGGCATCTAACGTCAGGGCAGGTCACCTGGCCGCGGCGCGATCGGAGTAGGTTTTGACCGCGAGCGGAGTAAAACTTGCGGAGACAGCCGGTGGCCCGGGAGGTCACCCCACGTTCCTGAAGTTCTTTTTGAAGTGAGGTTCGTATGAAGTCGATGTGGAAACGAGGCATGGTTCTGGGTGGGATGGTCGCCATCGGCGCGATGAGCAGCGCTTGCGGCGTGGCC
The DNA here is from genome assembly GCF_007997005.1 of Lujinxingia vulgaris. GTDB lineage: Bacteria > Myxococcota_A > Bradymonadia > Bradymonadales > Bradymonadaceae > Lujinxingia. Next base: position 27,674 of record NZ_VOSL01000005.1, on the reverse strand, counting down.
ATTGAGGGCGAAGAAGGTAACCTGCGTTTTGAGTACGACAACAGCGCGTTCTCCGGCGCCTTCAGTGAAGATCTGGCGGTCGGGTCGATGATCGACGTCAAAGTCCGCGAGACCTCCGAGAGCGAGTTTTTGCCGATCGCCTCGGCGACGAGCTCTTCCGAAGAGGTCATCGCGGTCAGCGAGACAAGCGGCCAGGTCGTCAGCCTGCGCGCGGAGAGCGAAGGCGTGGCGCGCATCTCGGTGAGCGCCACCGCTGAAAGTGGAAGCCTCAGCGACAGCGTGGAGCTGCGCGCAGCCGAGGTCGACAGCATCGAGATCGAGGCCATCTGCGATGAGAGCAGCGTTTACGCCGTCAACAGCGCCCCGGAGTTCCGCTACCGGATGCGCGACGCGATGAGCAACTCGCTCAACGGCTACGGTTACTACCCGGTGGCCGTGGAGCCGGAGACCGGCGGGGAGATCAACGGCGCGTTTAGCAGCCTGGGCCGCATCCAGGTGATGACCGGCGAAGAGGCCGGCGCGATCAGCCTGACCTCCGACCTTCTGGAGGAGCCCTTTGCGATGACGCTTGTCGCCGCGGCCGACATCACCGAACTCGATGTCGCCAACCAGGTCGATGGCGAGACGATCACCACCATCGCCACGGGCGAAGAGGCGCCGATCTCGATCTTCGCCATGGCCGGCCCGGCCGGTGAGACGGTGTGCGGCGATGCCGAGGGCATCATCGAGCTGGTCTCGGAGACTCCGGAGGTCTGCGAGCCCTACTACACCTACGGGCTGGGGGTGCATGTGGTGAACGTGCAGGGCTTGAGCGCGGGCGCCTGTGAGATCAGCGTGAGCGTGCCGGGCACCGACCTTGCCGAGACCTTGCAGGTCGAGATCAGCGGGTGAGCGTTGAAGGATGGTGTTGTGTAAGAACGCTGGATGACTGATGCAAGTGCAATGAATGGTTTGTTGTGTAACTGGTTGAAATGAAAAAGAAAAGGGCGCCCTTGTCGGGGCGCCCTTTTTTGTTGCTGGAGCCGTCCGGGTGTGTGTCGCTACCCGCCCCTCGGAGGCCTCAGGGGGTAAAGACCTCGCGGCCGGTGGCCCCTTCGACGACGGCGTCGGGCTCAAAGCGAAGCGGCAGCGCCTGGTCGCCCAGCCAGAGTTTGGCCTGGTCGTCAAAATGCTCGGAGTCGATCAGGCCGGACTGGCCCCCGGGGATGATGGTGCGGCCCTCTACGCGATCGCCCCCCAGGCTGACGACCAGGCGGTTGACCGGGCCGGATCCGTAGGTAAAGGAGCGCCCGGAGATGCCCGGGTTGGCCGCGTCGACGTTGTACTGGTCGCCGTCGCGGGGGAACCACTGAATACCGCGGCGCGGATCGTTGCGATCCAGGTCCTCGGCCAGGGGCAGGCGCCGCGCGGTGATCGAGAAGCGGTCGGCCAGAGGCGCGAAGGCCGGCTGGTCGCGCAGGAAGTCGGCCAGCAGGCTCTCAAACTTCGCGTGGTGACGAAGCCCCCAGAGGTAGGTGTCGAAGTCTTCGCTGCCAAAGCCGCCGACGCCGGCCGCGGTGGGCTCGGAGGCCAGGAAGTCGAGGGCGCTGGCGAGCGCGGCGATGAGGATCTCTTCGCTGCGCTCAAGCTCGGCGCTCTCGCGCACGTCGAAGAAGACCGACTCGCCACTCTCCTCATTGTAGCTCGCGAGAGCCGCCGGGTTGCCCTCGCCACGGCCCTCCAGCATCGAGGAGAGCAGGCGAATGCGTCCTCCGGTCCCGCCGCTCTGCCAGAGCCCGGGCAGCCCCTCATCGTCGAAGACCGCGCGCTGGAAGTCGCCAAACCACACGTTGAAGAGGGTGGTGGCCACCGCGTCGAGGCGGTCCTCGTCGGTGGGCGTGTTGTAGAAGGTCTCCACGCCGCTGCGGGCCCAGAAGCCGCGCTGGCCCCAGGCTTCCAGGCGCGCCTGCACATCGAGCGCCTTGTCGCGGATGGGCGCGTAGCTTGCCAGCGCGCGGCTCTCCCAGTCATCGAGCTCCGTCGGGTCGAGCGCGCGCAGGGCCTCCATCGTGTCGATGGCCTCGATCATCGCCGGCGAGAAGTGCTCACCCAGGGCCGACTGGGTGTTGGCCTGAAGGGCGGCCATCGCGTCGATGTCGGCGCTGTTCTCCGCGATGTAGCGGGTGAGCTCGCGGCTGATGCGGTCGGCGCGGAAGCCCACATCCCAGGGGCCGCCGATGTAGCGCTGGCCGTTAAAGAGGTTGCCGTCGAGCGAGACGCCCACCGGGTCGTTGTTGGCCGTGGCCACAAACCCTTGAGGCGGGTTGGCCAGCGCCGGGCTCTCATCAAGCGGGATCACGCAGCGGTAGGGATCATCCTGATGGGAGCTGTCGATGACCCCGTCGATAAGCGGAATCTGGAAGTTGCCGTAGGTCGTGCCATCCAGGAGCATCGCCGGGTGCGCGCCCTCGCCCCAGACGCCGTCTTCGGAGCGGGGGAGGTAGTCGCGGCAGGGCACGGCCTGGTGGCCGGAGAAGAGCACGCTGCCCTCAGAGTCGCTGACCACGAAGTTGAGCGAGGTCGCGATCATCCCGCGCGTGGCCTGGCGGAAGTCTTCGATGTTGCCGGCGCGCGCCATGCGATCGAAGGTCCCGATGATGTCGCCGATCTGCAGGCCCACGTAGGCGAAGCTGATGGCGTCGATGACGCCGTCTTCGTTAACGTCCGCCGGGATCACCCAGCCGGAGTGGGTGCGCACAAGCGAGGTGCCGGCTTCAAGTTCGTCGTCGGGATCGGCCGGGACGCCCTCGATGTCGATGATCCAGCGATCGTCGAAGGTCTGGTAGCGGGCGATGGTCTCGGTGCGGCCCTCGCTATCCAGGGTGGGGACGTCGGCGATCTCGTAGACCTCGTCGATGCGTGTGGTCGCGCGCCATTCCCCCTCAAAGAAGGTCTCGGCGGGCTGGCCGTCTTCATCGAGGCGGATCTGCTCGGAGTACCAGTCGGTGATGTCGCCGGAGAGCTGGGTGAAGCTCCAGGCGACCTGCCCGTTGGTGCCCACCGGCACCACGGGCATCCCGGGGATGGCCAGGCCAAACTGGTGGGGGCGGTCGGTGCCACCGAAGACGGTGGTGTCGAGCCCGACGTGGTAGAGGATCGAGGGGATGCCCAGCGAGAGGTGCCCGTCGGCCGCAAAGAGGCTTGTGCCGGTGGCCGAGGCCTCGGCGCTCACGGCCCAGGCGTTGGAGCCAAAGCCCTTCTCGTGGCTGCGCAGCCCGCGCCGCTCCTGAAAGTCGTGCAGGCTCGCGGTGAGGCGCGCCATCAGACCGCTCTCAACGCGCGGGCTCGTGCCGGCTTGCGGGGTCAGCGTCAGCCCGGTTGAGGGCGTGGTGTCAGGCGGACCCCAGGTGCCGGCGGCCAGCGGCTTGACCGGGCGGGCGTTGAGCCAGATGTCTTCCAGCGCGCCGGCGCGGCGAAGTTCCGCATAGGCGTCGCCTTCAAAGAGCGTCTCAAGCTGCGCATAGGCCGCAGCCCGGCCCATATCACCGGTCTCGTAGCTGGACTCGTAGATGAAGGTCGCAAAGAGCCCCGCGATATCCCGGGCCTCAAAGGGGTGCATCGCGTCGACCGGGTCGCTGGCGCCGAGGATGCCGCCCAGAAGTTCGAGCTCACTGGGGGCCGGGAGGTTTCCAGCCTCGACCTGGGCGATGTAGGCGTTGACGCCCTCGGCGTAGGCTTCCATCACCTGGCGCATCTCGGGGGGGGCCTGCTCAAAGATGCGTTCGGCGACATGGCGCGAGCCGTTGAGCCGCGTCTCAAGGTCCATGCTCAGCGCCGCGTCACCCAGCAGCGCGCTGACCTCGCCAAGCCCCAGTCGTCGGGTGAGATCCATCATAAAGTAGCGGTCGCGGGCAGTCACAAAGCCCTGGACGCGCGCGGCGTCGACATCATTCTCCGCATAGATGTGCGGGATGTTTCCCTCGGTGCGGATCACGTGCACCGGCGCGCTGAGCTCGGGGAGCTCCCAGCGCTCGACCTCATCAACCTCGAGCAGGGCGCGCTGCTCCTCGCTGAGATCGTCGGCGTCGACGTCGGCGCCGGCGTCGATGGGCACATCGGTGCCGGTGTCAGCCTCGGTGGTGGGGGTATCATCCTGGCAGGCCACGGGGCCCAGCAGGGCGGCGCCCAGCAACATGGCGAGCGCAGGGGTGCGGAGGGTAGGCATAACGAACTCCCGGTCAGTAAAGAGCAAGCATCAGGCTCAAAAGGTTCGCCGGGAGCATAGCGCTATGAGAGCGGTCTTAGAAGAGGCCGCCGATCGTAAGGGGGGCGCCTCGAATCAGGCCGTGGCCGCCAAAATCGCCCTGCGAAAGCGGGCGCTATCAAAGGGCGCATCGCCCACCGGGTTGAGCGTCACCTGCACCAGCGCGCCGCCCAGCGGGGAGGTGCCGATGGTGACGTCTCCCTCGTGGCTGGAGGCGCAGGCGCGCACCGAGATCAGCCCCAGCCCGTTTCCCTCGGCCTTGGTGGAGACGAAGGCGTCGAACATCGTCTCGCGCAGATCTTCGGGGATGCCCGGGCCGTTATCATGAACTTCGATGATGACCTGATCCCCTTCGCTACGGGCAATGACCTCCACGACGCCGTCTTTGACGTCGGCGGCGTCGATGGCCTCGGCGGCGTTGAGCACCAGGTTGATGACGATCTGGTGAATGAGGATCGGAAAGGTCTTCAGCGAGAGCTCGTCGGGGAGGGTGCGCCGAAGGTCGACGTTGCGCAGCTTCGTGTGGGTGCGCAGCGCGGTCGTGGCCTGGTGGATGAGCTCGCTGATGTTGGCCTGCTGCGAGCTGTTGCCGATGCTGCTGCGAAAGTTCATCACCAGGCGGTCGGTGAGCGCTTCGAGGCGCTCCAGGGCCAGGACCTGGTCGTTGTAGAGATCCTCGAGATCTTCGGGGGAGAGGTCGGGATTTCGCACCAGCACCTGGTGGTTGCTCTTGAGCACGGCCAGCTCGTTGCGCGCGTCGTGAGCCACCGAGGCTGAAAGCAGCGCGGTGGTGGCGCGTCGCTCCGCGCTGAGCAGCGCCTCGCGCAGCCGCTGGCTGTCGGACTGACGGCGCTGCACCAGGTTGAGCATCCAGTACGAGAGCGCCCCGATGAGCAGCGCGCTCACCAGCACAAAGAGCGAGCCCTTGAGCATCTCAATGTTGGCCGCGGCCTTCGGGTCGGTGGCGACCTCCGAGGTCAATGTGGAGGACGCGAAGATGTAGAGCAGGGAGGGGAGGAGGTATCCCAGAGAGAGCATCGTCGCGATGCGTGCGGGTCGCAAGATCGCGTTGAGAGAAGAAGGCATCAAAGCTGGCTCAGGCGCAGGCAAACAAACGTCTGGAGGTACGGCCCGAGGGTCACCTCACTGGCGAGGGGGTGGGCGGCGTACCCGGAAAGCTATAAGTATGCCGATAGGTTACCCCAGGTGAGGCCCGAAGCGAAGTGATTTCAAGCCATCATCAGGTGCGAGCACAAAAAAAACCGCCCCCGATTGGGGGCGGTCGTGACTCTCCCTGAGTTCGGCGTCGGCGGTGGCGACCCCGGCGACGCGGTGGGAGAGATTCGGGGAAGGCGATGAAGTTTAAATGGCTTCGAGAAACTCCAGCTCCACCGTCTCACCGAGGTTTTCGAAGAGGAAGTTGCGGAACTCCTCGCGGATCTGCACCTCGACCTGACGGATGCGCTCCTTCGACACATCCCACTCACCGCCCAGGGTGACCAGCGTCTTGGGATCTTCGGCGATCATGCGCTCAAACCAGATGGCGCGCTTGCGGTCGGTGTCGATCTGCTGGCCGAAGGCGTCGATGGCGCCGCGCAGACGGGTGGCCAGGTCGCGGTCGCTGGCGAGCTCCTCGGGGGTGGCCGCGTCCGACTCCATGCGCTCGCCGATGGTGGTGGCTTCAAAGCCGGGCGCTTCGGCATCGAGACGCACCGGAGGAGCGTCGAGCTGAGCGGCCACGCGCACCACCTCGCTCTCATCCACATCCAGGTACTCGGCGATCAGCGCCGGGGAGGGCTTCTCGTAGCCCTCTTTGATCAGGGCGCGGCGCGCTTTCTTGAGGTTGTAGAAGAGCTTACGGCCGGCGCGCGAGCTGCCGATCTTGACCGGGTGCACGTGATTCATCAGGTAGTTGAGGATCATCGCGCGGATCCAGTACTGCGCGTAGCTGGTGAACTTGACGCCGCGGTACGGGTCATAACGTTTGAGCGCCTCAGCCAGCCCGACGTTCCCTTCCTGAATGAGATCGAGCAGGTTGGACCAGCGGCGCGAGTATTCGCGCGCCAGCTTCACGACCAGGCGCAGGTTGGTCAGGATGAGCATGCGTCCTGCCTCCCCGTCGCCCTCGTTGACGTAGCGCTCGGCGAGCTGCTGCTGCTCGTCGGCGGGCAGCGGCTCGATGTAGTTAAGGCGCATCAGATAAGCGCTGGTCGCGTCGGTATCGGCGCTGATGTTGAGCTTGCTCTCCGAGAGCATCGGCAGGCTCAGGTCTCCGGAGAGGTGGGCCAGGTTGGAGGGCTGACGTTCAGTGACGTTCGATTCGATGTTCATGTGCAAGATCCCGTTCTTAAAAGAAGTAGTTGGGTGCGAAAACGTCGTGGTCACTGCGCTTACGTCATCATGGTGGGTGTCCGAGGTTGAGCGTTCTGCGAAATTTGAAAGCCTTATGAACAGGCCCTGTTCCCGATGTCCTGTTCAGAACATACTCAAAGCTCGCGCATATTCCCAGCGAAGATCGAAAGATTCTCCCCCATTACCCCCGTTACCGCAGGGGTTTGATGTCTTAAGGTGTTGAAAATGCTTGTCTTTAGCCGATGTTGTAAAATTTAGACACGATGCGTCATTTGCCTAATCGTTTTAAAAAATAGCGATCTCCAGGGGTGTTCAAACGCGATTTGTTGCGTTTTGAAGAGGTTTATGAACAGGTCTGATAGGTACTATGCAGGCGATGCAGGGGTCTTGAACAGGTCTGGAGCGTGGTGAACAGGGTGGCGAGGAGGGGTGATGAAGCGAGTAGGAGGTGAACATGGCGAGCGGCGAGTGGGGCGGGGGGCGATCCTGGCGCTGATCGTGGTGATCGCGGGGTGTGTGAGCGCCCCGGAGCGCTACGCACGTCAGGTGCGCGATCAGACCTACCAGGCGCATCTTGAACAGGGGGTACGCGCAATGGTGTATCCGCTGGGATGCAGCGCGCTTCTGCCCTGGGCCGAGCAGCACCTCTGGGAGGCGGGGTTTGAGGGCGTGAGCATCGATCTGAGCGCGCTGGAGGTGCGCACCGGCTGGCGCTCGCGCGGCCCCTCGATGGAGGAGCGCTACACGGTGTACGGGCGGGCGGCCGGCGCGCAGCGTTGCGCCTGGCAGTTTATGCGCTCGGAGCGCGGCGGGGAGGCTACCCGGGAGGTGCGGGATGTGGAGATGGAGATGCACCTGCTCGAACGCATCTCTCCGCAAAAGGCGCGGGAGGTGCGCTTAAAGGCGCAGGCCGCCGCCGAGCGCGCCTACGATGAGACCCGTCAGATGATCGAGGAGGATCAGGCCCGTTGAGCCCGGGGCCGCGATGGAAAGGGGCCTGTTCAGAAGTTGAACAGGGTGGAGTTCAGGCCGAGCTTTTAAGGCTGATCACCACTGACTTGGAGGCCGGCGTGCGGCTCTTGCGCGCGTATTGCCCCAGGGGCACCAGCGCGTTGGCTTCGGGGAAGTAGGTCGCCGCACACCCGCGCGGGATGTCGTAGGCGATGACCTCAAAACCATCGGCGCGGCGCTCCTCCCCTTCAAAATGGCTGAAGAGGTCGACGTTTTGCCCCACCTTCAGCCCCCGGCTCGCGATGTCGTCGGGGTGGAGCAGGACCACGCGGCGTTTGTTGCTGATGCCGCGGTAGCGGTCGTTCAGATCATACACGGTGGTGTTGTACTGATCGTGGGAGCGGATCGTCATCATGATGAGCTGATCCTCGTCGAGCGCGATCGACTCGATAGGGCTCACCACGAAGTTGGCGCGGCCGGTGCTGGTCTTGAAGTCGCGCTCGCGCGCGCCGTTGGGCAGCAAAAAGCCCGTGGGGTATTTGCGGATGCGGCGGTTGAAGTTCTCAAAGCCGGGGATCACCGCGGCGATGGCGTCGCGGATGGGATCGTAGGGGCCATCGAAGAGGTTCCAGTCTACCGGCGAGGTGTCGGCGTCGAAGGTGGCCTGCGCGATGCCCAGGACGATGCGGGGCTCGCTTAAGAGCGCGTCGCTGGCCGGGGGAAGATGCCCGCGAGAGGCGCGCACCACGCTCATGGAGTCTTCGACCGTCACAAACTGCGGGCGGCCGGCCTGCATATCGCGCTCGGTGCGGCCCAGGCAGGGAAGAATCAGCCCGGTGCCTCCGGTGCGCAGGTGCGAGCGGTTGAGCTTGGTGGAGATCTGCACGGTCAGCTCGCAGCGCTCCATCGCCCGGGCGGTGCGCTCGGTGTCGGGGGCGGCCATCACGAAGTTGCCGCCCATGGCCACAAAGACGCGGGTTTTGCCCTCTTCCATCGCCTCAATGGCGGCGATGGTATCAAACCCGTGCTCGCGCGGAGGCTCAAAGCCAAAGCGTGCGCTCAGGCGATCGAGGAAGGCCTCGGTGGGTTTTTCCCAGATCCCCATCGTGCGGTCGCCCTGCACGTTGGAGTGGCCGCGCACCGGGCAGGCGCCGGAGCCGGGGCGGCCCATAAAGCCGCGCATCAACAGAAAGTTGACGACCTGCTGGATGTTGGCCACCCCGTGTTTGTGCTGCGTGAGCCCCATCGCCCAGCAGGCGATGAGGCTTTTGGCTTCGATGGCCACCTGTGCGGCGGCTTCGATCTCGGCGCGCTCAAGTCCAGTCTCCTCAACGATCGTCGCCCAGGAGGTGGCCTCCAGATCGGCGCGGTGAGCCTCAAAGCCCGAGGTCTGACTGGCGATGAAGTCGTGATCGAGGACCTCGCCGGGGCGCTCCTCTTCAGCGGCGAGCATGCACTTCATCAGGCCTTTTAAAAGCGCGATGTCGCTGCCGGTACGAAGTTGCAGGTAGTGATCGGCAAGATCGGTGGGGCGGCGGTAGAGCTCTTTGGGGTGCTGAAAGGCCACAAGCCCCGGCTCTTTGAGCGGGTTGATGGCCACGATGGTGGCGCCGCGCCGTTTGGCGGCCTGCAGGGCGCTGAGCATGCGCGGGTGGTTGGTGCCCGGGTTTTGCCCGAAGATAAAGAGAGCGTCGGTGGTCTCGACATCTTCGAGTGAGACGGTGCCTTTGCCCACGCCCAGCGACTCATTCATGCCCGTGCCGCTGGACTCGTGGCACATATTCGAGCAGTCCGGCAGGTTGTTGGTGCCCAGCTGACGGGCCAGAAGCTGGTAGAGGAAGGCGGCCTCATTGGAGGTGCGCCCCGAGGTGTAGAAGATGGCCTGGTCGGGGTGATCGAGCTCGCGCAGAGCGTCGCCGATCAGCGAAAACGCCTCGTCCCATGCGATGGGTTCATAATGATCGGAGCCCTCGCGGCGCACCATCGGGTGGGTGATGCGGCCCTGCTTGTTGAGCCAGTGATCGGATTTCTCGCGAAGATCACGGATGCTGTGTGTTTCGAAAAACGCCGGGTCGACCTTAAAGCGCGTGGCCTCGTCGGCGACGGCTTTGGCGCCGTTTTCGCAGAACTCAAAGGTGGAGCGATCGTCGGGGTCGGGCCAGGCGCAGCCCGGGCAGTCGAAGCCCTCGGTCTGGTTGAGGCTGGCCAGCGCGCGGGTGCCGCGGATGAGGCCCGGCTGCTCCAGGACATGGCGGGTGGTGGAGATGAGCGCGTCGAGACCGCCGGCGGCTTTTTTGTAGTCGGTAAGATCGTCCGACGTGGTCGGGGCCGGCAGGTTTTTGGACGTGGAGTCGTCGCTCATCGTGCTGCTCTCGCTCGGTGTCATTTCGTCTTCAAGAAGATCAGATCAGGCGCGCCGGGTGGGTGTAGATGTTAAAGCGGGCGTCGCGCAGAAAGCCGACCAGGGTCTGAGCGTAGGTTTCTGAGAGGTCGACGGCAAGGGAGGAGGGCGCGCCGACGGCGGCCACAAGCCCGATGCCTGCGACCAGCGACTTTTGAATCAGCTCAAAGCTCGCGCGGCCGCTCAAGACAAGCACGCGATCGCCCAACGGCAACTCGCCGCGGCGCAGCGCGCGGCCCAGGAGTTTGTCGAGGGCGTTGTGGCGGCCGACATCTTCGGCGAGGTCGAGAAGTTCGCCCTCAGCGTTGAAGAGGGCGCAGGCGTGCAGGCCGCCGGTGCGATCGAAGGTGGCCTGGGCCTGGCGCAGCCGGTCGGGAAGTTGCAGAAGTTGATCCGCGGCGATCGTGGGGCCTGAGGCGACCGGCATCACCCCCTGGTGATGAAGCGCATCGAGCGAGGCTTTGCCGCAGACCCCGCAGCTCGACGTGCTGTAGAAGTTGCGCTGCAGCTTGCCCGGATCGAAGGTGCAGCTCGACGCCAGCGTGGCTCGCCAGATGTTGGGGCTCTCTTCGCCCTGGCCGTCGGTGCAGCGCTTGAGGCTTACGAGGTCGGCCTCCGAGGCGATGATGCCTTCGGTGAGCAAGAATCCCCGCGCCAGATCTTCATCATCGCCGGGGGTGCGCATCGTGATCGCCAGGCTGCGCGAGGCGCGTTTGCCGGCGAGCTCGTAGTCGATACGCAGCTCCATCGGCTCTTCGATGACGAGGAGGTCGTCGAGCTGGCGGCGTCGCTGTTGATCGTCGCGGCGTAGCACCCGCTCGATGGCGTAGGTGCGGGTGGTGGGGTCGGTGGCCATGAGGCCTCGGTGGTGGGGGGAGTGCGGCGCGGCAAAGGGTTGCCGGGCGTAAAAGATTAGATCGTCCCGATGGAGATGCCGGGCAAACACAGCATAAACGCAATGATCAGCCCGGCGAAGAGGGGGCGCTCTACGGCGCGATCGTCGGTGGCGAGCGCCAGGTGCACGGCCGTGGGGAGGGTCCAGGCGAAGGTCACCGCAGCAAAGGCCGCCGGTACCTGCAAAAAGGGCCAGGCCAGCGCGGGGAGTGCAGCGAGCAGGTACCAGGCCGGGTGGCGCGAGGCGTAGCGTATGGCGAGCAGGGCGGCGCCCAGCGCGCAGGCCAGAAGCAAGATCTCGGGGGTGGCGGGCAGGCTCAGCGCGCCCACGTCGCGCCAGGCCGCGTCGCCATGAAGATGGCGCAGCTGGCCGGTGTGCCAGGCCACGGCCATCCAGCCGGCGAAGGCCAGCGGCGGCACCGCCGCGCCCAGCCAGGGGGTGTCTTGAGGATCTTTTCCGGGGCGATAGGCCTTAAAGCCGGCGATCATCATCGCCGGCCACATCACAATAAACTCCAGGCGCAGTCCCATCGCGACCAGCGCCGCAAAGGCTCCGCGGCGCGGCGCGTACGTGACCATCGAGGCGATGGCGCCGGCGCCCAGGGCTGCGGCCATCGAGGTGGTCCAGTCGGTGGCGTTGAGCGCGAGCAGGGGATTAAAACACCAGAGCCACACCGCCCGCTCAGCGACCTGGGGGAGCTCGGTGTTGCGGGCAAAGCGGTAGACGCTCAGCGCGGCCCAGAGCGTGGCGAGCTCCAGCAGCACCCAGGGGGCGAGCGTGAGCGCGGCGGTGCCCGCGCCGGCCGGCGCGGTCTGCAGCGCCACCTCGAAGATGTGGCTTAACACCCCGGAGAGGGGCGCCGACTCCGAGAGGCGCAGCGACTCCCAGGTGCCCGTATGCAAGAGCGCCGCCCACAACGCCGCCCTGCTTGTCAGCCAGGCCAGGAGCGCGGTGCGAAGGGCCGGATGGATATGTGCGAGTAAAGGATGCATGGCCCCGCCAGCGTACCGGGAGATGGGCGGGGGGCAAGAAAATGGCCGCGCTGCAGAGCGCGCCCTTTGCCGCTTGCCGCACGTGAGCGTGGGCTTGTGGCACGGCAGTCGGAAGCGCAATCGGCGCCCGGGCGTGCCTTATCGAAGGTTGTGGACACCTTATGACTGTCCTGTGCATCCGAGGTGAGATGCACCAAAGCCCCCTGTGAGGTGCGACCATGGCAAAAAAGATCCTACTGGCGCTCGCGGGAATAGGTGCGCTGGTCGTCGCAGCCATACCGATCATTCGCTCCAGCTACGACGAGCCCGAGTTTAAGTCGGTGCACGCGTCCAACCCCTTTGAGATTCGCGCCTACGGCTCGCGTATCGTGGCGCAGACGACGGTTCGCGCGAGCAGCCTGCGCGAGGCGACGACGCTCGGTTTTGAACGCCTCGCCGAATACATCTTCGGAGGCAATCGAGGCTCCGGCGGGGCCTCGCAGAAGATCGCGATGACCACGCCCGTCGAGTCCGTGCCCGCCGGGGAGAACGCGTACACGGTCGTGTTCACGATGCCTTCGGAGTGGACGCTGGACGAGCTACCGGAGCCCAACGATCCCAACGTGGTGGTCCGGGCGGAGGAGCCCAGGCTGGTTGCGACGGCACGCTTCAGCGGCAATGCCAGTGAGAGGGATGTCGATGAGCTCTCCCGGGAGCTGATGGTGTACATTGAAGAGCAGGGTTATGTGGCCGACTCTGAGGTGACGATCGCTCAGTACGACCCGCCGTGGACGCCGGGCATCATGCGGCGAAACGAGATGATGGTGGAGCTCGCTGAGCCCCGGGCGCCCGGCACCGAGGCTGCGCCTGCGGAGTGAATGAAATTTTATTATCAAAGGGGCAGAGTAGGCAAGGCTAAGTAGAAAGATGACTTGTAAATATCCCCACGATCAATCTACCTGAAACAACCTTTGGAGAGCCAGGATGAAAATGAATTCGGTCGTGGGTTTTAAAAATTTTTGTGTGCCATTCACAATGAAGAGAGTGACCTTCAACAGTAATTCGACGCTCTTCCCATGCACTTCTATTCTTACGTGTGTTAGGCGATTCAGGTGATATAATAATGTTGGTATGTGCTTTGAATCGCTTTTTAACGTTATCAGGTTGAAAGTTTTCGTCTTCATAGATAGAGGTGAAATGATCATTCAACGCTGAAAGGTGTTGAGTGATATGAGGTCGAATGAGCGGCCAAGAAGTTTTGAACCTGCGAACTTGTTGGGTCAACCCTTCAGCAAAATAGAGTGACGGGAACGCAAGGGTTGCAGCTTCCATATACTCCAAAATGTTATAGTTTTCGACTTCAGGGATGTAGCGAAAAAACTCTAAAAGACAACTTCTGCCGAGAATGAAATGCACATTTTGAGGCGTTCGAGATGTTGTTGTTAGCGTGCACAACCCAGATGGTTCGACACAGGTTATACAACCTACAGCTAGGTTTTTGTTTTGAGTTGTTAATTTAGTAATATATTTAAGTCCTTCCGAATTAGCTTTGCGTTTCGTATCTGGTTGGTCTAAAGTTTTATTTATCGGGGAGATTTCCATTTCCCCAAGTGTATTATGCTGTGTGTTAAAGTCAGTTGGACTAATGCGCTCAATTGAAGTCAAAAGCAACAACTGCAAGTCTCGGTCTAGCTTATCAGGCTCATACATGATTTGTAGTAACGGAGCTCCTCCAATAGTTGTGTCATATATCTTATCTGATGATTCGACTTGAAAAGATTTCTTTTGAAGATAGCTTATGGTCAAGCAAAAACGTTTCAAAGACGACTCAACTTCCGAAGCTCTTACTTGAGCGAAAGAGCTCTCATCAATCACAAACCTTGCCATAACTAATTATCTCCGAGTTTCAATAATCCGGCGGAGGTCTCGCTGACTCTGGTCAAAAAAGAGCTGAGGCCATTTTGAAAGCCCCCCTCTATCATCAACGTTAATCTCCTCAATGCTGTCGTTAGCGAAAAAGTGGATAAGTACGTCTTCGCAATTTAGTGGATGTGTTTGCTCTACTGTAGCAAGACGAATTCCGTTTAAGATGTGATCACTATGGCTCTCAATAACAATTTGCAAGCCGCCAGCTGCTAAGCGGCCTAAAAATTGACCCATTTTAGACTGGGCTCTGGGATGTAAGTGAGCTTCAGGGTTTTCTACTAACATGATTTCGCCAGGAGAGCCTAATAATCCTGCTACAATAATAGGTAAACAATATGTTAGCCCGAAACCCGTATTTGATGGCCTAGTCCAATCATGAAAGTTGCCACGAACTAAACCTCCAGTTTTAAATCGAAGATAGGCTTGATTTGTGTCCGAGTTAATCTCGGAGCGTATTTCTACATTGCCTACAAAATCACTCAACCAGGCTTCGCACTGTTTGAGAAGAGTCGTGGCGATTTTCTTACTATCGTTTTTTTCCGGGGCAAATCGAAACTCTTCCCTTATTTGTTCTCGTTCTTGGCTCGCGATAACTTGTGCTACATACTCGCCTCTAGCTCCTACCGATAAATGACCGTTCGGCGCGCTCGACAACTCCAACGTCTCGCGCGGACCGAGTCGCTCAGTATTAAGATATGTAAAGCGCTGGGCAAATACATGTCTACTTATGGAATTAATTTCCGAAACATTAGGTCTTGTTTTTATTTTTAGAAGTAGACTGTCATACGGGTCACCTTCGCTAGCATAAGTCCATTTGTAATCATCTAAATCATCATGAATCTCGATGCTTAATATATCACTTTTGGCGTTGTAAGATCTGACGTCTGCGGCATGACCTAAACGCAATCCAAACAGGTCATTTAAAGGTATGAATTTTGGTTCATTAAGTGCGCTATATCTCGCCAGTAAAAGTGCTTGGACAAGAGAGCTTTTCCCGGTGCCATTATTACCCGTTAATAGTGTTAAGGGCGCAAATGAAAATTTATAATTTTCAAAACACTTAAAGTTGGCAACTGACATTTGATTTATTCGCATGACTACTCCTGGGCTTGATTCAAAATTTGGCGAGCGGTTTCAAAACGACAAACAACTCGTGGTCCCGATCCTGTAGAGACGCTAATTGACTGGATATAATCTGTATCATTTGTCATTGCTTCTCGAGCTGCAGCAATAATTTGATCTTTATGAGGTTGTAAATGTTCCCAATGATAATCTGACAGTGCTACCGACCAACTTTCGAATAATGCGCGATTGATTGGGTTTCGTCGTGGAGTCTCCAAGGGCCACTTTCGAAAGGCTTCTTCTTGAAATAAATTATATGCATTATTCATCGCGAAAGTGAAGTCTTCATCTAAAATCTCAAGAGCTCTGTCGCTTAACAGTCCGGAGTCTACTTTGTCAGTAAAGTCAGTTAAGAACTCGCTCATTGTATTGAACTCTCGATATTGTGATAAGTCCTCAAGGGATCGAAATGCACAATAACGGAGGACAACTTCCAAGTCAGCCATGCGTCTGTGGTTTTTTAGAGCAGACCCTGTCGCTTGATGAAAAATATCCTTTTCAGAAAGCTGTTGGAGAAACGCGCGAGATCGCTCCTTACTCATCGCATGACGAATCTCCTGTGCATTGAGCGGTTGACCGCCTGTATTAATTCGTTTAAATATATTAAATTTAACCGGGCCAGGGGTCTGTGGATCAATGACATTCACTGCTAGTTGTGTTTGATAAATCCTTCGCTGCCAGAGTTGATCTAAGTCAGAAAAATTTCTTCCTCCAACATGTTTGTTTAGATATTCTAATCCATCAAGTGGAAACTTCTCTTTAACAAATTCGTACACAGAAGAAAGTCTTTGTAAGCCATCAACTACTTGCATTTGACCATGTTCGTCTGAGTCAAAATAAAATGACGGCAACGGGATTCGCAGAAGTAATGATTCAATGAGTCTTGCCTTTGTTGCGGGCTTCCATACTCTACGTCTTTGGAATTCAGGATTTAATTTGAGAGTGCCCTCGTCAATCATGTCTATAATGTTACGCAAAGAAAACATCTTAGGATCCACGCGAATCTCGCGAGGATCCCAAGGTTTCATTTCCTCAATGTCTTCACCAATATCCTCTCGTTCCAAGTCTGTGGATTGTCCATCATCATATTCAGGCTGGACTTGCTGTGTGTTTGGCGCATCATTTGTTTGGCTATCTTTCACTTGAGATCTCCTGCTAAAAAGGATTGCATTAGGATATTCACCCGGGATCATATAACAGAATCGAGATTTTTCAAGTTTTGAATAACCAACCGATTTGGCGTCCTCGAAACGCGTTTCGTGGGAGACAAACGCCATTGTCGCGCATCCATGAGCGACAAAACGTTTTGTCCGCCACATATCCCAGAATATGACGAACAACGCTCGAGGTCGCGAATCATAAAAACCCCGCCACGCTCCTAACTACCCTATTTCGGTGAGCTTGTTATTGAGGCAGGTGAGGTGCTATGACTCTGTGCTAAGTGGTTGATATAAAACGAAAAACGCCCGGGCTCTCACCCGGGCGTTTTTCGTTGCTTCATCAGGTTATGGAGGGCGCCGCCCTCAAAAAGGCGCCACCCCCACCCGGTTACGACCGCCGCGTTTGGCGTCGTAGAGGGCCTGGTCGGCCAGGCCGATGAGCTCCTCGGGGGTGCGGGCGGTGTGGTGGGGCAGGCCGGCCACGCCCAGGCTGATGGTGATGGGGATGTGCGTGCCCTCGAAGACAAAGTCGTGGCGCTCGATGACCATGCGCACGCGGTCGGCCAGGGCCTGAGCCTGATCCACCGGCGTGCCGCGGCAGACGATCGTGAACTCCTCGCCGCCGTAGCGGGCGAAGACGTCTTCGGTGCGCAGGACCCCGGAGGTGATCTCGGCCAGATTTTTAAGGATCATGTCGCCGGCTAAGTGCCCGTAGGTGTCGTTGACCGGTTTGAAGTGGTCGACGTCGAACATGACCACGCTCAAAAAGGTGCCGTGGCGCAGCGCGAAGGGCAGCTCGGTGGAGAGGTGATTGAGCAGGTAATTTTTGTTGTAGATGCCGGTGAGCCCGTCGTGCAGCGCGGCGTCGAGCATCTGCTTTTGGAAGTTCTCTTCAAGTTCGTCGTGGTAGGTGAACTTGAGGATGGTGGTGGAGCCGAGCGTGATCTTGTCGCCGTCTTTGAGCTGCTGGCGGTTCAAGAGGCGGTCACCGTTGAGGTAGGTGCCGTTGGCGCTCTGGAGATCTTCGACGAAGACGTCCTCGCCATAGGTGATGATGCGGGCGTGGTTGCGGGAGATGCCCACGTCGTTGACGTGCAGCTCCGCGCGCGAGGATCGGCCCAGGGTGGCCTGGTCCTTGTCGACTTTGAACATCTTGCCGGTATGAGGCCCGGAGATCACGATGAGGTAGGCCTGGTCGCGCCCCTGCTTTTGCCGGGCGCGGGCCTGTCGCAGCGTGTTTGCGTCGACGATCATCGTCGCCTCGGAGCTCTCCGAGAGATCGTCGTGGTCGTAGGGATGATCGTCGGTCATCAGGTCGCCGTCAGCAGCGGGTTTAAGGGGCGCGTCGGGGGTGTACAGCGCGCGAGCCCGTCAACGAGGTGGATGCGGGCGAAGATCACACATCAATAAGGGGGGACATCTTCAAGGTGAAGGATACTGAAGTTGCCCGGTGCAGGCAACCCGGTGGGCGGCGTTCTTATGCCCGTGTGAGGCCGGGCGGTCGGGGCGGCAAAGGGCGAAGCATTCCGGGAGGTTGAGGGGGCTCAGGGGATCCGGCGTGTGGGTGCGTTGCTGGTTCCCCCGATCGGGCGATTTAAGGCGCGTTGCACGGCGGGACGCGTGTCTTCGATGGCCAGCTGCTCCAGGACGGGAAGGGCGCGCTCGGGCGCGTGGCGGCGCAGAAGACCGATGGCGGTGATGCGGATCTGGATGTCGTCGCTTCGGAGCGCCTCCCGCCAGATCGCGAAGGCCTCGGGGTGATCGTGTCGGGCCAGGGCGGTGAGCGCGCGGTGGCGGGCCTGAGCGCGGGTGCGAGCCGAGGCGTCGAGCGGGTGGTTGTCGGCGCGGTGGTCGGCTGCGGCGATGGCAGCCAGCGGCGCGCGGGCCTCCTCCTGCGCATAGAGGCTGAGGAGATCGAGGGCGCGCAGGCGGATCACGGTGCGCTCTTCGGGGTTTTGCAAAAGCGCGTTGAGCCAGCCGACGACCTCGGCGGGGCTGCCGACCTGGTCGAGCTCCCGGCGATCGGGGACGTGTTCAAAGCCGGAGAGCAAAAACGCCAGCCGCTGAGCGCCCTCGGCGTGCGGGGCGTTGCCGGAGTCGCCAGGGGGCTCATCGAGGGAGGGGCGTGCGGGACGATCGTGGTCGCCGTGGGTTGGCGAGGACTGCGCGGCGGCCGGTGCAGCCAGCAGGAGCGCGCCCAGAAGAAGCATGATGGCGATCGGTGTGCGTGGTGTCGGATGCATAAATTCCCCGGAGAGGGCTGTGGGCAACGTAGAGGAGCTGCAGGGCGCGCAGGGGTAAGACCGGCTGCGCGCCCTTAAGATTCAATGGCGCGTGTCAGGGGCGCACCAGCGGGTTTCGCCTCAGCACAAAGGACTGGCCGGCGGTGGTCAGGCGCTGGTCGGGGCCAAGCGAGAAGGGGAACATGAAGTTTTCGGCGTCGTCGCAGAAATAACCCAGGTTGGGGAAGAGGCAGCTCGGCGTGTCGGTGATCGGATCCTGCGCGCTCCCCAGATGCTCGGTCGTGTGGCGAAGCCCCAGGTAATGGCCGACTTCGTGTGCGAGGATCTGACCGATGGTGGCGTTATCGTCGCCCAGGCCGGCCGTGGAGAAGACCAGGCCGGAGGCGGGGCTTGCGTGCAGGCCGGCCGCCCCCGGGAGCCCCGCCGAGATGCCCAGCAGTCCCGGCGAATCTTCGACGGCGAAATCGTCAATGAGGAAGACGTTGACCACCAGGTTTTCATCGAGCGTGGTGCCCGGGGCCTCGGAGAGCGCCACCAGATCGAAGGCGTCGTCCAGGGTGCGGACGATGCTGTAGGAGGCGGTGAGCTCGTCTGAGAGTTCTTCGTAGGCGGCGACCTCCACCTCGATGTTCATGCCATCGTAGATGGTGGCCATCGTAGCGATGGCCTCTTGAAGATCGCGGTTGGAGGCGGCGGTGGCCGCGCTCAAACCGGGCACGCCGACCAGATAGAAACGCAGCCGCAGCGTGCGCCCGGCCGAGGGTTGAGCGATGACGTAGTGGCAGGTCTCCGAGGCGTTGGAGGCCACGCCCATCTGGTAGGTTCCGCCGCCAAAGGTGCTGGCCAGGCTCGTGTCATTGGTGGCCGGGAAGAGCATCGGCGCAAGACTCGTGAGGATCGCCGGGTTGATGGCGTGAAAGGCGTAGTCGTTCGGGATGTTGAGCGTGGAGCCGTCGGGGCGGCGAAGTGTGCGCGGCTCAATGGCCAGTCCGCCCGGGTTAAAGGGGGTGAGCAAGAACCCCACGGCGCCAGCCTCGACCTCAACGTCGTAGGTTTTTTGCGATCCGCAAACCAGTTCGAGCGCCGGAGCGCCGCTGGTGTCGATCTCGGGCGGGGCGGTGGTGGAGTCGCAGAAGGAGCGGCCCTCGCGCCCTGTGCGGCAGCTGTAACCCTGGCGGCAGTCCGAATCCGTGGCGCAGCCGGCCATGCAGGTGGGCTGGTTGTTTTGCACCAGGCAGATGCCGCCGTTGCAGTCGTCGTCATCGCCGCAGTAGCGGGTGGTGCAGTAGCCGCCGGGGAAGGAGACGTCGCCGTTGTCCTTTTCGACCTCGCGGATGCAGCTTCCGCCTTTGCAGCCCAGGTTGGCGCCGCAGGGCTCACCGTCGTCGGCGCCATCGGGGTTGCGGGGGCCTTCGGGCTGCTCGTTTTCCTGGCAGTAGGCGGGTTCGCTCTCATCGTTGGCCAGGCAGCTGTAGCCAAAGCGGCAGTCCTGGTCGCTGGAGCAGCCAGCCATGCACGCAAAGACCACGTCGTCGGCCTCGGCCGCCGGGTTGAGGGTGACGCAGGCGCCATCGTCGCAGCCCTGGTCGGGGTTGCAGCCGATGCGCGCGCAATAGCCGCCGTAGAGGTTGGTCAAGCAGGTAAGGCCCTCCTCGCAGGCGACATCGCTGGTGCAGGGCGCGCCGGGCTTGCCAGGCTCGCTGCCCACAGCGAGGTCGGCCGGAAGGCAGACCGGCATATCGTCGACCAGCGTGCAGGTGTAGCCCTCGCCGGCGCGCTCGCAGGAGTTGTCGCGGTCGCAGCGCTCATAGCAGGCCGCCGCGCCACTGGAGCCCTCCAGGGGAAGCACCAGGCACTCGGAGGAGAAGCCCAGGCAGCCTTCCTCCTCACAGCTGAGCTCGGAGCAGTAGCCGCCGGGGAAGCCCCGCTCCTCCTCAAAACAATACCCGCCCAGGCACTCCAGGCCGTTCTCGCAGGGGGCGCCGGTGCTGATGGAGTCGACGAATTCGGCGACCTGCTGAAGCTGCTCGCAGGCGCTTAGAAAAAGCAGCGCGAGGAGCAGCGCCAGCACTTGCAGCGAGGTAGAGGCAGGCCGACGGGGCGCATAAAACATAGGGAAAGCTCGATCGTCGGGGGGGAGGTGTGGGGCGGGCCATGGGGACGAGAGACGTTGAGAGTACGCCTGCTATTCAAGCCGACTCGGTGCGCGGTGTCGAGGAGGAGTTAAAGCGCCGTGAATCGGAGCGGGTGCCGCGGCGGTCTTTTCAGCGTGGGGGCGATGTCGTAGAGTTTCGCCGTCCCCACAGCTGTGTGGCGGCCCAGGCCGCGTGCGATGGCGCGCGGCGCCGCTGGCAGCGTCGGGTGGGGGGCGTGGCTTCGCCATCGAAGCGCGTGTCGTCGCAGTAGAAGGTAGAGGGATATGGTGCAACGCCCCTTGTACGCCCACGACCCCGAGTCGAGTCTATTCGCCATGGCGGTGGGCTCCTCGCCGGTGCAGATCTGGAGCCCTCAGTCCGGTGCCCCCGCCGGGGATTCCCCCCGTGAGGAGGAGGCCGCCGGCGAGTTGCGCCTTGATGGGGTGGGCCAGGTCGTAGGGCTTGCGCTGGAGGGGCAGGTGCTGGTCACCGTGCTCAGCGGCGGGGAGGTTGCGGGCTGGGATCTGAGCGCGCTGCTTGAGGAGGGGAGTGAGGCGGCGGTGCGCTCGTTGTGGCGCGTCGACACCGGCTTGAGGCTGGTCTGTGCTGCCCACCACCGGGGTAACTCGAAACGCCTTCGGCTGGCCCTGGGCGCCGAGTCCGGCCAGGTGCTGCTCATGGAGCTCCGCGGAGAGAGCTCCCCGAAGTTGGCCCGCGGCGCGGTCCATCGCGACAAAATCGAGGTCTTGAGTTTTGCGCAGGACGGCACCTGCCTGGCCAGCTCCGCCCGCGATCGCCTCATCGCGATCTGGTCCGCCGAGCTCGGCGAAACGGAAGAACTCACCCTCCTGCGCGAGCTCAGCGGCTCGGGCGGCTGGCCGCTGGCGCTGGCCTTCTCCGACGACCACCGCCGCCTGGCCAGCGGGTGCATGGATAACGGCGTCTACCTCTGGGATCTGGAAGCCGAGGAGCCCCTGGAGGCCGTGCGTTTTGATCACGCCGGCTGGGTCGACGATGTGTGCTGGGCGGGCGGCGATGCGGTCATCATTAGCGCCTCCTGGGATAACTGCGTGGGCGTCTTTGGCGCCACCCCGCTCAAGCCCCGCTTTTTGATGGGCTTTCACGCCGACTACGTCGTGCGCCTGATGGCCGTGCCCCGCACAACCCTGGTGGTGGCGGCGAGCTACGACGGGCGCCTCACGGTCTGGGACTGGGCGATGGGCCAGCTTGAGGGCGTGCTCAGCGGCCACGCCGACTGGGTCACCGAGATGGTGTGGCTGGGGCGCGGGCGCCTGGCGAGCCTCTCGAGCGATCGCACCGCGCGTATCTGGTCGCTCAAGACCATGCGCTGCGAGGTGGTGCTGGGGCGTGCGCCGCTGGAGCGCTTTGAGCTGGGCGGAAGTTTTGATCTGGCCTCCTTCGGGGTGGGCGCCGAGACCACGCGCGTCGGTGCCCCGGGCGATGAAGCGGAGCTGGCCACGGCGACGGTGCGCCGCTTCGACGGTCGCGGCGAGCGCTGGCAGAGCGGCGTGCACCGCACCGCGCTGGCGATGATGGATGAGGCGATGGCCTCCGCCCGGGACATCTTCAGCGAGGTGTCGGAGGCGACCGATGCGCACGCGCCGTCGGACGTCTCGGAGCCCGCCGCACCCTCGGAGGTCTCCGAGGTGATGCCCGCGGAAGCGCCCTCCGAGGGGCGGGATGACGCCGCCAGTGAGGCGTTTTCGGAGGGTGTGGATTCGGGCTATGTGTTTGAAGATGTTGGGGAATCTGTCGCGTTTGGGGAGGGCGCCGAGAGCGATGCTCCGGTGGAGCCCGACCCGCTCGATGATCTCGATCGGGAGCTCGACGCGCTGGAGGACGCCCTCGACGCGCTCAGTGAGGTTGGGGAGGTCGGGGGGGACGACTCCTGGTTCAACACCTGGAGCAACGAGCACCCCGACAGCGGCATGTTCGATCGCCCCGCCACCTCGCCAGCGCTAAAGGAGGCGGCCTTCGGTCAGACCGACGGTCCTTCGGTGGGCGACGAGGCGCGCCCTGAGGCCGGGGTTTTTCCGCCGCCCGAAGATGGCGAGGAGATCGAGGCGAAGCCTGCATCGGCGCTCGACGTCGAGAGCGACGCGCCGGCGATGGGGCCGGGCGCGGCGATCAGCGAGAGCGATCCGCTCAGCGAGCCCGACGCCGCTGGCGAGCTGACCGAGGTGGGGCTGATCGGGGCGGGCGCCGACTCGGAGTCGACGCCTTCTCGCGCGCCGGCTGATGAGGCGGAGCCCGTTGCGGTGGAAGAGTCCGCTGTCGATGACTCCCTGGAGGAGGCCACCGGCGATCTCGAAGAGAGCGTGGAGCGGCTGGCCGCGGCCGACGCCGCCTCGCTGGCGATTCTGGAGGAACACTCCGAGTCGACCCCGGCGCCGGCTGTGCCAGCGTCGGCGCCCTCGCACGCCGAGCAGGCGGACGCGGTCGATGATCGCGATGATCGCGATGATCTCGACGAAAAAGACGTCTTCTCCTCACTCTTCGAGCCTTCCGCTGATTCGCCGCTTGTGGTGGACGCGGCGCGCGCCGGGATCAGCGATCTGGTGCGCGACGCCATCTCGGAGGTTGTGGAGGCGGCACCGGAGCCTGAAGCGGCACCGGAGCCTGAACCCGCGCCCGAGCCCGAACCCGATCCCGAACCCGCGCCAAAACCGGCCAAAAAACGCTCGCTTCGCGCGCGACTCAAAGCGGCGACGTTGAAGTTGAAACACGAGGAGGCCGAGCGCGTCGAGGCGCAGGACCAGGACGGCAGCGTGGCCGCGGCCGACTCCGAGAGCGATCCGCTGGATATTATGGGGGAGGCCTTCGACCTGCCCTCGGAGGCCGTGCGCAGCCCGGTCGTGGCTGGCGCCGACCCGGTGGAGGTGCCCAAACCCACAGGTGTGGATCCGGACTACAACCCGGTGCCGATCGCGCCGGGTGACGCCATCGCCGATCTGGTGCCGGACGATCTGGCCTTTGATGAGGTGTTCGGGGCGTTCGGGGAGGTGGAGAGTCAGGGGGCAGCGCCCGACGCCGAAGCCGTGCCGGGCGAAGTTGCTCCGAAGGCGTCCGCGAGCGATGGCCCGGAGGTTGGCCCGGAGCGCGGGGATGCGAGTGTTGAGGAGGAGGTCGAGGGGGAGGCAAACGCGGCGTCCTCGCCAGTCGAGGCCCCGGTCTCGGAGCCGGTCGTCTCGGAGCCGCGTGGCGATGAAGGTGCCGTCGAAGAGGTGGCTCCCGAGCCGGAGGTCACCTCGGACACGCCTCAGGCGTCATCCCCTGGCGACGCCGAGCGCGACGACCTCGCCGCGCCCGCAGAGCCCTCCGATGTTTCGGAGGCCGACCTGGAGGACGCGGGGGCGTTGGAACCCTCGGGCGCCGACAGCACCCATGAGCTGCGTGTGGCCGAAGTCGAAGCGCTGGCGGCCGCCTCGGAGGTGGGTGAGGACGAGGCGCCGGTGACCTCTCCCGGTATCGCCGCGCTTCGAGACGAGGAGGTCACCGGTCGCGTGGAGGTGCACCCGGAGGTGGCCGCCAGCGTCAGCGGAGAGGAGGCGGTCGGCAGCGACGCCGACCCGCTGCAGGGCGATGATGCACCCGATGCCAGCGCACCTGCCGACGGTGCAGAAGGTGGCGAAGCCCCGGGCGACGATGCGGCTGGCGTGCATGCCGACGGGGAGGAGGATGGGGCGACCGACGAGCGCCCTGGCGAGGTCTCCGGGGCGCGTACTCTGACCTCGTTTCTGGGCTCGGCGGTGCGCGATGACGAAGACGCCCCGCGCTGGCCCATCGCCGCCAGTGAGGCTCGTCTGGATGCCGCGGGTTCCACAAAAGTCGAGCAGAATCAAGAGGTTAGGGAGGGT
This sequence comes from Lujinxingia vulgaris, assembly GCF_007997005.1. Classification (GTDB taxonomy): domain Bacteria; phylum Myxococcota_A; class Bradymonadia; order Bradymonadales; family Bradymonadaceae; genus Lujinxingia. Next base: position 3,397 of record NZ_VOSL01000005.1, on the reverse strand, counting down.
GTTGAGGACGGGGCGACGCAGATGCTCGACGCAGACGCGCTCCCTCCGGTGGCCGGTGCGTCGCCCTGGGCCAGGGAGCGCAGCTCCCAACGCACCGCGCGCCGCGGCGCCCCGGCCCGTGAGGCATCCGAGCCGTCGGCGTTAAGCGACGGGACGGTGCCGGTCTTTGAGGGAGAGCCTTCCCGCGAGACGTCGAGCGTGGGTCAGGGAGGGGTGGCGAGTGAGGCTGAGGTCGATGAAGCCTACGGCAACTCCACCCAGATGTGGGGCGGGCTTTTTAACGCGCCGGGCGGCGTGCGGGATCCGGGGCCAGGTCGCGAGATGACGCGGGCGCAGGATCTGAGTGCTTTCGCGCGACGCGAGAAGACTCAGGGGCGCGGAGCGGGCGCCCGGGAGGAGGAGGCGACGCGTCGCAGCAGCCTGAGCGACGCGGTGCGCGGGATGTTGCGCGACGAGGAGGCGTTGCCGGAGATGACCCTGGGCGACGCCTCGACCAGCGCGCAGAGCGTGCCGGAGGCTCTGGTGGGGGCAGCCGACTCGGAGGTCTCCTCGCGCCTGCAGCCCGGGCAGGCCGCGCGCACCGATGAGCTTGTGGTGCCCGAGGTCGCCGCTGCGTCTCGCGAGGAGGGCACGCAGCGCCTGAGTCTTGGGCTCGACGAGTTCTGGGATCGCGCCACGGCGGCCGCGCCGGGCATGGCGATCTTGAAGCGTAAGGTCGGCGCGCTGGGTGACTATGCGCCCGCCCGGCAGCTGCGGGTTGAGGAGCGCGGGCCGCTGCTCCTGGCCAGTGTAGAGAGCGGTCGGCGGATGGCTCTGTACGGCGGAAGCAACGAGCTGACGCTGTGGCAGGCCCGTGGCGAGCTGGAGACGGCGTTTGAGGTGAAGGGACCGCTGGTCGCGCTCTCTTTTCTGGTCGATGAGGCCTCGATCTGCGGGGTGGCCGAGTCTGGCGAGATCTGCATGTGGATGTTGCCGCGCGCAGCGCTGGGTAAGGCGTCGCGGGTGGCCGAGGCGACGATCGCCACCGGGGATACCGCGCTGCGCTGCGCGTCGCTTCATGTTGGCGAGCGTCGCCTGCTCACCGGCAATGAGGAGGGGCGAGTGCGGCTGTGGAACCTGGAGAGCGGCCAGTGCGTGGGCAGGCTCGCGCCGCACGCGAGCCCGGTGACGGCGGTGGCGTTTGGGGCGCGCGGCGCGATCAGCGCCAGCGCCGACGGGCAGGTGCGCTTCTGGAACGCGCAGGGCTTTTTGATCGACCAGCTCGAAGGGCAGGGCCGCGTCACCGCGCTGGCCACCTTTGATGGCGAGGTCGCCTGGGTGGAGGTCAGCGGGGCGGTGCGCGTGATGCGTCAGGGTGACAGCCGGCCGCGTAAGCTCAAGGGGCACCACGGTGAGGGGCGCGCGCTGGCCTACCGCGACGATGGCTACCTGGTCACCGGCGGCGAAGACGGGCGTATGCTCATCTATGCCCCCGGGGTCACCGACCCGGTGCAGGAGGTTCAGGTGCCGGCGCCGATTCACGCGTTGAGCCTCTCGGCCCGGCGTCTGGTCTGCGCCTGTGAGGGCGGTGCGGTGTACATCTTTGAGAGGGAGCGGGGGCGACGTTGAGACTTACATCGATGCAATGGGCCAGTGGGTATGCGGGTGGGATGATGGTGGCGGGACTCGTGCTCGGGATGCCCGCGGCGCACGCCCACCAGAGCGATGAGAGCACGCATCTCGTCGAGATCGACGCCCAGAGCGGGCTTGTTGAGCAGCTTGTGAGCATCTCGGCAGGCGATCTGGCGCATCATATGGGGTGGGTGGGCCATGATGAGGAGATCCAGCGCGCCCGGCTTGAGGAGGGGGCCGAGGAGCTGGAGTCGTACATGGTGCGACGGCTGCGCGTGTGGGCCGATGAGGCGCCGTGTCGGCTGGAGAGCTCGCGTTTTGTGAACCTTCTGGGGCAGGACGGCCGGGTGCATCTGCATGTGGGCTCGCGCTGTGAGCCCGGGGCGGCGGCGATCACCCTGGAGAACCGGATCATGATGGAGGGCCCCGGGGGGTATCGGCATATGGGGCGCGCCCAGGCCGGCGACCGGGTCTGGCCGATGGTCTTTGATGTGTCCTTTCCGACCTACGTGGTGAACCTTCCGGTGGAGGAGGGCGGGGCGGTGGCGTCGAGCGACGGGGGGACCGACGAAACGAAGGCCGGGGGGGATGTGGCACCAGATGAAGGCGAAGGTGGCGTGCCGGGGTGGCTGAAGGCACTTGGTATCCTGGCGCTGATTATGGTGGGCCGCACGTGGGTGAAGCGCACGACGCGCTAACCTGGCCATGGCGAGGGGGCGATGGGGCCGCGGAGCTGCGCGGACCCGGCTGGAAGATCCGGGGGAGGGGGCGGGGTTGTGGGCAGGAGCATGCGCCAGGTGCTTAGAAACAGGCGGCTCGCCAGGCATGGTGCACAGCAGCGAGTCCTGCAAAGGTTCTATCGAGAGAGCGGCGATGAGAGTTGGTACGAGGGTTGGGGCGGTGGTGAGCGGGGCGCTGGTGGGCCTGCTAAGCGCGACGGTGTGGGCGCAGCCCGAGGCAGCGTCGGGCGACGAGGGGGAGCTCGCGCGGTGGGTCGACGCGCTGGACGAGGCCCGCTTTGAGGGGGAGGCCCTGGGGCTTGCCTACCGCCTTGAAGAGGCGCGGGGCAGGGTCTCGCCAGACCTTTATGTGGCGGAGCTTGAGCGCGGGGCGCGTGCGGCGGCGCGCTGGCCCTATGCGGCCTTTGCGATCGAGCGTGAGCTGGCTCGCGCCCGCATGGAGCAAGGGGATGCGCGGGGTGGTGAGCTGGCCAGTGAGGCCGGATGTCTGACGCGCTGGTCGCTGGTCGGGCCGCTGGAAAACCCCTCCATGGAGGGGTTTTATGAGGCGGTCGGACCGCAGCTCGACCTTCAGGGGCCTTACGACGGGCGCTTTGGGGAGGTGGCCTGGCGGGAGCTGGCGCCGGCGGACTATTTTTGTGCGTTTAGTCTGGGGAGCTTTGTGACGCCCTCGACCTCGGCGGTGGTGTTTCTCTCGAGTCAGGTCGAGCTCGATGCGCCCTGGCGCGGGGAGCTTGTGGTGGGGGCGGCGGGCGCCTACCGGGTGTGGATCGACGGGCGAGAGGTGGGGGGCGATGATGGGGAGCGGGGCGCGGGGCTCGATGTGCAGAGCTGGCCTGTGCGCCTGAGCGCCGGAGCGCATGAGGTGGTGGTCAAGCTCGGGTCGACCGGCCAGGGGAGCCTGGCGTGGTCGGCGCGTCTGCTCGACGCCGGGGGGCAGCCCCTGGCCGGGGTGACGCACCGGGCGGAGGCTCCGCAGGTGGTGCTCGGCCCGATGAGTAAGAGCGCGCCGCCGGCGCGCGCCGGCGCACTCACTGCCGTGCGCG
>NZ_VOSL01000048.1 GCF_007997005.1 Lujinxingia vulgaris | reverse complement strand
CGCCGGGCCCCACCGCCGCTCCATCGCGCCGCGCAGCGGGCGCTCGAGGGCCAGCGCCCCTAACCCCAGCAGCGGAAGCAGCCAGAGCCACCAGGGGACGCTCCCCGCCGGCGCGCGCGCCGGACCGAGCTCGCCATCGATCTTCGGCTCGGCAAGCTCCAGAAGATCAAACTGCGACTGCCCCGACTCCCCGCGGTGCACCTCGTCCATCGGCGCGTCATCGAGGCTGGCGGCCGGGAGCGTGCCCGGCTCCACGTGGATCGTGCGCGCGTCGACCTTTGCGACCTTGTAGGCGCCTTCTTCCGGGTTGAAGTACGCCAGCGTGAGCTCGGGCAGGGTCAGCGGACCTTCTTTGAGCGGCATCAACGTAAAGCGCACCTCGCGGGTGCCGTGAATGCGCGTGCCCTGGCGGATCTGCTGCGGCTCATCGGCGGTGGCGATCACGCGGTAGGCCTCCGTGTCGCTTAACGTGGGGACCTGCAGGCGAGAGGCGCGGCCGACCCCGGTGATGCGCAGCGTGTAGTCCAGCGTGCCGCCGACCCGCGCGCTCCGCGAGTCGAGCTGGGAGGTCATCGACCACTGCCCCACATTGTTGCGGTCGAAGCCGGGCGGGGCGTCGGGGGGAAGTTCTTGAACCCGAAAGCTCACCGCCTCCGCCTGAATCTCGATCTGCGAGCGCGGCCCGAAGAGCGACGCTCGCTCCAGCGGAAGCGTCATCGCCTCCACCGTCAGCTCACCGGCCTCCAGAGGAAAGAGCGCGTAGCCGCGCACGCCGCTGACGTTCCAGTGCTGGCCCTGCAGGGTGGTGGTGCGGCGCTGGCGGACCACGACATCGCTTAAGTCTTCGACCCAGAAGTCGTCCAGGGCGGGCTCATCGGGCGGGGAGGCCCTCAACCCCCCACTGCGCGCGTTGGTGTAGAGCTCGTAGATCAGCGTGATCTGCTCGCCGAGGTAGGGGTCGCGCTCGGAGGGCTCCACCTTCACATCGAGGAAGGCCACATTGTTGCGGGCGCCGGCCGGCGGCGTGGGTTCGGGAACCTGATCGGGCGCGGTGACGCGCACGCTGACCGGGTTGGGCGTAAAGGAGCGCGTGCCAACCCGCACCCGCGGTGGCTCGATGGTGTAAATCTCATGCTCCGACGGCGCGCGAAGTTGATAGCGGACTTTGAGCGAGCGCTCGACCTGCCCGTTACGGCTGATCATCGAGGGGGCGCTGCCGGCTCCGACCAGCCGAAAGGGGCCAAAACGCGGATCGCGCTCCACGCGGATGTCGTAATTGCCGCCGACCCTCGCCACCAGCTCGTACTCCACCACCTGGCCCGGGGCCACGACTTTTGGGGAGGCGCTCACCGTGATCTCGACGTCCTGCTGGGCGCGGGCCTCAACCGTCCAGAGCAGCGAGAGCGCCGCGCAGATGCAGGCCACCAGCGCGGACAGACGTTGAGCGTTGTGCGTGGCGTGGCGCATCACCAATCCCTCTCGATGTGGCGGCGAGGCACGTCTTCGAGTGCTTTCTTGAGCTGGAAGTTGTCGTCGCTCTCTTCGAGCGCGCGCAGGATCTCCATGAGCTCTTGTTTCTCCTCGTCGGTGGGCTCCTCTGAGGGCTGAGCCTGGGCCTCCTGAGGCTCTTCGGAGGCTTGCTCCTCATCCTGCGGAGCCTCGCTCTCGTCCTGTTGCTGCTCGCCATCCTGCGGATCTTGCGGCTCCTCGTGCTGAGAATCACCGCGCTCCTGCGGGTCGTCCTGATCCTCCTGATTTTGTTGCTGGTCTTGCTGCTGTTCCTGCTGGTCCTGGGAGTTGGAGCCGCCGGATCCGCCCCCATTGAGGCTCTGCAGGTGGTAGAAGCCCGGCTCGCCAGTGATCTTCAGGAGGGCGCGCTCGTCGTCGAGGTCTCCGATGCTGAGCCCCTGATCCAGCGTGATCGCGCTGAGCTCGGGCGCAGCGTCTTCGTTGCCGGCGGTGTCCTGCGCGTTTGCGGCCGCAGCCGTGGTTGGCGTGGGCGCGGCTGGCGAGGGCGTGCTCTCGGGGCGCTCGGCCACCATGCGATCTTCGCCGATCACCGGATCCACGTGGGACAGGGTGTGGGCGGGGAAGGGGCCGTAAGGAAGCTCCGCGGCCGGATCGGCGTCGGGGCGCCAGGCTTCTTGCGGGATGCTGGAGATGCCCCATTGCAACGGCTCCTCTTCAGGGACGGGCACGCTGAAGAAGTCGGCCTCGCCAGGGCAGATGCGGGCGTAGCGCACCTCCTGCTGCTCCTCGCTCAAGGTCGCGGGCTCATCGGGCCCGTTGTTGGGCCAGTGCGCGTCGTTGCCCGAGGGGCAGGCCGCAAAGGGGTAGAATTTAAGGGTGTACGGGCCCTGCTGGGCGTCGTCGACCGGCGTGACGCTGACGCGGACCTCCTCCACCTCGCCAAGCTCAGGGATACCCGCGCTGAGCCGATTTCCGGCAGCAAGCCCCCGCGCCAGGAGCTCGCCAGAGGCTGCGTCGCGAACCTCCATGCGCAGCTGCGGCGGCTCCTCGGATTCGAGGTCGGGCTGCGGTTGAAGATCCACAAAGAGGGTCTCGGCACCCTCGGGCTTAAACGTGAACCAGTCTTCATCGCCCTTGCAGATGTGGAGTTTGTGTTCGTTGCCCTCCAGCGCGGCGGCGGTATTGGCCGAGCCATTAGGTTCGTAGGCGTCTTCGAGCGCCTCGCAGGGGGGCACAAAGTGCACGTCGAGCGCGTAGGCGAACTCCAGGCCCGGGTCGGTCTCTACGGCGATGAAAACCGGCGCGGGGTTGGGGCCGCCCAGAAGTTGCTGGCTGAGCACGATCTCGTCGATGGCGCGCGTCACTTCGCCGCGGGCGTTCTGACCGCGCAGGGCATCTTCGTCGTCGTCGAGGCCCTCGTCGATGGCGAGCACCGTCTGGCCGTCGGGGGCGATGATGCTCAGGCGAAGCGCGCCCGGCTCGGTCAGAAAGACGCGCTCCGGATCGGGCTCCTCGCGCACCTCCTTAAAGGTCGCGCTCACCCCGAGCAGCGTGCCGGGCACGGCGTCGAGCTTAAAGAGGTCGATGTTCTCGCCACAGAGGGTGAGATCGTCGAGGGTGGGTTTTTCCAGGGCGTGGGCGCTCTGCGGATCGTTGTTGGGCTCGAGCTCATCCTCGAAGGTGGCGCAGGGTGGGTAGAGCGCGCGCAGCGCGACTTCCAGGTTATGACGCAGCGCTTCGCCAAGCTCGGGATCTTCGGGCTCTTCGACCGTAGAAAAGAGTTTGAGGCCCTGGCGGAAGGCGTCGTGGGCTTCGCGCCAGTCTTCGAGACCGGCCAGGCTAAGCCCGAGGTTGTAGAGGATCGCGGCGCGAAACTCCGGGTCATCCACGGTGAGCGCGCGGGCAAAGGCCTCGCGGGCACCCTCGAAGTCCTCTAAGCCCAGGAGCGCGCGGCCGCGGTTGTAGTGGAACTCGGGGCGATCGTCATAGGTCGCGGCCAGGGGATCCATCAGGTCGAGGGCCTGCTGGAACTCTCCCTCGTCGATGAGCTGGTTGGCCTCTTCGATGGCGGCGTCGGGGCGCGGCGGGGGCTCGCAGCCGGAGCTCCCGAGCAGCAATGCGACGAGCGAGAGCCCCAGGATGGCGCGGACGCGACGGCTGAGTCGCCCGCCGAGCGAGCTCCCACCGACGGTCGGCAGGACGCGCTGGCCCAGAAAGATCGACAGCAGCGTGAGCACAAAGGCGGGGATCAGAAAGATCATAAAGCGGTCGATGTAGCGCTCGCGAAGTTGATCTTCGAACTGCGTGCGCTCCAGCTGGTCCAGAAAGCCCACCAGCGCGTTGGAGACTGCACCGGGGCGGTCAAAGTGGATGTAGGTGCCGCCGGTGGTCTGCGCGATCTTCTTGAGCGTGGCGTCATCGAGGGTGCTCAAGACGTACTCGCCATCGCGATCGCGCAGAAAGCCCCGGCGGCTGCCGTTCTGGTCGAAGACGGGCACGCGCGCGCCTTCGGTGCTGCCCACGCCCACGGTGACCACGCGGATGCCCAGCTCCGCGGCGCGCCGGGCGGCGACCATCGGGTCGGACTCATGATCTTCGCCGTCGGTGATCAGCACGATGACCTGGTTGGGGGAGCGGGCCATGGCGCCCTCGTCCTCCGAATCGTCGGCGCGGCCGGTGAGCAGCTCGGTGGCGTCGACCAGCGCCGCGCCCAGCGAGGTGCCGCCGACCGGGATCTGCTCGGGGTGCACGCGCCGCAAAAAGAAGTTGATCGCCGCGTAGTCGGTCGTCAGCGGGGCCTGCGGAAAGGAGAGGGAGGTGAAGATCACAAGGCCCACACGGTCGCCTGCCAGGCGCGTCATAAAGGTCTGAATCTCGCGGTTGGCGGCCTCCAGGCGGTTGGGCGCGACGTCCTCGGCGAGCATGGAGCGGGAGAGGTCCATGGCGAAGACCACATCGAGGCCCTCGCGGGAGGAGGGAGCGTCGCTGATGCCCCATTGCGGCTGGGCCAGGGCGATGGTCAAGAGCGCCAGCGCAGCGAGCTGGCAGACGCGGGCGACGAGCTTGCGGGTGGGGTTGAAGGAGGCGGTCATCGCCTCGATCAGCGGGAGGTCGCCCAGGCGGCGCAGCACCCCGCGGCGCCAGACTTCGTAGCTTATCCAGGCCACCGCCAGGGGAATCAGCAGGGCCAGCCAGTAGAGGTTGTCGGTCTTTGCGAACACCATCGGCGCCTCTTCTTAAGGAAAGGTCCGACACAGCGTGTGCCGCGCGAAGAAGTGAAAGGCCAGCAGCAAAAGCGCCGCGAGCGCCCAGCTGTGGTAATGCTCGCGGTAGCGCACGCTCTTGACGTCTTCGAGCTCGGTGCGGTCGTAGGCGTCGATGATCTCGTGCAGATCCTCGCGCATCGAGCGCGCGTCGAAGGCGCGGAAGTACTGGCCGCCGGTGACGGTGGCGATCTCCTGCATCAACTCGGGGTTAATGGGGAACTCGCTGGTCTGATAGGCGATGCGCCCGCTGAAGATGTCGCGGCCGGCCGCAATAAGCGCCTTGCCCTCTCGCCCCACCAGGATGGGGTAGACGACCGCGTCGATGTCGCGGGCCATCTCGGCGGCCTGCACTGGCGAGATGTTGCCGCCGCGGCGATCGCCATCGGTGATGAGGATGATGAGTTTGGACTCGGCCTCGCTCTCCACCAGCCCGGCCACCGCGCGCCCCAGGGCGTTTCCGATGGCGGTGCCGGAGTCGTCGATGTCGCCGAGCTGCAGGCTGGCCAGGCTCTCGTCGAGGAGCTCGTGGTCGAGGGTCAGCGGGAAGTGCAGGTAGGCGTCGCGGGCAAAGAGCACGACGCCGATGCGGTCGTTGGGGCGCGTGGCGATGAACTCGCGCAGGGTGCGCACGGCGTCTTCAAAACGGGTGGGCGGGCGCTGGCCGCGGGCCTCCAGCGCGCGGGCCTGGGCCGGGTCGAGGTCAATGGCGCGCATCGAGCCGCTCATATCCAAAGCCACAAAGATGTCGATGCCCTCCACCTCCGTGGGGAGGGGCTCAGAGGTCTGGGGGCGCGCGATCGCCACGATCATCGCCGCCAGCGCGAGCAGGAGGGCCAGGTCGATCAGCGGGTCGAGCACCACGCGGGGGCCGCGCGAGCGCTGCGCCAACCTGCCGGTGGCCGAGAAAAGAAAGGAAGGCTGACGGCGCGCGCGAATGCGCGGGGTGAGCATCATCACCGCCAGCAGCGGGATGAGGATCAAGAGGCCCAGCACCCAGGGGTGGGCAAACGCAAAGGTGGCGATCAGCAGCGGGGAGCTCATCATCGCGTCGCCTCCTCGCCAGTGTCCGGGCTCTCGGCAGGCTCTGAGGCCCGCGCGTCGGGTTTAGTGCCTGAAATGGCTTTATTTTCAGGGGGTTGTGGTTCGCCCTCGTCAGCCGTGCTCGCTTGCTCGGGGCGCTGGCGAGTGCGCTCAACGATGTGGAAGGCCGACTGAAGGTGCTGGCGCGCCTCGGCGGGCGCGGGGGTGTGGCCGGCGAATTTGACGCGGTCGCAGGCCCGCAGCCAGCGGCTGAGATCGCCCACGCTTAAGTCCGCCGGGAGCGTGGCGCGATCCTTGAGGCGCGCAACGATCTCGGTGGTGGTGAGCTCGGTGCCCGGGAAGCCCCAGCGTCGCCCCAGGTAGGTCCTCAAGGTCTCGGAGAGGCGGACATAGAAGGCCATCACCTCGCCATCGTCGAGCAGCGAGGAGCTGGCGAGAAACTCGAGCTTTTGCAGGGCTTCTTCGGCCGGGGGCTTGCGTGGGGCCTCGTCGGGTTCGTCGCGACGGCGTCGGCGCGCGAGCAGCGCGCCGGCTGCGCCCAGCGCTAAAAGTCCGAGCGCGCCGCCGGCGATCAGGTAGGGCGTGGCGTCGGAGACGAGCAGGGCGCGCGCGCCGCGCGCGCTCAGGAGCCCGGCGTCGGCCTGGCTGATCGGCGCGACACGCACCGGGGTGCGGGGCACCGTCAGCTCCACCGGCTCGCCATCGCTGCCCAACGCCCGAATGATCACCTCCGGCGATCGGGTGGGGCCGGGTCGAAAGACGGCGAACTCCAGCGCGAAGGTGGTGATCTTCTGGTCGCCCTCATCCCGCGTGTCACTCTCGAGCGCGACGCGCTCCCAGCGCGAGCCCTCCGGGAGCGGGACGATGGTCAGGCGCTGGTCGGCGGCGTGTCGGACGGTGACGCTTACGCTCACGGTGTCGCCGACCTTCAGTCCGTCGGGCACGACCAGCTCATGGCCTTCCAGGGTCGCGCGTGCGCTGTCGTTCTCATCGACACCTTCGCTCGCGGCAGCCGCAGGCGGCTCCGTGGCGTCGGCACGCGCCGGGCCATCCTGGGCGTAGAGCAGCGGTGCTGGCGCGAGGAGCAGCAGCGTTAGCGCGCTTATCTGCAGCGCGCGTCGAGGGTGTTCTGGTGGACAAAAGATCATGGTCGCCTCGCGCGCTGCTTGAAATAACGCACCAGGGGATCGATGTGGTTGCCTTCGGTATCAATGGTGACGCTGTCGATGCGCAGCTTGTTGAAGATGCGCTGCTGGTCGCGGCGCACCCGCGCCATATGCGCGGCAAAACCCTCCCGCACCGCCGACGAGGAGGTGTCGACCGGGATGATTTGCCCCGTCTCGGGATCTTCAAAATGCACCAGACCCATCTCGGGGATGCGACGCTCCATCGGGTCGACGACCACCAGCGGGATGAGCTCGTGGCGGCGGTTGGCGATCTTGAGGCTGCGCTCGTAGTCGGCGTCCAGAAAGTCGCTGATCAGAAAGGAGATGCTGCGCTTGCGGCTGATGCGGGTGAGGTATTCGAGCGCGGTGGTGATCGAGGTTTTGCGCCGCTCGACCCGCGGCTCGAGGATCTCTTTGATGACGCGCAGCACGTGTTTTTTGCCTTTGCGCGGCGGCAAGAAGACCTCGACCTCGTCGGTGAAGATGATCAGCCCCACGCGGTCGTTGTTGGCAATGGCGCTAAACGCGATGAGGGCGGCGAGCTCGGCGGCGGTCTCTTGCTTGCGGCGATGGCGGGTGCCGAAGGACTGGGAGGCCGAGGCGTCGACGAGCAAAAAGACGGTGAGCTCGCGCTCTTCGGTGAACTGTTTGACGTGCAACTCGCTTGTGCGCGCGCTGACGTTCCAGTCGATCACCCGGATGTCGTCGCCGGGCTGGTAGGCGCGCACGTCCAGAAAGTCCATGCCGCGCCCTTTAAAGACGCTGTGGTACTGGCCGGCCAGGTGATCGTTGACCGCGCGGCGCGCGACGATCTCCAGGTGGCGTACCGCTTTAAAAAGTTCACCGGGGAGCATGGTTTTGGGGGCGTCCTTCGAGGGGAGGGGGCGAGGGTGAGTTCGCGTCAAGGCTCGGGATCAGGGGACGTCGATGGTCTCCAGGATCGTGGTGAGCACGCGCTCGGGGGTGTACTCCTCGGCCTCGGCCTCATAGGTGAGCACGACGCGGTGGCGCAAAACGTCGTAGGCCACTGCCTTGATGTCCTCGGGGGTCACGTAGGCGCGACCCTCCAAAAAGGCGTGCGCGCGGCTGGCGAGGTTCAAGTAGATCGTGGCGCGGGGGCTTGCGCCGTAGTCGATAAAGTCGGCTAGCGAGCGCAGCTTGTACTGCTCCGGGGTGCGCGTGGCGTAGATGATGTCGACGATATAATCCTTGAGCTTGTCGTCGATGTAGATCTGGCGCACGAGCTGCTGGGCGTCGAGGACCTCCTGCGGGGTGACCACCGGCTGTGGGGTGGGCATCTCGGCGCTTTCGGTGACCAGATCCATGATCTGGCGCTCCTCGGAGCGGGTGGGGTAGCCGACCTTGATCATGAGCATGAAGCGGTCGACCTGGGCCTCGGGAAGAGGGTAGGTGCCCTCCTGCTCGATGGGGTTCTGCGTGGCGAGCACCAGAAAGGGGCGGTCGAGCTTGTAGGTGGCGTCGCCGATGGTGACCTGGCGCTCCTGCATCGCTTCGAGCAGGGCGGATTGCACCTTGGCGGGGGCGCGGTTGATCTCGTCCGCGAGCAAAATGTTGGTGAAGACCGGACCCTTACGCGGCACGAAGTCGCGGGAGGCCTGATCGAAGATCATCGTGCCGATCAGATCGGCCGGCAGAAGATCCGGGGTGAACTGGATGCGCGCAAACTGGCAGTGAATGCTCTCGGCCAGGCTCTTGACGGTGAGCGTCTTGGCCAGGCCCGGCACCCCTTCAAGCAGCACATGGCCGCCGGTCAGCAGTCCAATGAGCAGGCGGTCGACCATCATGGTCTGACCGATGACGATGGGCGCCAGGGAGGCGCGGATGCGGCTGACAAACTGGCTGGCGTCGGCCACGCGCTCTTCTAAAGCGGCGTTGGCGTCTGCGGCGCTCACATTCTGAGGCGTCTCATCGGGGGTGGTCATACGTCGATCATCCATCGCAGGTTCAGGTTGAGGCGAAGTCTGAAAAGCCGGACTCGGGGGCTCAGCGGGCGTCGTCGAGCGAGGAGGTCGCCATAAAGTCGGCGCGGTCGTTGAGCGGGTGGTCGGAGTGGCCTTTGACCTTGTGGAAGGTCAGGTCGGGGAACTTCGAAACCAGCTCGCGGATCTCCAGAATAAGCTCGCGGTTGGCCTTGGCCTTCCAGCCCTTTGTGAGCACGCCGATGCAGTAGGTGCTGTCGGTGTAAAGATGTACGGGGCGGCTTCGGTCCTCGACGGCCTCCAGCGCGGTTTTGATGCCCATAAGCTCACCGATGTTGTTGGTGCCCTGGCCCAGGTACTGGCCGATCTCGCGGTAGCTTTTGCCATCGCGAATCACCACACCGTAGCCGCAGGGGCCGGGGTTCCCGGAGCAGGCGCCGTCGGTGTAGATCTCCACGACGCCCTCCGCGGGCCACTCCAGCGCGGCGATGGTGTCGGGCACCGACGTCGATTCGTGGCGCGGACCCCAGCGCTCGGGCGCTTCGAGCGATGTAATGGAGCCCGGGGCCGCTTTTGTTCCCGACCGGGAGGACTTCGACGAGGACTTCGACTTTGAGGCGGGCTTTTTGCCGGCGAGTTTGTCTTCGAAGTCGCGGGTGGCATCGACGAGCTCGGCCGACTGGGCGGAGACGTTGCCCGGGGAGGCGCGGTAGATCTTGGCGTCCTCGCTGTTCTGGTAGCGCATCTCCACGCGCCCCGACTCCACGATGGGGTCACCCAGGTGGTCGACCTTGACCCAGACTTTTTTGCCTTTGAAGTAGCGCTCTTGCCAGTCCACAAAAAACCTCGCGGGGGGATCGTTGCGACGTCGGCCCCGCGCAGGTGCAGCAGGCCGACGACGTTGGCCGCCGGTGCGCCGAAGATGCGCCCCGTGCGCGGCCTGAGAAGGGAGGAGGGGAGTAGCATAAGTTGGGGCGGGTGGGAACAGGGGGCAACCCTGTAGGTTGCGGGTCGCGCAGCGAGTTTCGGGGCGTGGAGGTCGATGGAGAAGGGGACGGGGGTGAGGGCGCTCGGCACCGACCTCCGGCAAAACCGTCGAGATGTGCCAGATTGGTGGCGTGACCTGCCCGAAACGCGGTCATCGTGTGCGGGAAATCTGAATTGACCCCCGGCAAAACCGGTCGAGGTGTGCCAGGCTGTCACGATCACCTCCCCCAAAAGCGGCCAAAGCGCGTGTTTTGGGGGAGGTGACCTCCCCCCTGAGGCGGTCTGTGTGTGCCAATCTGTCACGGTGACCCTCGTAAAAATGGGGCGAGGTGTGACTGGTTGTCGGGGTGAGGGGCGAAAACGGGGGTGGGAGACCGGTTTAGAGGTGGGGTGGAGGGCATGCGTGTCCCCCCCGGCGGCCGACGCGATTCAGCTCAGCGCAGCTCCGTGATCTCCAACCTGTAACTCGCGCTATCCCCGGCGCCGACCTTGCCGACGTAGACCTCGTACTCGCCAGCGGGGAAGGCGCCCTCGATGACCGGGTCGAGGCCGTCGGAGTCGTCGTTGCAGTAGCGGCTGCCAGCGGGGCCCAGGATCACAAGGGAGGTGTCGATGGGGGAGCTCGCGCTGAATCTGAGGTAGCTGAAGCTGCTCTGAAGGGTGACGCGGTGGTCGGGGCTGGTGTCGATGTTGCCTGCGCAGGGGCCGGTGGGGCTGCCGCCCAGGGTGGAGGCGTCGCGGCTGCCGCCGGCGGTGCCGGTGCCCACGGCCGGATCAGGGGAAAAGCCCGGGCGCAGCGAGAAGCTCTGGTAGCTTCCGCCCGGGGTGGGGGTGGGGGCGGGCTCGGGGGAGGGGATGCCGTAGCTGAGCTCGGAGGCGTAGAGGTCGTAGGAGGGGTTTCCGCTGGCCAGCGAGCCCACGTAGACCTGGTAGGTGCCGGCGGCGAAGGCGCCGCTGATGCGGGGGTTGAGGCCGACGGTGTCGTCGTTGCAGACGAAGCTGCCGTCGGGGCGGCGGATGATGAGCGAGGTGTCGGCCTCGGAGTTCACGCCCAGGTAGAGGGTGGAGAAGTGGCCGCTCAGGGTGAGGATGTGGTCGGGGCGGTTGCTGATTTTGCCGGCGCATCCGGCGGTGCTGCCGGTGATGGCGCTCGCGTCGATGTTGCCGCCGGCCAGGCCGCCGACGGTGGCCGGGTCGGGCGTGAAGTTCGGGGAGAGGGTGAGGGCTGCGAAGTTGGCTTCTGCCGAGGGGGAGCCCGGGTTTTGCGGGGGGGCGGCGTTGACCGGGCGCTCGGAGAGCTCCAGGCGGTAGGAGCGGTCGTCGGCCTGGCCGATGGCGCCGATGAAGATCTGGTAGTCCCCGGCGGGCATGCGCCCGGCGACCTCCGGGTTGAGGCCGTGGGTGTCGTCATCGCACAAAAAGCTTCCGTCGGGGCGGCGGATGGCCAGGCTTGTGTCGGCCTCACTGGTGATGCCGAAGCGCAGATAGCCAAAATCGGTGGTGAGCTTCACCGTGTGGTCGGGCCGCGCATCGACCATGCCAATGCACTCACCGCCGGCGACCGGGCCCAGCGAGGCGGCGTTGACGGAGCCTCCGGCCAGGCCGCGGCCGATGGCCGGGTCGGGGACAAAGCCCGGGCTGAGCGCGAAGCTCTGGTAGCGCGCCGCGTTTTCAGCCGGGTTGGCCTGCTCCGGCGTGGGTTCGGAGCGCGGGGTGGAGGGGCTGGAGGCGGCGGTGCGCATGATCTGCTCGATCCCGGGGTTGCTCTCGGAGGCGCCCCGCACCAGCACGAGCTCGTCGTTGCCAAAGATCGAGGGGGTCTGCTGAAAACGCCCGGGGATGCCGCGCAGCGCGCGGCGCGTGAAGGACCAGGCGTCGCGGGCGCTGACCTGCGCCTCCGACGACGCCCAGCCACGCAGCGCGCCGAGCAAGAGGTAGCTAAACGCCGGGCGCTGTGCACCGGGGAGGGCGCCGGCGAACTCGGTGGCCTCGGCCGCCGAGAGGATCACCGTGGATTTGCTCAAGGTCGGCTGCACGTTGATGGGGATCACCGGCTGGGTCGGGGCCAGCGGGTCGCCGTTGGAGGCCCGACCGCTGAAGCAGGCGTCGACGACCATCACCGTGTTGGCCTGCTTTCCCTCGTTGAGCACATCGAGCAGCGCCTGCTGGGAGAGGCCGCGGGCTTTGAGGCTGTCGGGATCTTGCTGGGCGTCGACGCCCACAAGAAGACCATCGGTCGCCGAGCCCGGCGCGCCGTGGCCGATGAAGACAAACCAGAGCGTTCCGCCTTCGCCCACCTCCGAGGCGGCCTGCTCCGCAAAGCGCAGGAGCTGCTCGCGGGTGGCCTGGCGGTCGGTGAGGGTGTGCACCCGGGGGACCCCCAGGTCATCGCTCAAAAAACGCTCCCAGTCGTTGGCGTTGTCGATGGCGCCGGGGACGTCGGGCAAAAACACGTAGTCCTGCAGCGCCACAATGATGGCGGCATCACGCGTGCCCGAGCGCTCGACCGCAGCCGGCGCGCTCAGCGCGGGGTAGGGGCCCTGCGGCGGGGCCTGGGCGCTGGCGAGGGTCGGCGTCTGAAAGAGCAGCGCGGCAAAAAGTGCGGCGAGCAGTGAGAATGGATGACGAGAGCGAAGAGACGCCATACTGACTCCAATTCGATTGGGGAAGATCACGATTCGCAATTCGTTACATTAGTAATGGTCTTGGCCCGGACAATCCAGTCGAGCGCGGCGCGCTACCTCGAAGGTGGCGGGGCGCGCCATGAGGTGG
Source organism: Lujinxingia vulgaris (assembly GCF_007997005.1). Taxonomy (GTDB): domain Bacteria; phylum Myxococcota_A; class Bradymonadia; order Bradymonadales; family Bradymonadaceae; genus Lujinxingia. Next base: position 84,495 of record NZ_VOSL01000048.1, on the reverse strand, counting down.
TCATCAGGGCAATCGCAAAGTGAATCCCCACCACCCGCCACCGTAGGGGGACCCCTTGTGGGTCCCCGCTTTGGGAGTTCCGGAGGGGCACAAGACCCCTCCCTACGGATTGGGTGGGTTCTCCACAAAAAGATCTTGTGGGACTTTGCGATTGCCCTGAGGTGGTCATGAGGTGGCATTGACACTGCAGGGTTGCCCCCCTAAAAGGGCGCCGAAGTGGCAAGCGCGCGACGTAGAGAGATGACCCATCAGGGAGCACAACGTGCTGGATATACAGTTTGCGACGCCGGCGCTGGACCGCTCAGTGAGCCTGCGTCGACAGGTGACCGCCCAGGCGATGCAGGTCTTTGGCGGATGGGGCTACCGGGAAATTCAAATCCCCTTGCTGGAGCGCTTTGACGCCCTGCAGGGTGCGCTCGACGAAGATCAGATCGCGCGCAGCTTTCGTTTTGTGGATCGGGGCGGCAACCTCATGGTGCTGCGCCCCGACGTGACGCCGGCGGTGGCCAAGACCTTTGCGTTTCAGCTCAGCGGGCTGCCCCTGCCGCTGCGCGTCAGCTACGCCAATAAAGTCGTGCGCATCGAGCGCAGCTTCTCGGGCGCGCAGGTTGAGAGTTACCAGCTGGGGGCCGAGCTCATCGGGCGCGGCGGGCTGGTGGCCGATGTGGAGGTGCTGCTCGTGGTGCTCGAGGTGCTGGAGCGCCTGGGGCTGAAGATGTTCCACATCAACCTGGCCGATCATCAGCTGGCGCGCCATCTTCTCAAGGCGACCGGCGCGCCCAGACGCATCCGCGAAGACGTGGAAGAGGCGATCCTGGCGCGCGACCCCGATGAGGTGCGCCTGATCCTCGAAGGCCTCGGCACCCGTAAGCCCTTCATCGACTCCATCGCGGTGCTCGCCGGCCTGGAAGGCGGTCTGCAACAGCTCGACTGGATCGAGAAGGCGTTGCCCAACGAGCTGGAGCTGCTGGAGCGGGTGCAGTACCTGCGCGACATTGAGCGCACGCTGGCCGAGCTCGGCTATGGCAAGAAGGTGCGCATCGACCTGGGTGAGATCGATGGGCCGGGTTATTACACCGGCATCGGGTTCAGCGTGGTCTCGGAGGGGGCCAGCCGAAGGCTGGCGCGGGGCGGGCGCTACGACACCTTGATCGGACGTTTTGGCAAAGAGACGCCGGCGGTCGGCTTTTCGTTCTCGTTGGAGACGCTGGTGGAGCTCCTGCATCCGAAGGTCGCCCAGGGTGGGGCGCGCCGGCGTGCGCACGAGGTGGTGACGGTGCGTGAGAGCGATGCGGTGCTGGGCTTTGAAGAGGTCCTGGAGCGACGACGCAATAACCTGCCCACGCGCGTGATTGCCCGTGGCGAGGAGCGAGGATGACACAGCGACAGAGCTTGAGGCTGGCGTTGCCCATGAGCGCGGAGCTCGACGCGATCGTCGAGCAGCTGCGCGCCTGTGGGTTTGCGCTGCCGGATCTGGACATGCCGGGGCTCCACCACGTGGGCGACCCGCTCGGTTGCGGCTTTGATTTTGAGGTCTTTCCGCTGGCGCCGGCCGATGTCGGCACCTACGTCGAGCACGCGATCAGTCACCTGGGGGTGATGAGCACCGATCTTCTCAATGAGACCGGCGTGGAGGTGTGGCGGCCTTATACCTTTGCCTTTGGGCGCTACCCGCTGATTCTGGCGGCGCCGAAGGGCGAGACCTTCGCGAGCCTCTCGTCGCGTCCGCTGGCGCGCATCGCGACGCCTTATCCGGCGCTGGCGCGTGAGGTCTTCTCCCATCGCGGGATGAACGTGGAGGTGGTCAACGTCAGCGACACCTACACCGCGTGCCTGCTGGGGTTGGCCGATGCCTTTGTGGATCGCCTCGAAGATCCGGCGCCGATGCATGAGCACGACTTCCGGGCGATCGATGTGCTGGGCTACAGTCAGCTTAAGCTCGTGGTGAACCGCGCGCTGGGCTCACGCCGTCGCATCGCGATTCAGGCGCTCGTGAAGTGCTTGCAGTCCCAGCCGGTGGCGGCGCCGCCGGTGATCGACATTCCCTTTGATGATGAAGACGAGCAGCTGCCGGGGCCCTTTCTGGAGTGGGACGAAGACTCCGGCGGAGAGATCGCGGGCTGAGTCGGTGATGCCAGTGACGGTGACGACGCGAAGCGTGAAAGCAGAAAAAAGCCCGGGCGATGGCCCGGGCTTTTTTCGTTGTCGCGAGCCTCAGGGGGCGCCCTGCCAGGGAGAGCGCTGTCCGACGCGGTCGGCGTAGATGTGCATCCAGGCCGCGCTGTGGTGCTGGCCCTGCGCATCGAGGATCTCGCCAAGGTGGCGGTAGAGCTCTTCGAGGCCCAGGGTGCTGCCGTCATAGAGGTTGAGCGCGCGGCTGATGGTGTCGCGGGCCTGATCCAGCTCGCCCTGGCGGAAGTACAGCCAACCCAGGGTGTCGACGTAGCTGGAGTTTCGGCCACCGGCCAGCGCGATGGCGCGTCTGGCAAGCTCAAGGCCTTCGTCGATGTGCTGGTCGGTGGTGGCGTACATGTAGGCCAGGTTGTTGAGGTAGATGGCCAGGTTTTCGCGACGGGGGCTGGTCAGCAGCGACTGGAAGATGCGGTCGCGGTAGACGCCGTAGGCGGCCAGCGCGTCGTCATGGCGGTAGGCCTCAGCGAGCTGTCCGGCGAACTGCTGCCAGTTGATGCCGGCGCTGCTGGCGATGCGCGGGAGGCGGGTGTCGAGGAAGTCGCGCACGTACTGCATGCCGCGACCGCTGCGATCGAGCGACCCGGCGGTGAGCACCAGCTGCAGAGGTTGGGTCGCGGCGTAGGCCGGGGCCATCGGGGTCTGGGTGAGGGTCTCCATCAACAGGCGCGCGTCGTCGGGAAGATCGCCGTCGATGGCGGCGACCAGCGCGTCGTGCAGCGCGCTGATCGAGGGGATGCCGCGGCGCATGGCGTTGAGGAAGGCGTCGGCAGCGGGCTCTCCGGAGCCCATCGTGGCGATGGCGTGCGCGGCGTCGTAGGCCGGGGAGTTCTCCGGCTGGGGTTCCCCGAGAGCCTGCAGCGCGGCGGTGTAGAGGCGGCGCGAGTTGAGGTCGGTGGCGATGGCGACCCGATGTGCGGGGTCACCGGCCAGCGCGTCGAGGCGATGGAGCCAGGGTTGGGCGCGATCTTCAAATCCCAGGGCCAGCTCGGCCTCGGCGATCGCGCGCAGGTGAAGCGGTCCCAGAGTGTCGGGGTTGAGCTCGGTGGCGAGCACCCGGGCGATCTCCACATCGAGGCGCTCGTTGTTGAGCATGGCGAGCAGCGCGTCGACCACCGAGGGGTGGGCGCCGGTGCGCTCGACCATCGCCATCATGCGCTCGCGGGCCTGGGCGACGTCGCCGTTGCGAAAACGCAGGTAGATGCGCTCGAGCTCCCAGCTGATGGCGGCGGGACGGATGGCCTGAAGGTGGTCGAGGATGGCCAGCGGCACCCGGATGTCGGGGCTGAAGCGGCTGCGGCGATAGAGGTTCTCGAGGACGGTCTCGGGCTGATCGGCGGTGCGCACCATCTGCGGCAGGAGGGCGCGGAGGGTGTCGAGATCGCCGTCGATGAGCGCGGCGTTAAGCGCCAGGTTGAGCTCGGATGCGACCGGGATTTGGGCGGCGCCGCGTCGGGCGACCTCCAGCGCGAGGTCATCGAGCGCCAGGTCGGTGAGCAGTTCGCTGACCAGGGTGCGGGCGAGTTGGCGGTCGGCGCTGGCGTTGATATGCGCCTCGGCGGCATCAGTGATCGCCGCATCGGGGGCGTTTTGAGCGCGGAGCAGCGCGAGCTGCAGCGCGACGTTCTCCCGATCGGAGGCCCGGGTCTCCCACAGCGGGGCGAGCACCGTTTCGGCGCGCGCGGTGTGCCCGAAGGCGAGGAGCTGCAGAGTGATCTGGCGGCGGGCCTCGGGGGCGTTGTTCGCGGCGGTGAGCAGCGCGTCGACGGCGCCGTCGATGGCCTCATCGTCGCCCCGAAGTAGCGCGGCGTGCAGCCGAAGGCGTCCAAGGCGGGGCGACTCGCGAAGCTCCCCGGGCAGCGTGTCGAGGTGGGCGAGGACCGCGTCGATATAGCCGAGAGAGGCGATGGTCTCCAGCGCGCCGACGATGGCGTCTTCGATGGCGTTGGAGCTCAACGCGTCGCCAAAGTCGGCGCCGCGCAGCTGGCGCATCCACTCGAGGTGCGCGTCGACGTCGGCCAGCGCCTGGCGGACATCGCCGTGATGCTCCAGGTCATAGTGAGTCTTCAGCGGGAAGGCCTGGGCGGTGGTCTCGGGCTGACCGGCCAGCTCCTGAAGCAGGCGTCGGGCCAGCTCGGGTTGGGCGGCGAGCTCCAGGCGCATCGCCGCATTGGCAGCGCTCTCGGTGTTCGCGCCCGGCAGCTCCACTGAGCGGATCAGAAGGTCCATGCCTTCCTCAAACTGACCTTTCAGGATCAGGGCCTGCGCGAGCTGGCCGAGGTAGCTGACGTCGCCCGCATCGACCGCCGCGCGCAGGTAGGCGATGGCCTCATCGCGGCGTCCCATGCGCATAAGCGTGTCACCGACGGGGCCGACAAAATCCTCATTGCTGCGCTCCAGCGGGTCGACCACCGGACGCAGCGTCATCAGAAGATCGTCGACGGCGGCCCCCGGGGTGATGGCGAGCTGGCGGTTGAGCAGGAGCAGCGCGCCGGTGGCAGCGTCGCCCTCTTGGATCTCCTCCTCGATCATCGCCTGGCTCAGCGCGTGGTAGCCGGCGGTGTCGAGTTGATTGACGAGCTCGGTGAGCCCGACGCCCTGGCCGAGCACCTCATCGACAAAGGTGCGGACCTGATCCGGATCGCCCGAGAGAAGCGCCGGGTGGGTGCGTCCCGGGGTCTGGGCGGCGTTGCGGGCGGGGCTGACGCGGGCCTGCTCCATAAAGGGCGCGGCCAGGTCAAAGCGCCCCGCGACACTCACCTCTTCAATGAAGCTGGCGATGAGCTCGCCGGGACACTCCTCGCGCTCGCCGAGGCAAACGTTGGCGTCATCGAGCGCGTCTTCGAGCAGGCCTGCGCGGGCGCGGAGCGTGGCGCGTTGCAGGCGCAGTGTGCGGTCGCCCGGGGCGCGCTGAACGCCCGCATCCAGAAGCTCCAGCGCGCGGTCGAGCTCGCCATGGTTCGCCAGAACATCGGAGGCGGCGAGCCACATCTCGGTCTGAGCGCTCTCGGTGGCCCACTGCGTGAGCAGCTCGCTGGCCTTTTCGCTGCGGCCGGCGCGGAAGTGGTTGAGGGCGATGAGGTAGGTGTGCTCGCCCGGCGTCATGGAGGCGATGCGTTCGAGCTGGGCGATGGCCTCATCCCACATCCCGGCGCTCTCGAGCGTGCTCAAGATGAGCTGGCGTGCGATCAGCGTGTTGGGGGCCTTGGCCAGGTAACTGTCGATGAGTGGGCCGAGCTCGTCGAGCCGGTCTTGCTGCCGGTACATTGTAGCCAGCAGGGTAAAGCCCTGACGGTTGGCGTCGGCGTCTGGCGACGCGAAGAGCAGATTGAGGTAGGGCTCGGCGGCCTCATAGTGCCCGTACTTCATGAGCACCTCGGCGATGCGTACCGCGTCGCGCGTGCTGCGGGAGCGGTCGCGGTGGAGCTGCTCCAGTACGGTCTCGGCGCGCTCAAGCTCGCCGAGCTCCAGGAGCGTCTCGGCGTAGGGGATGGCCACAGAGGCCGGGGAGTTGCCCTGCGCGATGGCGCGCTCGTAGGCGAGCTTTGCGACCTCGAAGTAGCGGCGCTGGCGCCAGAAGTCGGCCTGCCGGATCCAGTCGCGCAACAGGGCGTCGGCCTGCTCGCTCCAGCCCTCAGGGGCCTTCTGGGCCCGCTCGAGCGCGCGGCGATAGTGATGCGCGGCGCGTCGACGTAGCTCGGTGGCATCGTCCGAAGAGGCCTCACGCGACATCGCGTCGTAGACGTCACCGAAGACGCGGTTGGAGACGTAGTCGTCACGATCACCGAAGATCTGGCGGGCCAGGGGAAGTGCGGCCGACGCGCGCTGGCGCGCGCTCAGCCGCGCCAAAATGCCCTCAAAGGCCTGGGCCGGAATGTCGGTCACCGACATATACTGCGCCAGAATGGTGATGGCGCGTTCATCACGGCCGGTATCAAAATAGAGATCGGAGAGTTGCTCGACCCAGCGCCAGTCGTCCGGCGCCGCCTCCAGCAGCGTTTTCAGCGTGGACTCGACACGGTCGGGGAGGTTGGCGCGACGGTATCGCATCAGCGCGTCGGCCAGCGCGTTCTCTTCCTGGCCGGGCGTGCTGTTGGCGACGTAGCGCTCCAGACTCTCGCTCATTGCCGGGAAGCGGCCCTGCTCGAAGTTGATGTCGGCCACGTTGAGCCAGGAGCGATAATTTCCGGCGCGGGCGGAGCGCTCGTAGTAGCTGAGCGCGCGCCCCGGATCGCCAAGACGCCAGAAGCGCTCGGCGACAAAGCGAAGATCTTCTTCCTGGTTGCCGCGCGAGGCGATCCAGGCGTCGTAGGTGGCTTCGGCGTCGGCAGGTCGGCCCCAGGTGGCGTAAAGGCCTGCGAGCGTCTCGACCACGCGGATCTCTTCCCGCGCCGCGCTGCCCAGGCGCTTGAGCAGGCGCTCCGCTTCTTCGAAGAAGCGCTCGCGCGTGAGCAGCTCGGTGATCTGCAGGACGCTGGAGGTCTCCATGTCGACGGCCTGGAGGTAGGCCATAAAGGCCTGCAGCATCGCCTCGCGCTCTTTGAGCTCCATGAGCACGATGCCCAGCGCGAGGTTGGCGTTGTCGGAGGTCTCCGGGAACTGCAGCGCGCGCTCATAGAGCGAGCGGGCCAGGGGGAGGTTGTTACGCTGCTGCGCCCAGTTGGCCGCGCGCTCCAACGCGACGTGGGCCGGCGGGTTGGCCTCGACGAAGCGGTTGATCAGCGCCTCGACCTCATCAAGGCGCGCGCGGGAGGCCAGGAGGTTGGCCAAAAGCTCGGTCATCGGCCAGTCGAGCTGCACCGACTCGGAGGCGTCGAGCAACAGACTCAGCGCGATCTGAGGGGCGCCGTAGTCGGTGGCCAGGCGCGCCAGGCGCGTGTAGTCCGCGGCGGTGGGCTCGCTGGCGAGGTTGTCGAGGGAGGCGCGCAGCGCCGTCTCGGCGCGCGAGGGCTGCTCGGCGCTCAGGTACGCCCGGGCCTGCCTGGCGTAGAGGCTGGCGAGGTCGGGGTGGGGCGGCGGCAGAAGCGCGATCGCCTCGTCGAGAAGTTCGATGGCGGCGGTGTGGGCGTCGAACTCCGAGGCGCGCTCCGCGTAGCTCGCCAGACGTCGGGAGCGCTCCGCGTCGTCGGGCGCCTGGGAGGCGGCGTCGCGCCAGACGCGCAACGCCTCATCGGGAAGATCCAGGCGCAGGTAGAGCGAACCGAGCTGTGCGGCCCCGGCTTCAAAGTCGGGATCCTCTGCCAGCGTACCTTCCAGAAGGTCGACCGCGTCGACGTACTCGCCACGGGCTACCAGCTCGTCGGCGTAGACCAGAGCGTCGGCGCGCAGGCGCTCCAGAGAGGCGGCGGGATGATCGGCGTTGATGAGGCGCAGCGCGCCGCGCAGTCGGATCAGCGTCGCAAGCTGCTGGCGCACCTCGGCGTGGGTGATGCCCGCCTCCAGAACCTCGGCCAACTTCGCGTCATCCACCGCGGTGGCGTCCTCGTTGCGGGCGCGCAGGTACGCCAGCGCGGCCTCGGCCGGTTCATTGAGCGCTTCATTAATACGCGCGACGAGTAAGGAGGCGCGGGCGCCGAACTCCCCGGACTGCTCCGCCACGGTCGCCGGGCGCAGCGCCTGTTGATGCTTATCCTGGGCCACCAGCGCTTCGGCCAACACCAGGTTGGCGCGGGGGTTGGCCATGTCGTTGCCGAGCTCTTCGTGGGCGATGCGCTCGGCCAGGGCGGCGTCACCGGCGCGCAGCGCCTCCTCGCCACGTTGAAGATCGTGGGCGCAGCCGGCGAGCAAGAGGGCCGCCAGAAGCAAGGCTGTGGAATGGGAGCGATGGTGAAGGAGAAACTTCATCATACCGGACACGTCATGCTGAGAGGAGTGGAGCGCTGCGGGTGAGAACACGGCCTCGTCGCCCCGAAATCTGGTCGTAAGATGTGGTCGCACAGCCCGCGCCGGGGCGCAAGAAGGGGGGCCTGGCGTGCGCATCTGACGCGACCTACTTTACAAGGGGCACGCGTGTGCTAATGATAACGACCCGTTGGCGGGTTTTGAGTCCCGAAATTCTTTAGAAATCTCGAAACAAAAGGGTAACAATCGTGACGTCGAATGAAGACGAGTTGTTGTCCTATGATGGCCTGGTCATTGAGCGCGGTGCGCGCCACTGCAAGATCCTCAATGAGGAGGGCGAGGTGGAGTTTCGGACCACGAACCTGCGCGACGCACAACGCTTCCTGGAGCTGCTTGAGGAGCGCGACCGGTTGCAGAAGCTGCTCGACTCGCGCGGGATCGCCCCGCACCGCATCTATCTGTTGGCGGCCGAGGAAGAGAAGCGCGGCCGGGTTAATCTCGACGGCGCGCCGGCCAAAGAGGTCGTGATCGTCGCCAAGAGCGAGGATAACGGTCTGGTGGTGCGCTCGCTTGCCGATGGCAAAGAAGAGATCGTCGATATGGACGAGCTCGAAGCCATTGAGGGCGGTCCTTACCTGCAGGCCTCCGAGGTGCAGGATGAGACGATGCTCGCGCTGATCCGCTACGACCGCGAGGCCGAGACGGCGCATCTGGCGCTCTTTCGCACCCAGGAAGGCGCCGACGAGATGGCTGGCGAGTGGGCCAAGGTCGAGGAGAACCCGGGCACGGAGTACCAGGCGCTGGTGGCCAACTCCGAGGGCGATGTGATCCTCTACCGCGCGGAAGCCACCGTCGAGGACTGAGTCTTCGGTGATCGAGCACGCATAAAAAAACCTCGCCAGGAGCTGGCGAGGTTTTTTGCGTTTTACGCTGCGGCCCGGCGTCTTAAATGGCCGGGCCGCGCGAGGGTGAGCTGATCAGAGGCGGGTGACTTCGCCGACGATCTCAGCCTCGCTGCCCTCGGTGAGGAAGCCTGCGTTTTTCCAGGCGTTGAGGCCCCCGTCGAAATCGGAGACCTTGCGGAAGCCGAGCTCCTCGAGGATTTTTGCCGCGCGGTTGGACGCCTCGGCGTCGTGGCTGTCGCCGTAGACGACGATGCGCTGATTTTTACCCAGGTCCTTGCGGGCGCGCTCCTTGAGCGACTCCACAGGGATGTTGATTGCGCCGGGGATATGCTCGCGCTGGTAGTCCTCGGGGTTGAGAATGTCGATCAGTACGAAGTCTTCGCCTTCTGCGATACGCTGTTGAAGCTCCGTGCTAGACATCAACCGTGCCATGAAGATCCTTTGTTCTGGGCCAGTTACGCCTTTTGTGTCCTCCAGATGCCCGCGGTATCTTGGCGAAGTCGGCCGGATTCGGGACAACGGCGCTCTCGGGGAGAGGGCCGCGACCGCGGGGCAGGACAGCTGCTGGCGAGTAATATAGTCGCAGGCAGCGCTTTAGCAACCGCGCATCCCCCGAAGGGGCGTTGTGGTTGCCTCGGGGCGGGCGGATCGTTAGGTTGCAGCCCGTTGAACGCTTTTGACGACATGAGACACGGCTGCCCGCTGCGGCGGGGGCTTTGCATGGAGCGGTTTTCATGGTGAGCGCACGCTCAATGAGACGATGGTTCGGCGCGCTTGTGGCGGTGGTGATCCTCTGCTTCTGCGCGCCGCTTTACGCGCAGGGCTCCGACGAGGCGCTCGATACGGTGCGGGAGGCCAACGGTCATTATGACGCCGGTGAGTTCAGCGACGCGCTGCTCAAGTACCGCCAGGCCTATGACGTGCTTGAGGATGTGCGCCTGCTCTACCGCATCGGTTTGAGCTACGAGAACCTGGGCAATTACGCCCGCGCGCGTCAGACACTTTTGCGTTACCTGGAGCTCGACAAGGACAGCCCGGTCGAGGGGCGTGTGCGCGCCAAGATCGATCAGCTGCGCGACCTCGAGGAGAACATTCAGGCCTACCTGGTGGTCGACTCGGTGCCGGCCGGCGCCACCGTCTACCTCAATGAGTATATGGGTGAGCCGGAGGGGCAGGCGCCGGTGACGATGCCGGTGGGCGCCGGCGAAAACATTGTCACCCTGGTCTTTCCCGACCGCCAGCGTCTGCAGGCCGTGGTGGAGGTCGGAGCGGGCGCGACCGTCGAGCGCATCTTTCAGGTAGGCAGCGCCGCTCCTCCTCGTCAGAGCGAAGAGCTCGCCAGCGCCGAGACCACCGAGGTGGAGGTCGATGAACCGGAGGCTTCCCTTGCGGAGGAGCCCGCCGAAGATGGCGCCGATGCTGAAGATCCCGTGGCGGAGAGCGCGGAAGAGGAGGTGGCAGAAGGCGCCGGAGGCGACGACGTGATCCCGATGCCCGGCTCAGAGCGCGCGATGGACCGCCCGGTGCGCCTGGACCGCGTCAGCGTCGCGCCGCCCTGGTGGGCCAATACTCTGGCGGTGATGGGCTTTGCGGGCAGCGCCCTGTGTGGCGTCGGCGCCGGGCAGGGCATGCTCTCGGTCGGACAGGCCGTGGGCTGCGGGTTGATCCTGACCGGTTCCGGCTTCTTTTTGCTGGGACGCGACTGGAGCGGGCGCCTTCCGCCGGCCTCCGACGCCCCGGGCTTTTCCAGCCCCGATCAGGCCGGCTCCGCGCGGGCGTTGGGCGTGAGCTTCAGCGGGCGCTTCTAGCACAGGCTCTTGCGCCTGGAGGCCCCCGGTGGTACCTCTGGCGCCAGATCTGGTCGATGGTGTTAACCTACTCCTCTTCGAGCTAACGATGTCCGAGCGCGCCCCCCAGCATATCTCTCGCAAAAAGACCCCGGTCTTCTGGGACTGGTGGTATGAGAACCCCGTGGAAATCATCATCGTGGCGATGGTGCTGGCGTTTTATGCCCTGACGCCCTGGAGCGGCTTCGGGGTCTCGGAGAAGGACGTCAACAGCGCCGACATCACGATCGTGCCCTGAGTCCTAACGGGCAGATCGAAGCGAATTGCCGGGCCCTTCGGGCCCGGTTTTTTTATGCCCGAACGTCTGCCGCGGTGGGCCTTGAGCGCGGCGTCGCCACAGCGCTTAAGGCCGCCTCGGGGGTTTAGAACGAGTGCCCGATGCTCAGGTAGAAGCCGTAGCCCACGAGCAGCTCCTGGATGGCGTCTTCATCCTGAGGCACAAAGACGCAGGCCTCGGTGCCCTGGGTGGAGGGATCGGCGCAGCGCCGAAAGCGCGGGTCCTGCGTGGTGTCACTCAGGGTGTAGGCGAAGTCCAGGCGCACCGGACCCACCGGGGTGTTCCACCACAGGCCGGTTCCCAGGCCGTAGAGCAGGGAGGGCGCCAGCTCGTTGAAACTCACCGTGCCCTGATCGTTGGCGGCGGTATCGACTTCGAGCTGGCCGCGCAGGATGGTGGCCGCGTCGACGAAGACCGCCCCCCACACATCGCCGATCGAGAAGAGGTTGGGCACAAGGCGCACCCGCGGCTCGACCGACCACTCAAACTGGGTCAGCCCGCCCACCGGTACCGCTTCGCCCGAGGGGGTGTAGAGCGAGAGGCGCTGGCGGCCGAAGCTGCGCATCCCGTCGGTCCCACCGCTGTAGAGGCGGTTTTGAATCGGCACCCCGGTCTCTCGCCCGATGTTGTAGACGCTGCCCAGACGAGTGCGCATCGCGAGCACCGAGCGGCCCAGAAGATCGGAGGGGACGTAGCCCTCGGCCGAGAGCACCGGTTTGATAAAGTCGAACTCACCGCCCACAGCGAAGCTGCCGGCTTCTTGAACCGTCAGTGCGACCAGGGCGCCGGAGGTCGGGTCGAGCACGTCGTTGCGCATGTCCAGGATCAGCGACTGCTCCAGGTACTCGAGCAAAAACTCCGTCTGGAAGTCCAGTCCCAGCGTGGTCGTGGAGACATCCACCAGAGACTCTTCGACGTTGAAGTAGTTGTAGTAGGCGACGTTGTAGGAGGCCTCCAGGCGCAGCTTGCGGAAGATCGGGCGGTCGAGCCCCACCCTCAGTGCGGGGTTCCATAACGAGAAGCCTTCCCGAACGTCGCGCTCCACACTGGCGCTCAGGCGCAGGTTGGTGCGGCGCTCAATGAACTGGGGCTGGGAGAAGCGCAGCTCGCTGGAGAGGATCGCCCCGCGGTTGACCAGCTCGGCGCGGGGGATGAGCCCGGGGGCCCAGGCGTAACCCGCCACGTTGAAGTGATCCAGGCGACGCAGCCCGCCCAGGAAGTTGCGCGCTGACCAGTTGAGGAGCCCGCGCACATCCTGTCGGGCGCTCTCCACGGCCAGGCCGGCACCCACGCGCAGGTTGTACTTCTTGGCCTCTTTGAGGCGCACGACGACGGGAACCTCCGGATCGAGGCGGCTGCGGCGTTCGGCTTCGAGCTGGGCGCTCTCCAGCAGCGTGCTCACGCCCAGCGCTCGCTCGCGACCGGAGGCCTCCGAACCTTCGGCGTTGGAGGTGTCCTCCTGAGCGTTGGCGTCGTCAGGGGGAGCGGCCGCGTCGATGCCGGGGCGCGGAGAAGCGTCGACACCGGCCTGTGGGTCGGCGTCATCGGGGATGTCGCTCTCTTCCAGAAGATCTTCGAGCCGTTCGCGATCCTCGGCGTCCTCCAGGGTAAACTCGCGGGCCTCGTGAGCCGGGAGCACCGTGACGAGGCCGAACACGCCCAGCTCGTAGACGTCTTCCTGGGTCTCATTGAGGCGTTGCGGATCGTACTGCTCACCGGGCTCGATGGTGATGGCCTCGCGCACGAAACGCTCCTCCACGTCTTCCAGCCCGAAGATATGCACCTGGCCGAAACGCGAGCGGGGACCGGCGTCGATGAAGAAAAAGACGTCCGCTTTCCGGGTCTCAGGATCGACAAAGGCTCGACCGCTGACGGCGGCGTAGGCGTAGCCCGCCTCGCGCAGCCGGCGGCCCAGCGCATCGCGGGTGGTCAGGTAGTCTTCCTGGGTAAAGATCGCGCCCTGGTTGAGCGGAAGATCATCCAGCAGCGCTTCGCGAGAGAGTTGGGAGGAGGGATCTAGCCCCTCAAGCTCGATGCGCGCGATGCGGGTGGGCTCCCCCTCATCGATCGTCACCCGCACGCTGATCGTGCCCTCCTCGGGGTTTTCGATAATCGACTCCGAGACGATGCTCGCCCCGAAGTACCCGCGGCGCTGGTAGAAGGTCTCGATGCGCTCACGGTCGCGCTGCCAGCTGAACTGATTGAAGTACTGGCGCTCAGCCCCGATGAGGGGGAGCCAGGATACGGCGGCCCGCCAGCCCGGATCTTCGCGGGTGGCGAGTCCGTCGCGGAGCTCGCTCTCGGAGACCTGCTCAACGCCGCGAATCTCCACATTGCTGATGCGAAGGTCGGTGGTCCCCGGCACGATGTAGTCGCTCTCAGAGGTGGTCGCACAGCCGGTTAGCAGCGCCAGCCACAACACACCCGCAAGAGCGACGCGATGGGAAGGGGCAGAAGCCATAGCGCAACACCACGTCAATCAAACAAAGACATTATTCGGAGAAGAACCCGTCGAAGGGATCGTCCTCGGCCGGTTGCTCGGGACCAGGATCCGGCTTCGGCGCCTCAACCGGCTCCGGTTGCGGCTCGGGCTCAGGGCGAACCTCCGGACGCGGCCGCCGATCGGGAGCGACTCGGGAGGGCCTCGTTGAGCGGCGCGCCTCGGCGCGCTGCGCCGCCTGAGCGCTGGCATGCAGGGCTTCGGCGGTCTGGCGCGCCAGCGCGGCGACAGGTTCGCCCAGCGCCAGGGCATCGTCTTCGGCCTGCTCGCGCGCACGCTCCGCGCTCGCCCTGTCTTGAGGCCGGTCCTCCGCGACCTGCGGGGCAACCTCGTCACCTGGAGCGGGTTGGGAAGGCGCCTCGGCTGCGATCGCGTCGTTGGCCGGCTCATCCGTGGAGGGTCGAGAGAGCGCGAACGCCGCGCCTGCAACCACCAGGATCGCCAGCACCCCGAGAACGAGCGGCGTTCGGGAGCGTCGGTCGTAGGTGATCGGTGCCAGATCATCGAGATCGTCGATGGGCGTGCTCAGGGAGGCCAGAGGAGGCTGGGTCTGCGTCTCGGTCACTGTGCGCCCCGCGCGCGTCGGCGAGATCGTCGGGGCGTCGGGATCGGCCGGGCCCGGCGTGCCTGCCAGGACCTCCGGGTTGAGCTCGGCGAGCAACGCCTCGAAGAGCGCGCGTGCGGCGCTGGCGTCGGCGGGGCGGTCGTTCGGATCTTTGGCCAGCAGGGACGTGATCGCGCGCTCGAGCGCTTCGGGCAGCTCGCGCTGTTGGCGCAAAGAGGGGATCTCGTTGACGACATGCGCCATCAAGATCGCCATGGGCGTCTCGGCCGAGAAGGGCGGTCGACCACCCACGAGCTCATAGAGGATGCAGCCCAGGCTGTAGAGATCGGCGCGCCCGTCGACCTCGTGGCCCTGGCATTGCTCCGGGCTCATGTATTGCGGCGTGCCAAAGACCTGGCCGGTGCGCGTGACCTGAGTCTCGGCGCCCAGGACCTTGGCGATGCCGAAGTCGAGCACTTTGACAAAGGTCCCCCCGCCGGGGATGTCGAGCAGAAAGATGTTATCGGGCTTTAAGTCGCGGTGGACGATGTTGGCGTCGTGCGCAGCAGAGAGCGCCGAGGCGATCTGCACGCCGATGCGCAAGATCTCTTCAAAGGTGAGATCGCCCTCTTTGATGCGCTCGCTGAGCAGCGTGCCCACCAGGTACTCCATCGCCAGATAGAGGGTGCCATCTTCGTCCTGACCGAAGTCCAGGATCGTGACGCTGTGCGGGTGGTTGATGGTGGTGGCGATGCGCGCTTCGCGAAAGAAGCGGTCGACGAAGTCGTCGGTCTCGCTGAGGTTGGCGCGCAGCGTCTTGATGGCCACCTGGCGGTCGACGCTGCGCTGATGGCCCAGGTAGACCGCGCCCATGCCGCCGGCGCCGATGGCCTTCTCAATGATCCAGCGCCCGTCGAGCACGCGCCCGATCATCGGGTCGTCACCTTCGGGGCGGCTGAGGCGTAACTTCATGCCGTCATGCGGGCAATAGACGACCTCGTCGCCGTAGCTGCGCTGACAGGTTGGGCAGATCTTTTGCATGAACGCTCAGGATGAGGACGCCCCCTTTCGGCCAGGCTCCCCGGCGAAGGTTAGAGGCGGTTGACTTTGGGGCGGGGCCCGTCATCGAGCAGCTCAATCGAGGGGCGCCGCGGCTCGGCAGGCGTCTCCTCCTCGGCGGGGGGCTCCTCGGTCTGGGAGACCTCCTCGGGGGGACGCGGGCGCCGCTCTTGACGAGGGGCGCGCCGGGTCGGGCGCCGCTCCTCGGCGGTCAGCTCGTAGCTGAGCTCCTGGCGCAGGCCGCGCTCCGGGTCGATGGGGATGCGCACATCGAGGGGCTCGTAGCCGTCCAGGCGAAGGCGGTACGTCAGCGGGTCGCCGCCGGGGGCCACCGAGAGGTTGTAGGGCGTGGTGCCCAGCTCGTCGTCACCTTCCATGATCGTCGCGCCCGGCGGCTCGGTTGTCAGCCGCAAAATAATCGTGTCGTTGACGGCGACCACCGTCGGCTCGTCGATCGCGGGTTCGGCGGGCTCTTCGGGTATCTCAGGTGCCGCTTCAGCCGACGCCCCCGCGACCTCGGGAGTCGTCTCCGGCGCGCTCTGCTCCTGACCACGCAGCACCATCACCCCCAGCAAGAGCACGATGATCAGCGCGAGCACAACCGCAGCAATCAGCCCCTTGTTCGTACCGCCCTTCGCCGGCGCCTGGGCGGCTGCCGCGCCGGGCGCCATCGCCTGACCGGCGCCGGTGAAGTTGCCGGTGCCATTGAACTGGCCATTCCCGGTGAAGTTGCCGGTGCCATTGAACTGGCCGTTTCCGGTGAAGTTCCCGGTGCCACCGAATCCCCCGGCCGCGCCACCCGGCGCCGAGGGCGCGAAGTGGTTGCCGGTCGAGGTTGGCGAGGCGATGCCTGCGGCCAGCGCGGCGTGGTGCTTGCTCAGCGCGCTCTCAAGCTCCTCGCGCAGCTCTTCGGTGGTCTGCGGCCGCGCCCCGGGATCTTTGGACATCGTGCGGCGCACCACATGCTCGAGCGCCAGCGGGATCATATCCAGCGCCTGCTCCGAGAGGCGCTCGGCGAAGGGAGGGGGCGGATCCTGGGCGTGGCTGATCATCAGCGCGGTGGTCGTCGGCCCCTGAAAAGGCGGCTCGCCACAGAGCATCTCAAAGATGATGCAACCCAGGCTGTAGATGTCGCTGCGGTGATCGACGCTCTGCGAGAGGATCTGCTCGGGCGACATGTAGCGGGGCGTGCCCACGATGCGGCCATCGCCGGTCAGCTGCACGTCATCTTCGCCGCCGACGGCTTTGGCGATGCCGAAGTCCAGGACTTTGACCACGTCGGGATCGCCGTCGACCTCGATCAGGAAGATGTTATCGGGTTTGACGTCGCGGTGAACGATGCCGTTTTTATGCGCCTCGGCCAGCGAGCGGCAGATCTGGGAGGCGATGTGCACCGCGCGCTTTGGCGAGAAAGGCGCCTCGGTCTTGATCGCCTCGGTCAGGGTGCGCCCGGCGAGCATCTCCATGGTCAGGTAGAGAAACCCGTCGTCGGTCTGGCCGTAGTCGAAGACGGTGACCGTGTTGGGGTGGCGCAGCTGGCTGACGGTCAGCGCTTCGCGCTCAAAGCGCGCGGCGGTCACCGGGTTATGCGAGGGGATGTACTTGAGGGCGATGCGCCGGTTCATGTTGCGCTGGATCGCCTCATAGACCGCACCCATGCCCCCAAAACCCATCAGGCTGACGATCTCGTAGCGATCAGCCACGGTCTGGCCGACGAGCTTTTCGTAGAGCGCTCGACGTTGGTCGCGAGAAGAGGACATAGGTTCGGTCTTGGGGAGCAGGTCCGCGCCGCGAGCGTGCGGCGCGCCAGAAGGTTCAGAAGCCGAGGGTCAGGCCAACGCCGGCGCTGCCTTTGCCCACCCAGGGGGTGAGCATCGAGCGCGAGGCCTGAGGGTTATCTTCGACGCTGTCGGCGCTGACAATCAGGTAGATGCCCAGCGCGGTCACCGCGGCGCCGGAGACGTAGAAGACGTCGGCCACCAGGGCCTGGGTGCGCGCGCTGTCGCGCGCGGCCAGGCGATCGTCATAGCTGAGCTGGGTGTCGGTGATGCTCTCGGCGTTGCCGCTGGCCATCAGGCCCATCACGACCCCGCCGCCGATCAGCGCCACGCCGCCGGCGGTGGTGATGATGCCGGGGGTGCGGTTGGGGGGCGCCGGCTGCGGGGTGGCGATGACATCGTCGGCGCCCTCATCCTGAACGCCGTCGCCATCGCTGCCGTCTTCGCGGGCCTGCATCGCCTGAATCTCGCGCAGGGACTGCACCCGCTCCATCGCGTGGGAGCGCGCCTCACTCTCAACGTCCGGGGCGACCATAAAGCGCTCATACTGCGCGATGGCCTCGTCCCACTGCTCCATCTGCTCGTAGCAACGCCCGATGTTGTAGAGCAGGTTGGGCACCGGATCGAGCGCGTAAGCCTGCTCGAAGAACTCGATGGCCTTTTCGTAGTCGCCGGCGCGGAAACTCTGCGCGCCTTCGGCCGAGAGGCTCTCGACCTGACGGGCGATGTCGGCGGCGTCGGCGTCCGACTGCGCCATCACCTGGGCGGGAACTCCAGTGGACATCAGGGTCACCAACAGCCCGACTCCGATAAACTTTCGCATGGCCATCATCTTTAAGAGGGTCGAAGTAGTTGAGAGTGGCGGTGCTCGCCGGCGATGATAGCCCCACAGCAGACGCGATGTCTAGCGCCGGGGCAGGCCTTCGCCTTTCTGGACACGGTCGGGCTGCGCGCCGACAATCCCGGCGGGTGCGGCTCGCGTAACGAAGGGGGACGCCCGCACGATGAATCACGCTGATGCGATGGAGACGATCATGGATGGTGACAGCCCTGTAGAGCAGGACGATCTGGCGAGCACGATCGCCGAGCAGAAGACCGAACCTCTCGGCGCGTTGGACAACCCCGCGCATACGATCGCTCCGCCGGTGGAGAGCGCCTCGCCAATCTTCTCGGTGCGCGAGGGGCTGGGGACCTTTGCCGGAGTGTTTCGCCCCACGGTGCTCACGATCTGCGGGGTGATGATGTACCTGCGGGAGGGCTGGGTGGTGGGCCAGGCCGGGCTGTTGGGCGCGCTGGCGTTGATCCTTTTGACCTTTGCCATCACCGGGACCGCGGCGATGTCGCTCTCGTCGATCACCACCAACATCCGGGTCGGCGCCGGCGGGGTCTTCTCGATCATCAGTCAGTCGCTGGGGCTGGAGCCCGGCGGGGCCATCGGGATCCCGCTCTACGTGGGGCAGGCGCTCTCGGCCGCGCTTTACATCTACGGGTTCACCGAGGCCTGGGGCTATATTTTCCCGGATCATCCGCCGGTGGCGGTGGCGTATGCGGTCTTTGTGCTGGCCTTTGGCGCGACGCTGATCTCGACGAAGTTGGCGTTTCGACTTCAGGGGCTGGTGATGATCGTCATCGTCGCCTCATTGATCTCGATCGCGCTGGGGCTCACCGGGATGGGGCAGGGCGGTGAGGTGGAGCTGCGCAACCCGGAGCTCTTTGGCAGCTTTGAGGCCGGCGGCTTCTGGATCCTCTTTGCGATCTTCTTTCCGGCCGGCACCGGGGTCAATGTGGGCGCGAGCATGTCCGGGGCACTGGCCAACCCGCGGCGCAGCATCCCGCGGGGGACGATGGCGGCGGTGCTCGTCGCGCTATGCACGTATCTCTTTCTGGCCTTCTGGTACTCGATGGTGGCCAGCCCGCAGGAGCTCCGTGAGAACGCGCTGGTCGTCGTGGACTACGCGGCCTTCGGCGAGCTTGTGCTGGTGGGGATTCTGGCCTCGACCTTCACGGCGACCCTGAGCTCGCTGGTGGCCGCGCCGCGCGTGCTGCAGGCGCTGGGCTCGCATAGCATCTTGCCCCGGAGCGCCTTCTTCTCGCATGTCACCGGCGGTGGGGAGCCGCGCAACGCCGCGCTCTTTACGGGCGGGCTTGTGGCCATCGCGCTGACGCTCGGGAGCCTGGATCGCATCGCGGTGCTCATCACGATGTTCTTTTTGCTGACCTACCTGACCATCAACCTGGTGGTGCTGGTGGAGCAGAGCCTGGGGATGATCTCGTTTCGCCCCACCTTCCGTGTGCCGAGGGCGGTGCCGGTGGTGGGCGCGGCGCTGGCGCTGCTGGCGGTCTTTGTGATCAGCCCGGCCTTTGCGCTGGTGGCCCTCTCGGTGATCGGCGGGATCTATGTGGTGCTGGTGGGGCGGCGCCTGGAGACGCCCTGGGAGACGGTGCGAAGCTCGATCTTTGTGTCGCTGGCGGACTGGGCCGCCAAACGCATCGCCCGGGGGCCGCAGGAGGCCAACGAGCGCAGCTGGAAGCCCGACCTGCTCGTGCCGGTGGAGAGCCGCACCCAACTCGATGGGCAGTTTCGATTCTTAAGGCTGCTCACCGCACCGAAGGGGTCGTTGCAGGTGGTCGGTGTGCTCAGCCGGGAGACGTACCCGCAGAGTGGGGACGCGGCCGCGCCGGTCACGGCCGAGGCCAGCGAGGTGGGCGAAGACGACGCGCACGCCCGGTACAGGCCAAGGCGGCGCAGCGGTGAGCATAAGACCATCCCGGGGATGGGCGCCGGCAAGCTCCCCACCGCGGCGATGGCTGCGATCCGTCAGCGCGCGCTGGGCGATCTTGGCGCGGTCGCCGCCGACTTTCAGCGCGAGGGGCTCTTTGCCACGGCGGTCACCATTGAGGCCAGCACCTACCCGGCCGGCGTGGATATGGCCTCGGCGGTGATGCAGGGAAGTTACTTCCGACCGAACATCCTCTTCATCAACGCCGATATGTACGATCAGCCCACACTGCAAGAACTTCTGGACGTGGCGATCACGCGCAAGATGGGCGCGGCCTTTCTTTTTGAGCACCCCGAGTCGTCGCTGGGCCATGAGCGCCGCATCAACGTCTGGGTGCGCGATCAGAGCCCGAGCTGGCCGGTGGGGCTGCGCCTGGCCAACCTCGACCTCTCGCTCTTGCTGGGCTACCAGGCCCATCGCAACTGGCAGGGCTCGTTACGCCTGCTCACGGTCTGCCCCGACCCGGAGGAGACCGACAACGCGCGGCGCTACCTGCAGCTGCTCATCGATGATGCGCGACTGCCCCGCGGCACCGAGTCGTGGGTGGAGAGCGGCAGTTTTATGAAGTGGGTCGCCGACTCCCCGCGTGCCGATCTTCAGATCATGGGGCTCGCCGACACCATCGATCGCGACTTTATGGAGCGCATGGTGCAGCTCACCGGCAGCTCGGTGCTCTTTGTGCGCGACTCCGGCAATGAGAGCGCCCTGGCGTGACGTCAAAACCGCCCCTGGCGAGGAGGGGCGGCGAGTCGCCGTCATAGGGTGTGCGTTATTTCGAGCGGGTTAGCGCCAGCCAGCTCAGCTCGGTCTGGCCGCTGAGCCGAATGCGGCGCAGCGCGAGATCGAGCACCATCAGCGACAGGGCAAAAAGCAGCACCCAGGGCCAGAGCTGGCGCCGGTAGCGGACTTCCTCGCCATCGGCGTCGAAGATCGTCGCCGGCGCCGGATCGAGCTCGCCACGACCCATGGCCACAATCTGGGCGATGAGCGCCTCGTTGGGCTCCAGGTAGGTCATCTCGCGGGGGTAGGGGTAGGCCAGGCTGGCCTGGCTGACCGCGAAGGTATCTCCGCCGCGGTCGTGCTGGGCGGCCAGCTGGTAGGCACCGAATTGAGGCAGGGGGAAGCTGGCCTCATAGCGCCCCGGCGCGCGTTGCTGCAGCGCGACCTGGGAGTCGTTCCCATCGGGGTCGGTCACGCGCAGCACGCTGTCGAGATCGTTGATAAAGCGGTCATCTTCGCCGATGGCGTCGACCATCACCCGGGCGCGCTCCCCGTCGATGTCGACGCGCATCGGCAGGCGATCGCGATCGTCGGTGCGCATCGTATCGCGAATCAGCTGGGCCCAGAGCTGCGCGTAGCCCGGCCAGCGCACCCACTCCGCGCCCCAGCGGTTCTTCAAGTCCGAGGTAAACGCGGCTGTTTTGCCCAGACCCACACGCCAGCGCGCGAGCAGCGGGTCACCGCCTTCCACGGTCAAAAGCACCTCGGATTGAGGTTTGGGCGTGGTGGTCACATAGCCCAGGAGGTAGGGCGCGGCGTTCCAGGCGATGCCTTCAAGAAGTTGGGCGCGCCCGGCGACCTGCGCGCGGATCGGCTCCTCGGCCAGCGCCGAGCGCGCCACGGTGCGCGTCTCCTGGGTAAAGATCTGCGGGACGTTGTAGGGGTTGTTGGTGAAGTGATAACGCCCCGAGCCCCGCTCGGCGATGCGCCGCAACATAGACGTCTCCGCCCCGTCGCCCACCGCCACGGTGGTCACGGTGATGTTTTCAATGCGCATCGCGGGCATAATGCGCGTGAAGATCGCGCCGGGCTCCGACATTCCGTCGGTCAGCAGGATGATGTGTTTAACTCGGGCCGAGGCAAAGGCCAGCTGCTCGTAGGCTTCATTGAGCGCGAGCTCAATGTCGGTGCCCCCGCGGACCTGCAGCCGGTTGATCGCGCTGAGGATACGTGAGCGGTTGGCCGCAGGTTGCAGGCGCACGATGGGGTCGATGTCGTTGTCAAAGGCCAACACCCCGACCTGGTCGCCGGGCTGCAAGACCTCGACGGCGGCGCGGGCGGCGTCTTTGGCCAGCGCGATGCGGTCGCCGGCCATTGAGCCGGAGCGATCGATGACCATCAGGAGCGCCAGCGAAGGCGTCTCGCGCTGGCGCTCCCCTTCAAAGCTCACCGGCATCAGGCGCTCCACCGCGCTATCTTCCCAGCCGCCAGGGCCAAAGGAGTCCTGACCCCCGGCCATGATCAGACCCCCGCCCAGGTCGCGCACATAGCGTGTGAGAAGATCCTGCTGGGCGTCGCTGACGTGGCGGGAGTGCACATCGGAGAGGAGCACAAGATCGAAGCGGTCGAGCTCCTCTTCGCTCTTCGGAAGACCTGCGGGGCTGCGCGTCTCCACATCGAAGTTCTCATTACGCAGCGCGCGCTCCAGGTGATGGCGCGAGCGCATCTCGCCCTCCACATAGAGCACCCGCGCTTTGCCGCGGATATGCGCGCTGTACATAAAGCTGTTGTTGGCCGCGTAGCCGTCTGGCCCGTCGACGCTCATTTGCACGCGAAACTGCCGAAAGCCGGGCTCGTAAACCTCGGTCTGAAAACGCACCTCGGTGACGCCGCGCTGCAGCTCAACCTCTTGCTCACCGTCCCGGTACTCGTTCTGCCAGAGCGTCAGCCGGGCTGTGGTGGCGTAGGTCGAGAAGACGCGGGCCACCAGAAAGAAGGGGGCGCCGAGCTCGATGTTTTCGGGAACATCCACCGCCTCAATGAGCACCTCGGCGGGCTGCTCATAATCGAGGGTCGCGGCGTAGAGGCGGATGCCAAAATCGGCGGCGCGGTTGGCCTCGGCCAGCACATCGCCGCGGGTCTGGTTGCCATCGCTGATCACCACCAGGCGTTTGAGATGATCGTCGGGGAAGAGGCCGTAGGCCATGCGCAGCGCGGCGCTGATGTCGGTCTGCAGGGTAGGCTCGCTGGCGAGCTCCTGAAGTTCGGTTGCTGCGTCTGTGTCGGTGTCGGCCGACGTGTCGGTTGGTGCATTGGAGCTCGGGCGCGGGAGCTCGGTGTAGGTGCCGTCGGCGCCAGGCTCAATCTGGTAGGGGCGATCGGCAAACCCGATGACGCGGACCTGGTCGTCTTCGGCCGCCGCCGCGACATAGGTGTTGATGCGCTCGCGGGCCTGCTCCAGCGCCTCATCGGGGAAGGAGGCCGAGGTGTCCACCACGACGATCGTGGCGATCTTCGAGTCGAAACTGGTGACCACCGGCTGCATCAACGCCAGCGTCAGCCCGGCCAGCACCAGCGCGCGAAAGCCGACGTTGAGCACACGCTGATAGAGAGGAAAGTCCGAGAGGGTGAAGCGCGCGACGATGGCCAACAGGGGCAGCACCAGCAGCAGCCCGATGTACTCTGGCGCCATGATCTCAAAGGTGCGCTCCCCGTAAACAAAGCTCCAGGTCTCGGCCTGCGCCCAGACCACGGCGTCCAGGTAGGCCCAGAGGCCCGCGACCCAGATCAGGGAAAGCGTCGACCAGAAGAAGATTTTGGAGACTAAAGATCGTGAGCCGATCATTCTGTCCACCTGCGGTTGTAGGTGAGCCACTCCAAAAGCAGCAGGCCCATGGCCAGCAGGACCAGCCAGATCCAGATCTCGCGCCGCTCAAAGACAAGGCCTGCCGCGTCGCGGCTGACCTCGCGCTCGCCAAGCTGAAGCTCGGACGGGGCGATGCGGCTCTCCTCGGGGCTGGCCAGGTTGGCGGCTACCGCCACCGGCTCGCCACCGCCCGGGGTGAGCACGTAGAAGCCGGGCTGGTCGGTGTAGAAGACCGCCTCGCCACGATGGATCGCCGCGCTGCGCACCTCACCATCGGGGGCGGTGACCCGCGCCTCCTCGATGTCGCGCGCCACCGGGATCTGCACCGAGCGGCCCGTCTCAAAGGCGTACATCAAGTCGACGTCGTCCTGCGCCAGGTAGTCGATGATGTTGAGAATGAAGATCGGAAAGGCCACGCGCAGCGGGAAGTCGCTCTCCCGAAGATCAAAACCCACCGCGATCAGGCGGCGACCATCGAGCTCGCGATCCACGATCACGGCCTGTCCGAACGCGCTCGCCACGGCGGTGTCGCTGGCCTCGCGCCGAAAGGTTGAGGTGCGTGCGATGTTGAGGTCTTGCAGGTTGATCCAGCGCATCAGCGGGTGGCTTGAGGCCACATCGGTTAAGATCGGCTCGTCATCCACGTCGCGGATCGCGATGGGGGAGCTCTCGGCCGGAGGGTTGAAAAAGACCAGATCGCCCGAGACGGGCAGCGTGGGGGCGACGTTATCAAAAAACGTCACGTCAAACTCAGCCTGCGGGTCGTAGCGCTCCGGGTTGACCCGGGTCACCTCGATGTGGGTGTTGAGCAAGAGCGGCCCTTCCAAAAAGAGGTTGCCGGTGGAGACGACCTGCACCCGAAGTTTGCGGGCCTGCGGAAGCACCGCGTAGGCGCGATCATCAAGGGGGAAGACGTCTTCGGCGTCGGCCGTCATCACCCGCACGCGCGCCTCCAGCCGCTCCCCGGCAAAGGCCTGCCCGGGGTAGAACTGCCGGTGCACCTGGTTGGCGGAGAGCTCCAGGGGGAGCGTCTCGATGATGCGCCCCT
Source organism: Lujinxingia vulgaris (assembly GCF_007997005.1). Classification (GTDB taxonomy): domain Bacteria; phylum Myxococcota_A; class Bradymonadia; order Bradymonadales; family Bradymonadaceae; genus Lujinxingia. The sequence continues at coordinate 60,140 of NZ_VOSL01000048.1, read as the reverse complement.
CGCTCAAGAGCTCCAGGCGCGCCTCCACCGGTCGATCGAAGGTGCTGGAGACCTCGACAAAGACCTCGTGATCGAGGCGGTTGGAGGGGTAGCGTCGCGCGTTGAACCCGGTGATTGCCAGGTTCTCGGAGCGCTCGCCAGGGGCGATGTGACGCACCCGCACCGCCTCGCCAGGGTCGAACTCCGAGAGGTCGAGGTTCTGCAGGCCGGCGCCGTCGCTGAGCACGATGAGTTCAGCCTGACCGCGATCGCGGAGGCTGTCGCGCGCAAAACTCAACGCCTGGCGAAAGTCGGTGGCGTTGGCGCTGAGCGTGGCCGCGCGCAGCGCGGCTTCCAGGGGCTGCGTCTCGCGCACGAAAGGTCCGAGCGGCATCACCCGGTTGTTGAAGAGCGCGACCATCACGCGGTCATCGCCGCCCACGCTCCCAAGAAGCTCCAGCGCCTGGGTGCGGGCGACCTCAAAGCGGTTGAGGCCCCCGGTCACATCGGTCGCCCCCATGCTGGCGGAGGTGTCGAGCATGATCAGAAGATGGCGCCCCTCCACGACCTCGTCAGCCGAGCGAGGCCCCAGGGCCGCCACGGTGATCAGCGCGGCGATGATCATAAAGAGCAACCAGGAGAGCAGGCGCTTGAAGCGTCGCCACCAGTCGGTCTGGCGCTTCTTCTCGGCGAGCACCCGGCCCCAGAGGGCGGAGTAGGGCACCTGCACCCGGCGCTTTCGCAAACGCAGCAGGTAGAGCAGCGTGATGAACACCGCCACAAACCCCGCCACTCCGAGCACGGTCGCTATGGGCAGACCGGTCCATTGCATCAACGACTCCCCTTCATTTCAGAAAACCTCCGGCCCGGAAGACCCGCAGAATCAGCTCATCAAAAGGCTGCTGAATCGGGGCGCGGAAGTAGAGGATCTGCCGGCTCTTACAATAGCCCTCAAGCTCGGTGCAGAACTCCTCAAAGACCTCGCGGTAGGCCTTGAGCATCGCCGGGGTCACCGTGATGTCGCGGGCCTCATCGGTCTCACAGTCCACGATCTGAACCTCGCCATGGAAGTCCAGGTTGAGCTCGCGCTCATCAAAGAGCTGAATGACCATCGGTTCAAAGCGATGGTAGCGCAGCGCGTTGAGCCCCTCTTCGATGCCGTCCGGGTCGTAGAAGTCGGAGATGACTACGGCCAGGCCGCGGCGTTTGTTCTGACTGACAAAGGTCTTAAAGGCCTGGCGAAGCGAGGTGTGTTCGCCGGCATCACAGGCATCGAGGAAGTTGAAGATCTTAAAGATCTGCGCCTTGCCCTTGGCCGGAGGAAGGCGCCCCTCAACCTTCGAGGAGAAGGGGATGATGCTGACGCGGTCCAGGTTGCTCAGCCCGATGTAGGCCAGCGCGGCGGCCACCTGGCGGGCGTAGTTCCATTTGTTGGGCTGGCCCAGGTGCATCGAGCGGCTGGCGTCGACCAGAAAGTAGATGTGCAGATCCTCTTCTTCTTCGTAGAGCTTTAAGAAGAGGCGTTCGGTGCGGCTGTAGACGCGCCAGTCCAGACTCTTCACGTCGTCGCCTGGCGAGTAGACGCGGTAGTCCGCGAAGTCGAGGCCAGAGCCCACGATCTTCTTCTGACGTTTGGCGCGCTGGCCGCTGGCGGCCATCTTGCGCGAGACGATGTAGAGGTAATCGAGCTTTTTTAAGAACTCATCGTCGAAGCGCGCGTCGTCGGGATGTTGGCGAGATGGCTTGGCCACGGGGACTCACAGCTGGGCGAGGGAAACGAGCGTTTGCGAAGACATGAAAAGAAAAAGCGATCTGGGCGCACCCGTCATCGAGCCGGAGATGTATCAGGTCGACTCGGGCGTCGCCTCAATGATCTTCTGCACGATGGTGTCGGTGGAGACGCCCTCGGCCTCGCCCTCGAAGTTGAGGATGACGCGGTGGCGAAGGGCGTTCTGGGCGCTGCGGCGCACGTCTTCGCTGCTGACGTTGAAGCGACCCTCGGTCAGCGCGCGCACCCGGGCGGTCGTCATGATCGCCTGAGCGCCGCGGGGTGACGACCCGAAACGCACGTACTTGCGCGTGATCTCCGGCGCGCCCGGGTGTTCGGGGTGGGTGCCCTGGAGGATGCGCAGGGCATAGTCCTGCACGTGGCGCGCCACGGGCACCTCGCGGGCAAAGCGCTTCATCTCCAGGAGGCGCGCCTTGTCGATCACCGGGTTGACCTCCGGCTGCGAGACCTGGGTGGTGCGCTCCATGATGCTGTGCAACTCGTCGAGGTCGGGGAACTTCACGACCAGCTTAAAGAGGAAGCGGTCGAGCTGGGCCTCGGGGAGCGGGTAGGTGCCCTCCATCTCCAGCGGGTTCTGCGTGGCGAGCACGAAGAAGGGATCGTCGAGCTTGTAGGTCTCCTTGCCCACGGTGACGCTGCGCTCCTGCATCGCCTCGAGCATCGCCGACTGCGTCTTGGGCGTGGCGCGGTTGACCTCGTCGGCGAGCACGATATTCGAGAAGATGGGGCCCCGCTCAAACTTAAAATGCTTCTGGCGGTCTTCGCCCTCGACGATGATGGTGGCGCCGACGATGTCGGTGGGCATCAGGTCGGGGGTGAACTGAATGCGCGAGAAGTTCAGGCCCAGCGCCTCGGAGAGGGTGCGCACGAGCATCGTCTTGCCCAGCCCGGGCACGCCTTCGAGCAGCACGTTGCCGCCGGCGAGCATAACCTGGATGACGCCGTTGATGATGTCGCGCTGGCCCACGATCATTTTGCCGACTTCTTCGCGGATGCGGCCGGCGTCCTTCTGAAAGGCCTGTACTTTTGCCTGCACCGAGGCGTCGGGGGCGGTGTTTTCACTGGACATAAGACGGAGTCTCCAGAGACGTGGAAAGGCGCAAAGCGGCCGCTTAAGGCTGCTGGGGCCGGATCAGTTGAAAGTAGCGTTTGATAAAGAAGCGGTAGCCGTCGGGCACGTTTTCGCGCTCCATGACCTCTTCGGCCACGGACTCATAGTCGGCGTAGACCTCCTGGTACTCGGCCGAGGCGAAGCCCTCTTCGCTGGCCCCGCGGATGATCTCGGCGCGGGACTTGCCCGAGGAGTTCTCCTGGCCCTGAGCCTGCTCCTGGACGCGTTCGCCATCGAGCTCAGTCTCGCCCGAGCCCTGCGCCTGCTCGTCGGGGCCGTCGCCGCCCGGGGCGTCGCTCTCGCCGGGGCGGTATTCGCCATCGTTCGTTTCCCCTTCCGAGTTCGCCTGGCCGCCTTCGCCGCCGGGAGGAGGCTCCCCGCCGCCGGGTTGCCCCGGGTTTTGAGCTTCGCCTTCTTCGCCCTGCGCTTGTTCGGCCTCGGCGCCGGGCTTCTGCTCGCCATCCTGGCCGGCTTCGCCGGGCTCTCCCTGCTGTTGAGCACGCTCCTGGTCGAGCTGCGCGTCGTCGCGAGCTTCGGACTCTCCGCGGGCGCGCTCCATGAAGTCTTCGACCTGATCGCCGCGCCGTTGCTCCTCTTCGCTGGCCTCGCCGGTGCCGCGTGACATGCTCTCGCGCATCTCCTGCATCTGGCGTCGGATCTCTTCGCGCTGTTGCTGTGAGGATTGCTGCTCGCCGGCCTCGGAGAGCTGCTCGGAGGCGTCTTCCATCTTGCGGCTTACTTCGTTGCGGTAGTCGGGGCGATCGCCGCGGTTTTCTTCGGCCTGGCCGGCGATGCCCTCGTCGCCGTCTTCGCTGCCTTTGGCCTCGGCCAGGTATTCGTTGACGACTTCGTCGAGGTCGCGGGAGAGGCGCTCGAGTTGGTTTTTGGCCTCGGAGGTGTCGAACTCTTCACGGGCGTTCTCGGCGTTGGAGAGCATCTCTTCGGCCTCATCGAGCAGCGCCTGCTGCTCTTCGGTGAGGTTGCCCTCGTCGCCGAACTGTTCGGCGAGCTTCTCGAGCGCGTCGCGGTGCTTTTCGACGAGATCTTGCAGACGTTCATCTTCGGCGTTGAGCTTGTCGGAGAAGGTCTCCAGGAGCTCCGCCAGGCGTTCGGCGCGCTCCGGCGAGATGCCCTCTTCCTGGATGGACTCCGCGAGTGTTTCGAGGGCCTCGCTGGCCGTGGCGAGGTCGTTGTTGGCCAGGGCGTCGATCGCTTCTTTGAGGGCGGGCTCCTCGGCCAGTGCCTCGGCGTTTTCGCTGGCGAGCTCCTGCGCAGCGTCCGCCAGAGTGCGGCTGAGCGTCTCAAGCTCTTGCGCGATGACCTCGTCGGCGGCGTCGAGTTGAGTCTCGATCTTCTCAATCTCTTCCAGGAACTCACGCTGCGAGATGGTGCGTGCTTCGGCGCGGTCGAGGAGCTCTTCCATCGCGTCGAGCATCGCCTCGGCCTGCGGGTCGGGATCGTCGCCGAGGGCCTCTCGGAGCGCGGCGATGCGGTCGCGCTCGAGGGCCAGGGTGGCGTCGTCGACAAAGGCCTCGTAGCGAACCTCAAAGGGAGGGGGGAGCGTGCCCCGGTGGTCGGGCAGCGGCACAATCCCCACGCCGATGGTCACCAGGGCGCAGGCCGCCAGCAGGGTGGTGTCGGCGGGGCGCTGCCAGGGCGTGGCCTCGCGAAGATCGATGCGGTCGAGGTAGGTGAGCGCGTCGGCGGCCTGGGCGCGGGCAAATGCCTGCCCGGCCGCATCCTGCGGGGGGCTCATCGCCAGGCTCAGCGCGGTGGAGATGCGATCGTGCAGATCGTAATGACGGTCGATGTGCTGGGCGATGGCGATGCGGTCCACCGCACGGCGCCAGCCCCACAGCGCTGCGGCGACGATGAGCAGTCCCGCGGCCAGCGGTACCGTCCACCAGAGCGTCGGATCGATCCATTGCGTCCGCAACGCGGCCACGCCCACGGCGCTTAGCATCAGCGCCAGGCAAGCGCCGGCGGCGGCCGAGGCGACGGCGCGCTGCGAGCGTACGCGGCGCTCAAGCCGATCGAGCAGCTTAAGGAGCGCGGGGGCCAGGTTGGGGTCGGGCGATAACGTCGGTGCCATGGACTCAGCTTAGCAAAAGGGGGGAAGGCGACAACCGCCAGATGCAGCAAGGCGCTGATTCCGACGTGCTATTCCGCCAGATCACTCAAAAAGACGCATAAAGCCGCGATCTTCCGCGGGCTCAAGCGTAGGCTCGGCGCCCAGCTCCTCAACCCCTTCGCCGGCGCCCTCGGGGACTTCCGGGGGTGGGGGAGGGTTCTCGCGCTCATAATCAGCGCGGAAGATCGGCTCGCCATCCTGCGGGATATGGAAGGCCGGCGGCGCGGCCAGGGCGAGCTCCATCTCCTCAGGGGTGATGCGCTCGCGGGTCTCCATCGCGCGGATGTAGCGACCCATGCGGCGGAACCACGCCGGCGAGATCTCGCCGCGGTCGTAGTAGGAGTGGTAACGCTTGGGCCCGGGAATGATGCTTACCAGCCAGGCCACCTCGCCAATGCTCAGTGCGTCGGGGCGCTTGCCAAAGTAGTGGACTGCGGCCTCGTGGATGCCAAAGACGCCGGGGCCGTACTCGATGATGTTGAGGTAGATCTCCAGCAGCCGCTCTTTGGGGATGTCGGCGACGCTCTCCATTAACCATACCAGGGTGGCTTCCTGGAACTTGCGCGCCAGCACTTTTTCGCGGTCCAGAAAGAGGTTTTTGGCGAGCTGCATTGAGATGGTGCTCGCGCCGCGCACGAAGCGCCCGGCGCGCAGGTTGGCGGCGACCGACTGCTTGATGGCGTAGAAGTTAAATCCGGGGTGATCAAAGAAGGAGTTATCTTCCGTCGTCAGGATCGCCCGCACCATATAGGGCGAGATATGGTGCAGGGGCACGTAGACGTAGTCACCGTAGCGCTCGGTGTCGATGGTCTGTTCGCTTCTGCGGTGGTGCGAGGACGGGGCTTCCCAGCGCGGGACCTCGGGTGAGGGCTGCGGGCTCCACTCACCAAAGAAGGACTCCAGCGCGCTGACCGGCTCCGCACGCGGTGTCCAGGGGAGCGGGGCGGCCTGAGAGGTGGCGTGCCGGGTGAGCCAGTACTCCGGGGAGTCGATGGCCTGGCGAGGGATGCCCAGCCCCGGGGACCACGGCGGGACTTCGGGCCAGCCGCGCTCGCGCCGGCGAAGGTCGAGCTCCTCCAGGGGGATGCCGGCGTTTTCGACCAGCCAGGGCGCGGGGGTGGGGCGCATCTTCGGGATGATGATGTCGCGGCGGTAGGTCAGTGTGCGCGTGCGCCGATACGCTTTAACCTCCCAGGTGTCTTCGATGGTGTGCTCAAAACGCTCGAAGAGTTTGTAGACGTCGACCTCCTCGGGCAGATGCATCACCTCCAGATTGAGGAGCTCCGGGGTGGCTTCCCACTGCATGCGCCCGGCGTCGTAGAGGGGCACTTCCATGGCGAAGTTCCAGCCGAAGGTGCCCGAGAGGCGCATGCCCGCCAGCGGGCCGAGGATGGCCGAGGGGATCGCGTCGACCAGGGTCTGCACCGGCGTGGGGTCCATCGCGATGGTCAGGTCGAGGCGGTTGGGGCGGCGGTCGATGCCGTCGAGGCCGTAGATCGCCAGCTGGAAGTCGGCGCTGGCGTCGCGGTGGCGGGCTTTGCCCTCTTCAATGACGAAGGCGCCGCGCTCCGGTGGCGCGGGAAACTCGTCGTCGCTGCCTTCCTCACTGTCGTCGGCAAGCTCGGGCTCGTTTGCTTTGAGCAGTCGCGCCGTCGGGATGGCCGCCTTCGGATCGAGGTAGCCTTTGAGCGCCAGGCTGGCCTCACCAAGCTCGATCGGATCGGCGGCGACCGGACTCAAGAAGGCGCGAAAGCCGTCCAGCGCGAACATGCCTTCAAAGGAGGTGCGACCGCGTTGCTCGCCCTCTCCGAGATCGAGGGTCGCGTTGACCCGGCCGCCAAAAAGTCGGCTGGCGACGCGCTGCCCGCCGAGCTGCGCGAGCTGGGAGAGCTCCAACTCTTCGATGTCGACGTTGGCCTCCCAGCCCCCCTTTCGGTAAGGGAGGTCGAGCGCCACGTCGACGCGGGCGGGCGGGTCAGCACCCTCGATGCGCGCGAGGGCTTTGAGCTCGATCTGCCCCTGAATCGGCCGGTGATCCACGTCGAGCTCGCCACCTCGCAGCGCAAAACGCTCAAGAGGAGCGTTGAGGTTGGGGTGGGGCCTGGGGTCAACCACCTCGATGGTCACGTCGCTGACTTTGATGCGCTGAGGCAACCTCTCGGTGAGCAGCTCGCGCATGGAGGGGCCGGTGGGCTTCGTCGTATCCGCGGTGGGTTGCGCTGCCAGCGCGTCGAGGTCTTCAGCGGCAGGAGCAGAATCGGTGGTATCCTCTTCGGCGGCGTCTGCGATGGCGCGTTCCGCCAGCTCCCGGGCGACCTCCCGGGCGGTGCGCACGCTGCGCTTCGCGACACCTCGACGCAGGAGGGCATCGAGATCGCCCAGGTTAGAAGCGCCGTGGGCGGCATAGCTCAGCCGAAGGTGAGGCTGCTCCACGCGCAGCTCCTGCAACGTCACCTCGCTCGGGCGCGCCGGCCAGCCCTCCAGCGCCAGGCTCGCCAGGGCGGCTTCAAAGATCGGCGCCTCACCGGGCTCCAGTCGGTTGCGCAGCGTCAGCGCCCGCAGCGCCACGCCGAAGTCGTCGGTAACCGCCGCCCCCTTGAGGCTCACTTCGATAAAGTCGTAAGGGGCCGGCGCCCGGGCCCGCAGCGCCTCGGAGAAGCTCACGTCGACCGAGCTTCGGGTCAAAGGCAGGGCCAGCGCCCCGCTCAGAGTGATGGTGGCCGGCAGGCTCAACCCATGATCGGGGTTGGGCACCAGCTGCAGTTCAGTCTCAAAGGGAGCGTGTGTCTCACCGCTCTCCAGCGTCGCAAGCTCGCTCTTAAGCTGCGTCAGAGGCCAGCGCGACGGGGTCTCCGCATCGGCAAAGTCGACCTGCAGGTCGCGCACCTCCACCTGCGGAAAGCGCCCGCCGAAGTGACGCAACGCGCGCTCCTGAATACGTGCCGCCAGCGCCTCCAGATCGCGAGGCCCTTCGGTGTCGTCGCCGGTCTCACCGGCGTCCTCGCCACCCTTCAACGCCAGGATGCGCGCCACGGTGTGACGGCCCTCGTCATCAAAGCTCAGCGCAACCCGCACGCCCTGAAGCGTCAGCGCGCTGATGGCGCGATCCCCTCTCACCGCAGCGAGCAGGCCCAGTGAGACGTCCGCGCGCTCAACGGTGACCACCGGCGTCGCCTCGCCAGGAATGACCACTTCAAGATCGCGCAGGGACACACCGCTCAAGCCACGCGTCTCTAAAGCCCCGCTTGTGATGGCCAGGCCGCTGCGTGCTTCCACCCGCTCCAGCTGGGAGTCCAGCACGCGCCGCGCCATCTTCGGAGCCATCAGCCAGGCCCCCACCCCGAGCAGCAAAAGGGCGATGAGCGCGCCCCCCACGAGTTTTGGAAGCCTGCCGGCGCTTGTGCGGCCGCCGACCCCGCCAGCAGTGTCGTTGGTCATCATGTCCCAGATGCTCTGAAGAGTTGCCTGGCAACGCGGCGACACGCCGGCTGCTTGCCCCCCGTTGGATTATCCGAATCGACGCACAAAATCAAAGCGCCGGCGACCCGATGGCCAGCCGACGTCTTCAACATCAGCGGCTGTTTCCACTGTCGCCGGCCGCGCAACCAGGCGCGGGAGGTGCTGTCGCCGCGCCACGCCAGCCCCAGGGTGGAACTCGTCGGATGGACGTCTCGCGTTCGCATCGAAAGTCGGGGGGCATGCCGGGCGTTCCGTCCGGAGTCGGGGCCGGCCTTGAAATCATCAAGGGGATAGTATGTGTTGACTGCAACGAGCCCCGCGGCGCTCGCCATACAAAACCCGCGCTCGTGCGCCTCGCAGGGTGTGCCGGCACGTGCGGGGGGACCGCGAACTCGCGCCTCGCCGCCTTGACTTTTGGGGGGCTCAGGGCAATGTTCAGCGCCGAATACGCCGCCCGGCGCGGCAGACTTTCGGGTACCCGATCACCTCCCAGGAGCGAGACCATGGCCAGCTGGAAAGACGATCTCGTCAACAACGCGCTCAAGGCGCTTCAGAGCCCCACGGCGCAAAAGATCATGAACAACGAAAAGGTGCAAAAGGGCGTCAGCAAGGCCTTTCGCGCCTCCTTCGAGATTAAAAACGGCCTGGACGAGAAGCGCGACGAGTTCGCCAAGCGCTTCAACCTGGCCACCCGCGACGATCTGCGCACGATGAAACGCGAGCTCGACCGCCTCAACCGGCAGGTGGACTCGCTCAAGCGCGCTCAAAAAAAGAACACCGATAACGAGGGCTGAATCAGGCCCGGGTTGATGTGATGGGACACCTCTCGACGATGATGCGTCTGGCCGCCGGTGTGGTGCTTGGTGGCGCGTTGCTGCTCGCTGAGCCTCCGCCGGCCGAGGCGCACCTTGCGACCTTCGGAAGCTGGGAGATCACCCGGGGTTACCTCCAGGAGATCTTCCCCGACGCCACCGACTTTCTGCGCCGACGCGACAGCTACACCGACGCCGAGGTCGCGCAGATCGAGGCAGAGCTCGGTTTTGAGCTCTACCCCGAAGATCGCAACCCGGAGTTCTACATCGCCGTCGATGAGTCGTCGGGAAAACGACGCTTCCTCGGGGTGGCGCTTTTCATCGATCCGCGCGTGGAATCTCGACTTCTCGAGGGCAATGTCGTGCGCATCGAGGTGGGCATCGGTGTGGACGCGCGCGGGCGAGTGAGCCGCGTGCGCCTCTTCGATTACCGGGGCTCCCGGGAGCTGACTCGCCCGGCGTTTCTCGATCAGCTGGTGGGCCTGAGCCTCAAGGACTCCTTCGAGGTCGGCCCCGACAAAGCCATCAAGCCCGTCGATGACGAGCCGGTGGAGAGTCAGCTTGTGGCCAACGCCGCACGCGAGGCGCTCTACCTGATGAAAGTTTCCCTGGGGCAGGGCGGCTGAGCCCCCTTAGGGCCGCAGAGTATGCCAGGGCATGGTAGTGCGGCCACCCCACCTCGAAAGGAAGCCTGTGACGCGCCCCCTGATCCTCGTCTCCAACGATGACGGCATTGATGCTCCGGGCATCGCGATCCTCGCTGACGCGATGCGTGCGCTGGGTGAGGTCTGGGTGGTGGCCCCGGCCACCGAGCAGAGCGCGGTCAGCGGGGCGATCAGCCTGCGCCAGCCCCTGCGCATCCGGGAGCGTGCCCCACAGCAGTTCGCCGTCAGCGGCACGCCCACCGACTGCGTCTACATCGCCTTAAACCACGCCTTGCCCCGCCGACCGGCCCTGTGCGTCAGCGGCATCAACCACGGGGCCAACCTCGGCGATGATGTCCTCTACAGCGGCACGGTGGCCGCGGCCATTGAGGCGACGCTCTCCGATGTGCCCTCGATCGCGTTCAGTCAGGCCGGCCGCGGTGCGATGGATGCTGCGCTGCTCGCCAGCTGGGTCCAGCGCATCGCCGCCGACGCGCTGAAAGAGGGCTTGCCCCGGGCTTCCTTTCTCAACGTGAACTTTCCCCCCGCGCTCAGCGCGAGCTCCGGCGTCCGCGTGAGCAAGCTGGGCCGACGCAACTACGGTCGCCAGGTCGTCGCCAAAGAAGATCCCCGTCACCTGCCCTATTACTGGTTGGGTGGCTCCGAGCTGGGCTTTGATGATATGCCCGGCAGCGATTGCAACGCGGTGGCCGAGGGGCATATCAGCTTGAGCCCGGTCGACCTCGATCTGACCCACTACCGATTTCTTAATGAGCTGCGTCAGTGGGACGCGCTCCAACCTCACGCCGAGCCCCGCTCACAAGGCGCCCCCGGAGATAGCGATGTCTGATCTCGTCAGCAAAGTTCGCAGCACCCTGCGCGATGTGCCCGACTTCCCCAAAGAGGGGATCATCTTTAAAGACATCACCCCGGTGCTCGCCGACGGGATGCTCTTCCGCGAGATCATTGAGGCCTGGCGCGAACGCTACGCCTCTCAGAACATCAGCGCGGTCGTCGGCATTGAGAGCCGCGGCTTTATCTTCGGCGCGGCGCTGGCTCACGCGCTGGGTGTGGGTCTGACCCTGGTTCGCAAGCCCGGAAAGCTCCCCTACAACCGTATTGGCGTGGACTACACCCTGGAGTACGGCACCGACCGGGTCGAGATGCACACCGACGCGCTGAAGCCTGGCCAGCGCGTGGTCGTGGTCGATGACCTGCTGGCCACCGGAGGCACCTGTGGGGCCACCGTCGCCCTGGTTCAGGAGCTCGGCGCGGTGGTGGTGGAGTGCGCCTTCCTGGTGGAGCTGGGCTTTCTGGAGGGCTCGAAACGGCTGCACGGCGTGCCCTACCACGCGTTGACCGTCTTCTGAACGACGTTCACCAGGCCCGGGCACGCATCGCACCCGGGGATGGTCTGGGCCCGCCCTGCGCTCGCAGGGCGGGCTTTTTCTGCGCGGCGTTCTGTTGGCGTTGTAAAGAAATGTATCCAGATGCAAAAGTCGCCCCGCGCCTTCGATAACAGAGAGGATGAACGCCCGGTGGTCGGGCGGTGAAGGTCGATCTGTGGTCGGGAGGAGCAATGCGAGCCGATGTGAAGTGGGAAGTCGGGGCAGGCGTGATGGTGGTGATGCAACTTCTGGTGAGCCTGGCGGGCGCTCAACCGCTGCCCTGGGAGCCGGCTCTGGAGCGGCCCGCAAAGGTCGCGGTCCTGCCGGTGTATTCGTACGACGAAGACGTCGCGACGGCGCGGGCCGCGGCTGAGCTGCTGAACACCTGGACCTCGGTCGAGGTGGTCGAAGCGAGCGCGGGGCTGGCACCGATGCCGCCCCAACGTCAGCAGGAGCTCATGACCTGGGCTAAGGACGCGGAGCGGGCCTACTTCTTTGAGGATGTGGCCGCGGTGCTGGCGCTTCTCGACGGCCCGGTCCAGCAGCTGCTCGATGCGCCGGAGGAGTGGGGCGCAGACCCGCCGGCGGCGATCGCGGTGCACGACGCGTCGCTCTACCTGGTGCGGGCTCTGCTGGATCTGGGGGAGGAGGCGCGCGCCGGAGCGCTCGTGGATCGCCTCACCACGCTCTTCGTGGCGCGATCGATTCTGGGGCGGCGCTGGCCTCCGGAGATCGCTGAGCTCTGGCAAGAGGCACGCCAGAAGCTCGCGGACTACGGCGCGACGCTCACGGTGCACCGGCAGGACGGATGGGACTGCCCCATCGCCATCTTCGGCCAGGAGGTGCATGTGGGTCGCGTGCGTGTCAAACCCGGGCAACGCTACATGCTGACCTCGATGTGCGATGGAGCAAGCCGCAACGATGAGGCCGCGTGGAGCATTGGCGGGATCACACCGGGAGATAACCTCGCGGGCTACTGGCCCTCGATCGTCGCCGGTCGCATGGTCGACGGCGACGAGGTGCGCTCCATGGCGACAACGCTCGGCGTGGACGAGATCGTGATCATGGGGCCCGGGGAGTACTGTGAGGCCACAATGTCCATCAAAGATGGGCAGGCCTGCCTCTGGAGCAGCCGGGTTGGCGATGAGAATCACGCCGAGCTTCTTGATCTCAACGACCCGGCCGCTGCCCATCGCGCGCTGGGGGCGGTGCTTCCACGACTCTATGAGAAGGCCGGGGAGCCAGGTCGACCGTCGCCGATTGCGGTGTTGCCGCAGCCTCCCTCTCGAAGCGCGGTGGTCTGGGCGGCTCCCACCACGCTGATGGTCGCCGGCGGCGCCTGGCTGGGCTACGCCCTGGTGCAGCAGCATCGTTACAATTGCTCCGCGCAGACCGGTGGCGACTCCTGGATGAGCTGTGAGGGGACCCAGGCGATGAGCTTTACTGGCGAAGAGGCGCGGCAGAGGCAGGCCCGCGCGACGAACCTGCACCGGTTGGGCGCGAGCATCACGCTGGGGGTCGGGGCCGCAGTCTTCGGAGCGCTAATCCTTGAGAGGGCAGGCGCTCGTGAGACGCCGACCATGCGGCCTGCTGAGCCACGCTTCGACGTCAGCCTCTCCGAGAGGGGGGCCACCCTGAGCTGGGAAGGTCGCTTCTAGCAGGCCGCAGCGTCACCAGGCGCCACACGCCGAAGCCGCGAGGCCTTGCCGATACGATCAGGAGTGGTCTCTAAGCTGGCCGTCTTCGCGAGGCGCCATCGGGCTCGCTTTAAGCGCTCCGAATCCGGCGGCGATGTAGATCGCGATCAGAGCCACCGCCAGGCTGTACCAGGTCAACGCGTAACCAAAATGCTTCTCGGCGGTCAGGTAAGGCTCGGTGATGTGCGCGTAGCTGGCGATGGGGTAGGGCGATCCGGAGTGCTCCTCGGAGAGCGTCACAATGACGGCTCGTGAAGGCGTCGGACCTTCAACAGCTTGGTGCATGCCCTCGGTGTCATAGGAGTCCCAGAGGATCAGGGAGGGGTCGTGTTCGCCGCGCTTCACCGCCTCGCGCGTCGCGTCGTCGGCCACGACGTAGTCCAGGTAATGAACCAGCCCGTGAAGCGTCTCCTCCCCATCGGTGCGGTCGATGAGCGCCGCCGCTTTGCCCTCTCCATCCTCATAGGGCACCCAGCCACGGTTCACGAGCACCGACTCGCCACTCTCCAGGATCAGCGGGCTGACAAGCCAATAGCCAGGCTTTCCCTTGAACACGCGATGTTTAATGAGAAAGGCCGGCTCCGTCGCAAACGCACCACGCAGCGTCACCGGGTGGAAGTCCAGCTCGCCACTGTTAAGCGCGTCGAGCGAGGTGATGTGATGCGGCTCGGCGTCGGCCAGCGCGTCGCGCTGCGACTCCGCGGCTGACTTCTCTTGATATCGGATGCTCTGCCAGGTCCCCAGCCACAGCAGCAGCGCCAGCCCCAGCAGGGCAAAGAGCGTGGCGACGACCCCCGGGGCTTTAAATCGACGCGATGACATCAGGGTCCGAAGAGTTGATGGCGGGTGCCCACGAGGATCATGGTCAGGACGAGCACCGTGATGATGATCGCGGTGAGGCGGTTGCGGCGACGCATCGCTTCGTCGACCTGAAACGCGCCCTTCTCAGGAAGGGGGGCGTCGGAGGCTTCTACGGATTGCTCATCGCTCATCAGTACTCTCGGCTCGCGCGGGTCATCGAGCTGTCTGCGCTGAAGAAGGTGTACGCCAGCGTCACCTCGGTGACATGCTCAGGGAGCTCCGGGTCGAACCAGAAATAGAGCGGCATCTCGTACTTCGACTCGCCATCGATGGTCTGCTCGACAAAGCAGAAGCACTCGATCTTCTTAAAGTAGGGCGCCGCCTCGGGAGGGTTGATGTCGTAGACGGCTTTTCCCTTGATAGGGAAGGGGGCCTCGTTGAGCGCCGTAAAGCTCACCAGACGCTTCTCACCCGGATGGACCGTGACGTGCTTCTCGGCGACGTCGAAGGACCAGGGAAGTTGGCGTTCGACGTTGGTGGCAAAGCGCACGCGGATCTGACGACTCTCATCGACGACGACGCCTTCATACGAGTCGGCTTCGCCGTTGAAGTAGGCCGAACCACCCGGGTCGGTCTGGGCACAGACCCAGCGGTAGAGGGGAATGGATGCAAAACCGAGAAGGAACATCCCGACGATGACGCCGATAAACCACTTGCCGAGTCTGGCGTTTCGTTCGGCCATCTCCGCGGTGGCAGCGTTATGCGGTGAGCTCGCCATACGAGGTACTCCGGGCTCAGGGGGTGGAGGTCAGCACCGGGGCGGAGGCGGCGTTATGCAGACGTCGAATCTCATCGATGTCCTGCTCGGCGCGCATGCGATCGGCGTCGCGCTCGATCGCCGCCAGGTAGTGACGCTCGGTGAAGTAGTGGGTCTGAAGGCTGTCGAAGGACATCGCCGCGAAGAGCAGCCCCAGGTAGATGATCGAGAACGCGAAGGTGCGCCTGGCCCAGTAGTCCGTGGCGTCAAACGCCGCGCGAATGCAGCAGTAGGTAAAGCCCGCGCCGAGGATCACCGCGGCGACCAGGTAGATGAGCCCGACATCGCCGGTAAGGCTCAGCGCCAGCGAGGTCCCCAGGAGCAGCAGCATGTAGATGAGCATCTGCAGCTTGGTGGTGTGATGGCCCCGCACATTC
The DNA here is from genome assembly GCF_007997005.1 of Lujinxingia vulgaris. Lineage (GTDB taxonomy): Bacteria > Myxococcota_A > Bradymonadia > Bradymonadales > Bradymonadaceae > Lujinxingia. The sequence goes on along the minus strand of NZ_VOSL01000048.1, from coordinate 45,135 downwards.
GGCATCATCGGCACGTTGGCCTTGCCGTATTCGACATCTTTATAGAGCGCCAGCGCCCAGAAGTGGGGTGGCGTCCAGAAGAAGACAATCGCGAAGATCAGCCAGGCCGTCAGGCTCAACTCACCGGTCACCGCGGCCCAGCCAATAAGCGCCGGGAAGGCGCCGGCAGCCCCGCCAATCACGATGTTCTGGGGCGTGCTGCGCTTGAGCCACATCGTGTAGATCACAGCGTAATAGGCGTGTCCGGCGATGCCCATCAGCGCAGCGAGCGGGTTGACCAGAAAGGTCAGAATCATCACCGCGCTCAACCCCAGAACGCCCGAGAAGATCAGCGCATGCGCGGGTTTGATGCTCCCCACCACCAGCGGGCGGTGCGCGGTGCGACCCATCAGCCCGTCGATGTCCTGGTCCCACACCATGTTGATGGTGTTGGCGCTGCCGCAGATCAAGACGGTGCCCACCGTGGCCCAGATCGCGGTCCACAGATCGGGGACGCCACCGGCGGCCACCAGCATCGTGCAAAACTGCGTGATCACCAGCAGGCGAAGGATGCCCGGCTTGGTCAGCTGCGCAAACTCACGCGCCAGAAAAAGAAAACGTTGGAGGCCTTGCATCGCCAGACTCATCAATGGGGGGTGGTGCGGGAGGGACCAGGGCTCTCTTGCCGGAGCCCGGAGCGCCGCAAACTAATCATGAGCGGCAGACACTTTCAAGCCAAGAGGGCAAATTGTCGCGACCTGCCCTCACAAAACAAACACCTCGCGGCCCGGAAGACGGGCGGCGAGGTGTCAGATGCTACAGGGTCGCTATGCCGTGACGCCGTGTCGGCGACTCAGCCTCCGTTCCACGGGAAGATGCCGATGGTCAGGAAGAGCGAGAAGAGAAAGGGTGCGCAGGCGATCAAAATGATCGAGGGGCGCTCGGCGATCAGGTGCATGTAGTACCAGGCGACCATCCAGGTCTTTACCAGCGCCAGGCTGATAAGCGAGATCACCACAAAGGGGCGCGAGAACTGGAAGCTCAGCCCGATGATCTCCGGCTCGGGGATCACCACCTCCACCAGCGTCAGGATGAGCAGCGCCAGCCAGACCCACATGTACTGGCTGTAGAGGAAGTCAAAGCCCCAGCCCCAGCCCTCGTTGGGATCACTCGTTGCGTCGTGAGAAGCCATGTCAAAGTCCTGTGAAAGCGTTGATTCGTATCACAAGGCGCCGGGGCACCTTTAAATCAGGTAGACGAAGGTGAAGACCAGAATCCACACCAGGTCAACGAAGTGCCAGTAAAGTCCGGCGATCTCGACGACCGAGGTGTCGTCTTTGGTGATCTTTCCGCTGCGCAGACCCAGGTAGATGATCACATTGTAGATCACGCCGACCGAGACGTGCATGCCGTGGAAGCCGGTCAGGATGAAGAAGGTCGCCGCGAAGTTCACGCTGTAGGCGGCCTCGTAGCCCTCATCGAAGAGGTAGGGCCACATATCCATGATCAGGTGCGTCCACTCAAAGCCCTGGATGCCCAGGAAGACGAGCCCGCCGAAAATCGTGAAGAGCATCCACTTCTTGGCGCGCTCCATGTTGCCACGCATCTGCTCGGCGAGCACGTGGACCATGGAGACGCTGGAGCAAATCAGGATGAAGGTGTTGAGCGCGGTGAGCTGAATGCCGGTGAAGCCGAACGCTTCGATGGGAAGCGGCCAGTCACTGCCCGGAGTCCAGCGCAGGCGGGCGTAACCGGCCAAAAGGCCGGCAAAGGTCATGGCGTCCATGACCAGAAATGCCCACATGCCCAGCTTGCCGTTGGTAACACCCAACGACTCTTCACCGATCATGGAGTCAGCCGCAAGGGAGGCGTTTTGTGATGCCATTTCAAGGACCTCTTAAAGTCAATAGCTCGTATCAGGTGAGACCGAGGTGAGAGGCGCCGCGTGGTGATGCGGCGCCACCCCCTGCGAAGATCAGTCGTCGTAGCGATGCCACAGCCCGCCGGGCTGGTCCGGGCCGACGTGCTGGCGAATCAGCGGCTTCCAGTAAGGCTCGTGGTGGAAGTTGTGGTGGTCGGGCGGCGAGGTGATCTGCCACTCCAGGGTAAACCCGTCCTTCCAGGCGTTGTCTTCGGCCACTTTCCCGTTGCGCCAGCTCCAGATCATGTTGGCAATGAAGATGAACTGCGCCAGGAAGAGCACCACCGAACCCACCGAGGAGATCAGGTTGGCGAGCTCAAACGACGGGTCGTAGTCGTAGTAGCGGCGTGGCATGCCCTTCATCCCCAACCAGTGTTGGATGAAGAAGGTCACGTTGATGAAAATAGCCGTCAGCCAGAAGTGCACCTTGCCGAGCAGCTCATTGTAGAAGCGGCCGGTGAACTTGGGGAACCAGAAGTACACACCGGCGAAGGCGGTCATCAGCGAGCCGGCGACGAGCACGTAGTGGATGTGGGCGACGACGTAGTAGGTGTCGTGAAGCTGAATATCAACCGGGACCGCAGCCACAACAACCCCGGAGAGGCCACCGATGGTAAACATCCCAAGGAAAGCGGTCGCGAAGAGCATCGGTGTGTCGAACTTGATCGAGCCTCCCCACATCGTGGCGAGCCAGCTGAAAATCTTGATGCCCGTGGGCACCGCGATCAGCATGGTGAGGAACATAAAGCCTACGCGAATCTCAAGCGCGATACCCGTTGCGAACATGTGGTGGGCCCAGACCAGAAAGCCGAGCACGGCGATGGCAATCATCGACCACACCATAAGCACGTAGCCGAAGATGTGCTTACGGCTGAAGACCTGAATGACCTCGCTGACCATGCCGAAGCCGGGCAGAATCATGATGTAGACAGCGGGGTGGGAGTAGAACCAGAAGAGGTGCTGGTAGAGGATCGGGTCGCCGCCGCCAGCGGGGTTAAAGAAGTAGAAGACGCCGGGGAACATGCGCTCAAAGGTCAACATCAGCAGCGCGCTTGTAAGCACGGGAGTGGCTGCCAGAATCAAAAAGCTGGTGACCGTCATCGCCCAGGTGAAGAGCGGAAGCTGGAACAACTTCATACCCTTGCATCGCATATTAAAGACGGTCGCAAGGAAGTTCACCGCGCCCAGGGTCGAACTCACACCGACCAGAATCAGGCCAATGACCCAGAAGTCCGCGCCCCAGATGGGGGAGTAGACCGAGTTGGAGAGCGGCGGATAGGCCGTCCAACCGAACTCCGGAAGGCTGTTCATAAAGAAGCCCGCGAAGGTCAGGATGGCTGCCGGGGGTAGGATCCAGAATGCTGCGTTGTTGAGCTTGGGAAAGGCCATATCCGGGGCGCCGATTTGAATGGGCACCACGAAGTTGGCCACCCCGGTGAACGCGGGGATGATGAAGAAGAAAATCATCGCCGTGGCGTGCATCCCGGGCAGCGCGTTGTAGAACGACGCGTCCATGATCAGGTCCGGGCCGTGCTGTGCCAGTTCCAAACGGATGATGACCGACAAGATGCCGCCCCAGATCGCCATAAACGTGGCGAAGAGCAGATACATGATCCCGATACGTTTGGCGTCCGTCGTGCACGCCCATTCCTTGAGATAGACCCACAGGGAGGTCTTGGCCTCTTCGGTGAGAGGAGACAGGTAACCTTTGGCCTTGATTTCCATGATGCGATGCCTCGCCGCTTTATGTGCCTGCATGGGGAGCCCGAGGCTCCCCCAAGTGTAAGTCTACTGATAGCACGCGTTGGAGCGCGCCAATCTCGATCGTCTCAGTTGATGTCGCGCCGGATGCGCTCGATGTCGCCGGGCTGCACCGGGTCGCTCTCGTTGCCGAAGGAGCCGCGCAGGTAGGTGAGCAAGGAGGCCAGCTGGAAGTCGGTCATGGAACGGGCAACCGGGCTCTTCTCGCCAGGCCACTGGTCGCTGTCAGCACCCTTGATAAGAAGCTCCGCCAGAGCGGCAACATCGCCGTTAACTTTGCTGTTGTTGACCAGCGAGGGGATGTAATCCGGACCCTGACCGTCGCGTCCGTGACAGCTCACACAGCTCTCGTAGATGCGTTCGCCAGCGGCAATCAGGTCGGGGGTCGGAGTCGGCTCCACACCACCGGCCGGGAAGGGCGGAAGGCCCAACGACTCGCGAACCCGCGCGACATCTTCGTCGGTCACCTCGCCACCGGCGTTACCCCAGCTGAGGCGCTCGTGGTTGACGACGGCGGTGACTTCGGCGTCGTTGAGGATCTGTCCGAAGGCCGGCATCACACCCTGGCCCTGGAGCACAAGCTGGATGTGGGAGTCCTTCTGGCCCTCTTCGACCACGCGGGCGGCGCCCACCAGGCTGGGGAACTGCTCGCCCTGGCCCTGACCACTCTCACCGTGGCAGGTGGCGCAGCGCGCGGCAAAGACGTCGGGGCCGTTGGCTTCGGTGACGGCGTTCTGCATATCAAAGACCCACTGGCGGAAGCTCGACGGGGTCATCACCACTGCACGGAAGTACATGTCCCAGTGGCCAAGACCGCAGAGCTCGGTGCAGGTGCCCTGGTACTCAATGGCGCTGTAGTTGGCGTAGGGCGAGACCTCTTCGACGGTGCGCGAGCGACCCAGGTAGGTGACGCGCTGCTCAAGGCCGGAGATGGTCTTGTTGGTAGCGTCGTCGCGGGTCTGCATGAAGTCAGGGCGCGTGGTGACGTACTCACGCTCGGGGCGCTCGACCGTGGCGAACTCATCGACGCGAACCTGGTTGACCGGGCCATCGGCGCGGAACCACCAGTAGTTAAAGCGACCGGGGACGGCGTCCATCTTAATCCCCAGGTCGGGAACGAAGATGGAGTGGATGACGTCGCGCGAGGTCACCTCAAGTTTGATGTTGGTGTTCGCAGGCACCACCAGGTCGCCGTGCACCAGGCCACCGTGGTCGGGATACACAAACTGCCAGTCCCACTGGTAGGCCACGGCTTCGACGGTCATGTCGATGTCGTCGGGGATGACTTCGGTAGCGAACATGACGTTGATGGTGGCCACACCGATCCAGATCTGCGCGAGGGCGGCGGCGGAGGTCCAGCCAATCTCCAGGACCAGGTTGCCGTGATTCTGCAGCGGACGCTCGTCATCGCTACGGCGGCGGAACTTAATAATCGCCGCGAACAGCACTACCTCTACAATGATCAGTACCGCCAGACAGATCTTGGCGACCATGTTGTAGAGCCCGGTCATCTCGCGACCGTTCTCGGTGTAGTGGGCGATGAACTCCCCGGAGCCGGGGACAGCGAACGCAGTCGCCGGGATCAGCAGCGCGAGAGTGAGCGCGAGGAGCAGCGCGGCGCGCTTGAGGTGGCGAGGGTTAAAATAGCCGCTCATGGTTTTTTTACTCATAAGGTTGCCGTTCGTCGAAGGCGCGAGGCCCAGCATCTGCGACGGTTGACTGGAGGTTGAAGCGTTCATAACGCAGAGCGTGAAGTCAATGAGCTCGCCGCCCGAAGGCGGCGATTAAATCAGGTTTTAAGGCTCGGTGGCCGGATCTTCCACTTCAGGGGTCGTGACCGCACCGGGCTCTGCCTGACCGTCGGCGGGGATCTCGCCGGTGGTATCCGCAGGCGCGGTGGTCTCGTCGACGGGCTGTTCGGTGGTGACGCGCTCGCTACCTTCGCCTTCGAATCCAGCGACATAGGCCTGCAGGTCCTTCCAGTTTTTCTCCGAGAGCGACGCTGCCGGAGTCATGTTGGGAAGGGTCGCGTGAACACCGCCGATGGTGCGCGCGGCGACGTCCTGGTAGGTGCCGCCGACCGAGGCCGGAACCAGACGCCCGACGTTGATGTAAAGGAAGGGCGGGAAGGCGCCGTAAGGGCCCACGTTGCGAGCGCCGGCGCCCTGACTGCCGTGGCAGCTGGCGCACATCTGACCGTAAACCTGCTGACCGTCGGCGGCGTTGGCGTCGGCGGCGAGCACCGGGTCGCCGTACTGGCCGAGACGAATCAGGCGGTTCTCAGCGGCGTCGGCGGCCAGGAAGCGCATCGCGTCGTTCACCGGGATGGCGTCGGGACGCGGGGGGGCGCTCAGCGAGCGGCAGACGTCGTTGACCTGCTCATCGGTGGCCGGTTCCTGGTTCTGCTCGGGGATAAAGGACTCACGCACATAGTGGGTGAGCGCCCAGAGCTCTTCTTCCGGGAGGTGGCCGTAGGCGGGCATCGAGGTGCCGGAGATGCCCGCAAAGAGGGTGTTGTAGATCGCCAGGGCGCTGGTGCCATTGGTCCAGTCGGCGGGCGGGGCCTCGAAGTTACGCGGCGGCGGGTTGAGCGCGCCGCCGGCAGGGCCGTCACCTTTACCCTGGGCACCGTGGCAGGAGGCGCACTGCTGCGCGAAAACCTCTTCGCCCTTAGCAAGCTGCTCATCCCCCGAGGGCTCCACCAGATCGGCGATGCCCACGCGAATCTCGGGGTCGCACACGCCGAACTCGGCTTCACGACGGATGCGCTCGGAGAGCTCCGTCGGCACCGGGTTGGGGTTGTCGATCAGGCTGTGCACGTAGTGCGAGACGGCCCACTGATCCTGAAAGAACAGGTTGTTGAAGGGCGTGTGCTCGAAGTTCTCGGTGGCGTAGCCGTGGGCGACGACGCTGTAGATCGACTCCAGACCGGAGCGCTCCACCTCGGTGCCGACAAAGCCCTGGGCGCCGTTGCGCTCGGCGAGCTCGGCCCCGCCCCGGCCTTGATCGCCGTGGCAGGTGGCACACTGTTCGGCGAAGACCTTCTCCCCGCGTTCGATCTTCTGGGGGGTCGGCACCAGCATGCGGTCAAGGGTCTGCAGCCCGATTCCCTGCCCGTAGACAGTCGGGATCAGGGCGACCATGCCGCCGGTGACCAGCGCGATTTTAAGACCATTTTTAAGCGTAGCGTTTTTCATGACGTCACTGCGAAGAGCGTGGATGCCAGAACCTCAAGAGCGTTCGGATAAGCTAAGACTTACTCCGGCTTGCCGTTGGGGTAGATGAGGTGATCGTGGGAGTGCGGGATGCTCTCAGCCAGGAAGGGATCTTTGAGCGGCACCAGGTTGTGCTTGGCCAGTGAGCGACCGACGACCACGATGAAGAGGCCGACAAAGCCCAGGGCGATCGGAAGCTCAAAGACCGGCCACAGCGGCGAGTAGCTACCTTTGATGGAGGGGTAGGGCGCCACCCAGAGCCACACTTCGTAGAGCTGGGTGAGGATCAGCCACCCGCACACGTACTGCAGGATGTTGTTCTTGTTCTTCTTGTGCTCCTGGGGGAGCAGAAGAAGGAAGGGGATGATGAACTTGATGAAGGGCAGGATGAAGAGGAAGAAGCCCCAGCCGTTGGTCGTACGGTGGACGTACCACTCGGCGGCCTCGGGGATGTTTGCGTACCAGATGAGCAGGAACTGGCTGAACCCGATGTAGGCGTAGAAGACCGTGAAGGCGAAGACCAGCTTGCCCATGTCGTGGATGTGCTGGGTGCCCACGGTGTCACCGAAGTAGCCGCGGCGCTTGAGGTAGAGGATGATCAGCACCATCACGCTCAGGCCCGACTGGAAGAGGCCGGCGAACGCGTAGACCGAGAACATCGTGGAGTACCAGTGCGCGTTGAACGACATGATCCAGTACCAGCTCATGAACGAGAAGCCGATGACGAAGACCAGCAGGAAGCCGGCGCTGACCCAGATGTTGGTGTGGGTGAGCTTGTAGCCGCCGACTTCATCCTGCTTGAGGCTGTTGCGACGCATCCAGGTGAAGAAACCAAACCAGGCCAGGGTCGAGGCGATGGTGGTCAGCGCGATGCCGGTGAAGTTGAGGAAGCCGCTTTTGGCGGCGACAACCGCGTCGATGTAGTGGTTCTCAGCCGGGTCAGCCGGTAGCCACTTAAAGAGCGTCTCGGCGCCGAGCAGCGCGATGGCGCCGAAGATGATCACCGGCAGCAGGAACGCGCCGAAGGCCTCGGGCACGCGGCGAATCGCGACACTCCAACCGGCCTTGGCCAGGTACTGCGTGGCGATGAAGAAGGGGCCGGAGAGTCCCAGGCTTAAGGTAAACCAGAACCCGATGATGTAGCCGCGCCAGGCGCGCACCGCGTTGTACTCTCCCATAAGGAGACCGACCACAAAGACCACAAGGCCCAGCACAAAGAGCGCGAGTCCGGCTGTCTGGAAGCCCCCGGGGAGCTCGAAGCGCTTAGGCGGCGCGATGTCGTGGTGGTGAGATGAGTGAGCCATTGGAGTTTGCCTCTATGCTAATTCAACGGTCGTTCAAAGAGCGCTGTGCGCGTCCGTGAGTCAAATGGGGTTACTGGTCGCGCATCCGATCCAGGTCGATGGGCTCGGGGAAGTCGGCCCGTTGCAGGGCACGCACGTAGTTGACCACGGCCCAGCGTTCCATATCGGTGAGGTTGTTCTTGTAGGCCCACATCGCGCCCTGGCCGTAGGTGACCACGTGGTAGATGCGTCCGTCCTCGTAGCCGCGCAGCTTGTCGGTCAGCAGGCTCGGCGGCGCGCCGTAGGCTCCGGAGACGACGATCGTGCCGTCGGCGGCGCCTTCGCTGCCGTGACACACCGCGCAGTTGGTGCGGTAGAGGAAGCGGCCGTACTCCAGGCTCTGGGCGTTGACCGGCACCGGGTTGACCAGCTGCGCGCTGGCGTCGGGGCTGGGCTGATCGGGGCGAAGCTGACCGTCGACCGGCACGGTGGCCGGGGGCGGGGTGCGCATGCCGGGAACCTGGTCGGCGCGGAAGACCGGCTGTGCCTCCTGGTCTTTGTAGCTCGACTGGTTGTGCATGCCCTCAATCGGGTTCAGCTCACCCATCTGTTTGCTGCCGTCGGCCGGGATCCCTACCTCATAGATGCAGCCCACGAACGAGGCGCCCAGGAGGGCCAGCGCGGTCACAGCGACGCGAGTTTTTAGCGTGCTTGGAATGCTCATGAGATTAAGCGCCTTTCGTGATGGTTCGAATTTCAACCGGGTTGAGCGTCTCGAGGAAGCCTCGGACCTCTTCGGCATCAAAAGCGTCGTCGTCGGCGGAGATCCACAGCACAAAGCGATCTTTGGTGATCTCCGGGTCGATGATGAAGGGCTTGCGGAAGCAACCCGCCGCGATGAGCATCACCAGTGCGGTGGTGACACCGGCGAAGAGCACGGTGAGCTCAAACATGATCGGCACAAAGGAGGGCCAGGGCGCGTAGGGCTTGCCGCCGACGATCATCGGCCAGTCAAAGGTCATCATGAAGAACTGGATGGCGTTGGCGGTAAGAAAACCCGCCGAGCCGGCGCCGAAGGTCACCCAGGGAATCCAGGAGCGGCCCAGGCCCATCGCGTCGTCCATCCCGTGAATGGGGAAGGGCGAGTAGGCTTCAAAGGCGTCGTACTTGGAGTCGCGGGTGTGCGCGGCGGCCAGCATCAGATCGTCGGGAAGATCGAAGTAGGCGGCGATGCCTTTCATACCTTCTCCGTTGGTGACGTCGCCCGCAGCCGGGGGAACCACCGCGTCGCTGGCGCCGTTGCCGGCGACGGTGAGGCTCTCGTGAGACTCCTCGACCTCGTCGTCGGGGTTGTCATCCGAGCTGGCCTCGGCGTCTTCGCCATCGCTCTCTTCAGAAGCAGCGGCCTCTTGAGCGGCTGCATCGTCGGATGCGTCGCTCTCTTCGGTAGCGGCGGCTTCTTCGGAAGCCTCGCTTTCCTCGGCGCCTTCTTCGGCTTTGGTGGTTTCGGCGTCGTTCACAGCGGTGTTCTCTGCGTCGGTCGCGCTGGTCTCCGTTTCTTCTGCGGAGGTCTCAGCGGCGGTCTCTTCGCTGGTCTCTTCCAGCGTCTCTTTGGTCTCTTTGTCCTTAGCCACCGACGACCTCCTTACGGTTCTTGCGCGAAGCTTCTTCAGGCGACATCACAGCCTTAACTTCGAACATGGTGATGGTGGGCAGCACGCGGGCGAAGAGCAGGAAGAGGGTGAAGAACATCCCGAACGACCCGATGGTCAGCAGCCAGTCCATCGCCTTGAAGTTGTACATGCCCCAGGAGCTGGGCACGAAGTCGCGGTGGAGCGCGGTGACAACGATGACGAAGCGCTCAAACCACATGCCCAGGTTCACAAAGAGCGAGAGGACGAAGAGCACCGGGATGGAGCGGCGCAGCTTCTTGAACCACAGGAGCTGCGGGACCACCATGTTGCAGCCGTACATGATGAAGGCCGACCAGGCGTAGGGGCCAAACATACGGTTGGCGAAGTGGAAGCGCTCCGCAGGCACCGCCGAGTAGTACGCGATGATGAACTCGGTCAGGTACGCGATGCCGACCACACCGCTGGTGAGCAGCACGACCTTGGCCATGGCTTCCAGGTGGTTGATCGTGATGTAGCTCTTCAAGTCGAAGACGTGGCGCATGATGATCGTGAGCGTGAGCACCATCGCGAAGCCACTGAAGATGGCGCCGGCCACGAAGTAGGGCGGGAAGATCGTGGTGTGCCAGCCCGGAATCACGGAGACCGCGAAGTCGAAGGACACGATCGTGTGCACCGAGAGGACCAGCGGCGTGGCCAGACCGGCCAGCATCAGGTAGGCGGCCTCGTAGTGGCGCCAGGAGCGGTTTCCACCGGTCCAGCCCAGGCTCAAGATGCCGTAGATCTTCTTGCGCAGCGGGTGCTTCGCACGGTCGCGGATGGTCGCCAGGTCAGGCACCAGGCCCACGTACCAGAAGACCAGCGAGATCGTCGCGTAGGTGGAGACGGCGAAGACGTCCCACAGCAGCGGCGAGTTGAAGTTGACCCACAGCGGCCCGCGCCCGTTGGGGAGCGGGAAGAGCCAGTAGGCAAACCAGGGGCGGCCGGTGTGCAAAAGCGGGAAGAGACCGGCGACCATAACGGCGAAGATCGTCATCGCCTCGGCCGAGCGGTTAATGGCCGTACGCCAGTTCTGGCGGAAGAGGAAGAGGATGGCCGAGATCAGCGTCCCGGCGTGTCCAATACCAATCCAGAAGACGAAGTTGATGATGAACACCCCCCAGCCGACCGGGTGGCTGATGCCGCTGGTACCGATACCGGTACCAATGGCCACACCCAGCGAGCTGAGGAAGACAAGCATCAGCAACACCGAGGGGACGAACACCGCCCACCATCGGGCCGTGGGCATCACCTCGGTATGGCGAGCGATGTCATCATCGACCTGCGCCCAGGTCTTATTATCGGCGACGAGGGGCTCTCGCCGGGCCAGCGGGCCGCCAAAAGGCCCTTCGGCTTCGGCTGCCCGGGGGCGTCCCTGTAGTTCACTCTGTTTCATGCCGGAACTCTTTGGAGCGTCAGTGGATCAAAACATCGGGGGACCGGGGCGCCTTGTTCGTGGCGCCCCGACAACAATGGGTGCTTAGACGAGCTCTTCGTCGGTGTTCCAGATGCTGGTCATATAAGCGACCGCAGGCCGGGTATTGATATCGCTGAGCGCGAAGGTGGCCCGGGGTGACTTGTGCATCTTCGAGACGGTGTGGGAGTCGTCGAGGACGTTGCCAAAGTCGATGGCTTCGGCCGGGCAAGCCTGCTGGCAAGCGGTGACGACTTCGCCCTGGCGGAAGGAGCGGCGACCCTCTTTCATGATCTCCCACTTGCCACGACGGATGCGCTGGACGCAGAAGGTGCACTTCTCCATGACCCCGCGGGTACGTACGGTGACGTCGGGGTTCAGTCCCAGCTGAAGCGGCTCGGTCTGGTTGAGGCGACCGTGCTCTTTGAGCTCGGGGTAGAGGCGCGCAAAGAAGGTATCTCCGCGGTTCTCCGAGTAGTTGAACCAGTTGTAGCGGCGCACCTTGTAGGGGCAGTTGTTGGAGCAATAGCGGGTACCCACGCAGCGCTGGTAGCTCATCTGGTTGAGGCCGTCGCTGCTCTGCATGGTGGCAAGCACCGGGCAGACCGTCTCACAGGGAGCGCGGTCACAGTGCTGGCAGAGCATCGGGTGCATCAAGACACGCGGGTTATCCAGGTACTCGCCGAAGGCGACCTCGGGCTCGGAGCTGTACATCGGGTCGTCGGTGACCGAGGAGCGGATCTTCACCGCTTCTTCGGGCAGCTGGTAGTAACGGTCGATGCGCATCCAGTGCATCTCGCGACCTTCCAGGATGCCCTGGCGGCCGACGACCGGGATGTTGTTCTCTTCCTGGCAGGCGATCACGCAGGCCGAGCAGCCGGTGCACTTGGACATGTCGATGGACATGCCCCACTTGAGGTTACCGAAGTCGTGGTCTTCCCAGAGGTTCTTGGTGGCCACCGGGTGGTGGATGCCGGCGTCGGGCTTCTCGCGGTACTCCTTGAGCTCGGCGGTGGCCATGATGCGGTGGTAGTCCACATCGATGACGTTGCCCTGCTGCACGGTGGAGAGGACCTCGACCTTCTCGGTCTTCTTGATCGTGGCTTTGATGCCCGAGAAGAGCACGCCGTTCTCACCGCTCTGCGAGAGTTTGAAGGCGTTGGCGCCCACGCCGTTGGCGACATCGCCAGCGCCGGTGCGACCGTAACCGAGCGGGATGGCGATGACGTCATCGTGCATGCCCGGGACCATGATCACCGGGAAGCTCAGCTCGGGGCCGCCCTCGACCTGCACTGTGATGTACTGGCCGTTTTCGAGTTTGGCGCCCTTGAGGGTCTTGTAGCTGACCATCGCGTAGGAACCCCAGACGTGCTTGCTGACCGGGTCGGGGAGCTCCTGGAGGTGACCGTTGTTGGCCTGGCGCCCGTCGTAGAGCGGGATCGAGGCGAAGAGCTGAATGACCTTGTTGCCCAGGTCGCCAGCGGCCTCAAACTCGGTGGGCGCGGAGGGCAGGTTGGCGACGGTCTGACGCACGCGAAGCGAGGGGGCGCTCTGAGCGTCGTTGCTCAGGTAGACGCCTTCGCGCATCGTCGAGAGCCAGAACTGATCGAAGCTCGCCAGGGAGTCGGCCTTCGGATAGACCTCGCGCTGCCAGAAGTCGCGCAGGAAGCGGTAGAAGGGGCCGGTGTCGTAGGTCTGACCCGCGCCCGGGCGGTTGCCGGCGGGCTGGGGCGGCGCCGGGATGAAGGCAGCCAGCGTGCTGCTGAGTTCGGCGGTGCCGAACCAGGTCATCAGGCTGTCTTCAAAGGAGCGCGTGTTGTAGAGGGGCAGGATCGCCGGCTGGCGGATCGCGTGCACACCGACGCGGGGGTTGGAGTCACCCCAGGCTTCCAGCGAGTGGCAGCCGGTGGCGACGTAGTGCGCCTGGCGGGCCGTCTCGTCGAAGTGCGTCGAGGTGCTGACCACGAGGGGCACCTTGGCCAGCGCCTCAGCCACATTGAGCGAGGCCGGGGCCGAGTAGACCGGGTTGGTGCCGCTGATGATGAGCATGTCGACATCGCCGCTTTCGATCTCGGCGATGAGGGCCTGAAGCTGGGCCAAACCGGCGGCGCCGTAGCTGGGGCGATCGCGCTCAATGGTCTGCCCGTCGTTGCCAAGCGCGGCGTTGATCAGATTGACCGCGCTCTCGAGCGCCACGCCGTTGCTCGTGGCGCTGGCGTTGCCACCCGCCACAACAATGGACTTGCCGGCGGTCTGCGAGAGCTTCTGCGCGACGCTTTCAATGATCTCGACGCTCAGATCACCACCGAGGCGCTCCACAACCGCAGCCGGAGCAAAGGCGTTCAGCGCCTGGCGCACCGCGCCGGCGGGCACGCCCTGCGGGTTGTGTGCGGTGAAGAGCTGATGAGCCACGGCCATCGCCACATCGACCATCGCGTCGGGGCGAACGCGCACACGCTGGTCGGCGTTGATTCCGGTCAGGGTGAGCGTCGGCTCAAACGCGATCAGCTGCGACATCTCCCCGTCGGGGTTACGACGGCTGGCAAACTGGCGGGTGAACTCCGAGGGGGAGAGCCAGGTGCCCAAAAAGTCGCTGCCGAAGGTGACGATGAGGCTGGCTTTATCGAAGCGGTAGTGCGGGATGTGTGCGCTGCCGTAAGACGCCTCGTTGGCCGCGAGCATCGCGTCGTCGCCCAGCGCTTCATAGGTGTAGTGGCGCGCGTTGGGCACGCTGGAGGTCACCTCGGCGATCAGCGCGTCAGTGGCCGGCCCGTGCATCGCACCGGTGAGGATGCGCAGTCCGCCGCCACCGCGAATCTCGCTGAGCTTGGCCGCGACCTGCGCGTCGATGTCTTCCCAGCTGACCGCCGAGACGCTCTCCCCGCTGACGCGCTGCGCGTCGCGCAGGCGGTCCGGGTCGTAGAGGTCGATATAGGAGGCCTGGCCGCGAGCGCAGAGCGCACCCTGGCTGACCGGGTGCTGGGGGTTGCCCTCGAGCTTGATCGGGCGACCGGCGCGCGACTTCACCAGCATGCCGCACTGCGAGGGGCAGGCGGTGCACACGCTGGCGTAGTGGTTGGACATGCCGATGCGCACCTCTTCGGGGCGATCGACATAGGGGACGATCTCGCGCACGGGACGACGGCACGCCGCGCTGCTCATCGCCGCGGTGGCCGCAGCGACGCTGCTCACCCGCAGGAAGTCACGGCGGTTCATCTTCAAAGGCTCAGAGCCGTCGGAGAAGCTCAGCGTGACATCACCCTGGGCGTCGGCGCGCAGAAGCGCCGAGGCGCCCGGTTGCGGTTCCGAGTGCTTGGGAAGATCGGGATCTTTGAGGTGCTTACTCATAGCGGCCATTCGTGGGGCAGACGGGTCGGTGGTCTATGCGACACAGGCCGACCTGACGTTGAGTGAAAACTTCCTCGGCGCCGTGCTTACGCTTGGGGGGGCGCCTTCAACTGAGATCGCGAACCTGCGCGGCGGGTCGTTCTCAGACACCGCGCAGCCTGACGATCAGTAGTGACAGGTCACGCAGTCGATCGGGGCGTTGTGCTGGGGCTGCCGGTGGCAGTCCACACACCAACCCATGTTGAAGGGGTTGGTCACTTCGACCACGTCCATGCGGTTGACCGCACCGTGGCACTCCGAGCAGTCGATGCCTCGGTTGATGTGCGGGGTGTGGCTGAACTGCACGTGGTCAGGCATGTCGTGCACCTTCACCCACTTGATCGGGGTGCCCTCACGCCAGCTCTTATGGATCTTCTGGATCTCGGGGCTGTCGGTTTTGACCTGCGAGTGACAGTTCATGCAGGTGTTGACCGAAGGGACGCCCGAGACGGGGCCTTCGCCGGGGTTAACGTGACAGTAGCCACAGGGGATCTCATTGATCCCTGCATGAAGCTGGTGGCTAAAGGCGATGGGCTGTTCGGGAGCGTAGCCTTGCCGGGGATTAAAGCAGGCCGAGAACCCGATCGCGGCGGCGAGCACCAGGATGCCAGCGATGGTCAGATAACGAGCATTCATACGTCCAACGACTCCGTGAACCGATGGGATAACTTCGTCGAGCAGGCGCGGGGCGCCAGATTCAATAAGAGCAAAATGCCCTTCGAAAACGAGGCCCTTATTCACACGCGCTGCGCGAGCTTGTCAATACGTTTATGTCCTCACCTAAGATCGCGTTTCGCCTTGATTTTTCGCGGCGAGAGTGAGTTTCGGCGAGGTCGGGCAAGTTGGGTGTGAAATATTCCAGCAATAACGCAAGGTTACCCCTGGTCGGGGGCAAGGTGTTGAAAAAACGCGTATTTTGCGTTGCCGGTCTTCACGCTGCAGAAGGTAGCAGCGCACCCGCGCGAGGGCCAGTTTGGAGGGAGGCAAAGCGATGTGGCAATTTGACGCATAAGCGTACCCCGGGCGCTAAGCCTTGCGTCTTGTGGTCTTAGCCATGCAGCTGATTCGGGCGCAGGCGCGGCCAGATGATCCACCACAGGGCCGCGGCGATCCCCAGCAACACGCCGGCGAGCACGAAGGGGGCCGACGGGCTGAGGGCGGCGAAGAGAAGGCCGCCGGCGGCAGGTCCGGCGATGCGTCCCAGGCTGGAGGCCGATTGCAGGATGCCCATGATCTGTCCGGTGTGGCGTGGATCGTCGGCTTGCTGGGAGGTCATCGAGAGGATCCCCGGATGCACCAGCGCTCGCCCTATCGTAGCGACGCCCAGCATCGCGAAGAGGTAGAGCAGAGAGGGGTTCAGCGGCGCAAGCGCCAGGCCGACGGCCAGCGCCGCCAGGCCCACTCCGGTCATGCGTCGGTCGCCAAGTCGGCGCGAGATGGGGCCGACGCCGCCCTGGAAGATCGCCATGGCGACGCCCATCGCCGCGAAGATGAAGCCGACCTCGACGATGTCGTAGCCGTAGGTGTCCGACATGTAGAGAAAGAAGGTCCCTTCGAGCACGGCCAACGCCACGGTGTAGACGAAGAAGAGGGCGCAGAGCGCGAAGATCGGGGCCTTCTTGAGGTGCTCGCTGACGCGCGCGGGGCGGTAACGCACCCGGTTGGCGCGGCGGGTTTCTTCGGTGGCCGGAGGCTCAATGAGCACGAAGGCCGCAAGGACAAAGGTGATCAGGCTCAGGATCGCGCTGGCAGCAAAGGGCAGGCCCGCGCCCATCAGTCCGGCGCCGGGTTGGGCGAAGGTTCCGACGATCGCGCCGATCGCAGGACCCAGCGTAAAGCCCAGGCCGAAGCTGATCCCGATGACGGCCATGCCGCGGCTGCGTCCGCTGGCGTCGGTGCTGTCGGCGATCAGCGCGCTGGCTGTGGCGACGTTGCCCGCGCAGAGGCCTGCGGTAAAGCGTGCCGCATAGAGTAGCGGCAAGCTCATGGTCAGCGCGGTGAGCAGCTCCAGGAGCGCCGCGGCCAGGAAGGTGGCCATGAGCACCGGCTTTCGGCCGACGCGATCGGAGAGGCGGCCCCAGATCGGCGCCATGATGAACTGCCCCAGGGATTGCGTGGCGTAGAGCAACCCCACATCCACGGCGCTGCCACCCAGCGCTTCGGCCAGGGCAGGCAGCACCGGAATGGCGATGGCGAACCCGGTGATGTTGAGCAGCAGGATCGGGAAGAGGCGGCGGATCGGACTTCGGGCAGTCATGGGGGCCGGACGCTGGTGCTGGCGAGGGAAGCGGCGCGCGGCGGGGCGCACCGTGACGAATGTTGGGCCACCCGGGCCCGGGCTCCTTGTGGCACGGAGCCGCCCGAATCGCAACACTCGCCCAACGCGCGCCTTTCCCGGGGGCATTCCTCGCTGCGCTGCGGCAGCTTGTCGCAGGTCGCCGGCACCGCGGCGACGCCGGAGATCAGGAGGAGGCAGGGGCCTGCTCAGTGTGAAGCGCGCTGAGATCGGGAGCCGGGCTCTGGCGGGCGATCGTCGCATGGAGGTACATCGCCGGCGCAAACCCGAAGGTGCGCGCGATCAGCACTTCGGTGAGCTTCGCGATGCGGGTGTTGTAGTGCTCCACGGTATCGTTAGAACCCGCGCGCATCAGCGCGAGTTCATCTTCAACATCGGTCGGGGTTTGCATCAGCGCGTTGACGTGGGTGTCCGCCTGCAGGTGAGGGTAGGACTCCCGCAGCGCAACGAGCGCGCGGCTGGCCTGGTTGCTCTGCGAGATGGCTTCGGAGCTCTTGTGAAGCGCGGCCGCTGAGGGGCTCTCGGCCGGGATGTGGGTGCGCGCTGTCGCGATGGCGTCCAGGGTCTCGCGCTCGTGAGCGACATACGACTCCACGACGGGGAGCAGCGCGGAGATCAGATCGAAGCGCTTCTTGAGCGCGACCTCCACGTTGGCAAAGCCGCGGCGCACACGCTCCCGCACAAACACCAGGTCGTTGTAGAGCAACGCGACAAAACACGCCGCGGTGTACGCACAACTTGTAAGCGTGGCGTAGACGTAGTCTCCGGCGCCGAAGGTGCCAAAACTTGTGAAGGTGTACATGCCTAACGACGCGGTCAGGGCCACACCCAGGCCCAGCAGGACGTTTTCTTTGCGATCGACCCGGTAGTGAAGTTCACGCTCGGGGATCGCGGCGATGATCAGGGGAAGATCCGGGTGATGCAGCACCTCAAGGTGGTCGTGGACCTCGTCGGAGAGGCCGGCGAAGCCCAGGGCGTAGATCGTGTCGTCGGTGTAGATCGCGTACTCGGAGTAGGTGCGTGAGCCCTCTTTTTTGGAGACGACGTGGTCGGTGTAGAAGGTCGCCTCGGCGGGATGGACCACCACCGAGGCGCTGGCGTCGGTGAGCAGAAAGGGCGCGTGTGCGGTGACGTCTTTCTCGGTGATGGTTTTGTCGTCGGAGCGACGGGTGATCACGTAGCGGTAGTAGAGGCAGGGGCGGCCGGAGACCGGGCCGAAGAGTTCTCGTTGTTGACTCTGGCGAGAGGGGGTTCCGCAGACCTCGGTCAGCCCGTAGGTGATGCCGCGGATTGGGCTTGTGGGCATGTGCTCCATCAGGCGTTTGAGTTTGACGGCACGCAGTCCGCCGCGGGTGCTCGCAAGCATCGACGCCAAAAGGGCGATCACCGCTAGCCACCCCCAGATGCCGGGCATTGCGGCGGGCGCTTCGACCGGGGTGCGACGTGCCTGGTCCTCGTCGCTGAGTGTGGGAAGCTCAAGCGAGGCCTCGTTGATGCGGGAGGCAAAAAGTCGTTCAGGGAAGCGGGTCAGGTCGTCACGGGCGGCCTCAATGACCTGGGCGGCAGCGACGCGTTGCCGACGCAGCTGCTCGCGTGCCTCGGGCGAGGCGTTCAGGGCGCTGATAAACGACGCGTCGCGCCACCACAGGCTTCCATCGGCGCCAAGACGCTGCGCCGCCTCGGTGAGGTTGCGGTCGAGGCGCTGCAGACGATCGCCGAGCTCGTTGACGTCGCGCTCGCGTTATCGAAACGCCCCGGAAGACGCTCGGGGAGGGCGTCTCAGAGCGGCGATTTGACAGGGTGGGCAGGGCAAAGGGGCAGCGTAACGAACGTCGTCGCGCCTGAGTAGCGGCTCGAACCTTCGGCGAGGCCGCGAGGATCGACATCGGCGCGAGGCTCTGAAATAATTGGGGTGATGGGGCGTTACCATGGTATCGCTCTTGATTCTGGATCGTGGTTTCGGCCGGGCGCTGTGCTCGGGCCGCGGGTTCAGGGAGCAGGGTGCCGCCTTTACGAGGCCGCCCCGCAGTGGATCAACTTTAGCCCAGGTCGACGGCGTTGGACGTTGTCATAGCGGAAGTCATCGGCATTATTGCCTGCCTGATAGGCTCTGCGTACTTCTCAGGCTCGGAGACTGCGCTCACCTCGTTGAGCGAAGGTCAGACCGAGCGGTTGATCGAGGAAAAAGGAGTGGGTTCGTTGCGTCTCTGGCGGGATAAGCCGCTGGTGGTGCTGACCTCGATCTTGATCGGCAATAACATCTTCAACATCACGGCCTCGGCGCTGGCCACCGATCTTGCGGCTCGCCTCCTGGGCTCGACGGCGGCCTCGCAATGGGCGATCCCGGTGGCGGTTGGCGCGATGACCTTCTTGCTGCTGACCTTCGGCGAGATCACCCCGAAGACGATCGCGCGGGTGCGCAACCAGCAGCTGGCCTCGGTGGTGATGTGGCCGATGCGCCTTCCGGTGGCGCTCTTTGCCCCGGCCACCTTCTTTTTCAACAAACTCGCAGCCGGGGTGATGCGCCTTGTGGGGGGCAGCGTCGATGAGCGCCAGCCTTACGCTACCAACGAGGAGCTGCAGTACATGATCGATCTGGGCTCGCGGGAGGGGCAGATCCCCGAGGATCGCGAGCGCCTGCTGCGTTCGGTCTTTGAGTTCCCCGATACGGTCGTACGCGAGATCATGGTGCCGCGCACCGACATGGTCGCCATCCCCGAGGAGATCAACCTTGAGGAGGTCCTTGAGGTGCTCATGGAGTGCGGCCACAGCCGCATCCCGGTCTACCGCGAGACGATCGATGATATCGTGGGGCTCTTTTACGCCAAGGACGTCATTCAGCTGATGGCGGCCCGACAGGACTTTGATCTGAGCAAACTTCTGCGTCGGACCTATTTTGTGCCGGCCACCAAGCGCATCGCGGATCTGCTTGCGGAGTTCCAGATCAACCGCATCCATATGGCGGTGGTCGTCGATGAGTTCGGCGGCACGGCGGGCCTGATCACGCTGGAGGACATCATCGAGGAGTTTTTTGGCGATATTCAGGACGAATACGACACCGAGCCCGCCCAGATCATCGCGATTGATGAGGCGCGGGTGATGGCCGACGCGCGGGTGCCGATCTACGATCTGGAAGAGTATTACGATATGGAGCTTCCCGAGCACCCGGACTACGAGTCGCTCGGCGGGTTCATCCTCTCGCAGTCGGGGAGTGTGCCGGAGGCCGGCGACGAGATCGTGTGGAACGATCTGGTGTTCCGCGTTATTGAAGCGGACGCCAAGCGCATCATCAGCGTGGAGATCGAGCGCCGCAATGCGGAGCAGGACGCCTCCGAGGAGCTCGTCTCCTGAGTGACTCGGCGCCCCCGGCGGGCGGAGGGTGCGGGCGGGCTGATGTGCAGACGAATAATTCGACGGGGCCGGCGTCTTACACCCGAGCCCTGACGGTGCTCTTCGAACGCGAAGGGCGCACCTGAACTTAATGAGAGGTTAGCGTGAAGGATCGTGCGATGATGACACCCTGGATGAAGATCGCAGCGGCGGCCGCGGCGGGTTCACTCGCTGCGCTCACCGCGCTGAGCCAGCCGCTGGCCCAGGAGGCGGGCGAGACGGCCGAGGTGGCGAAGGCGCCGGCGGAGATGAGCGCGGAGGATGTCGCGCGCCGGGTGCAGCGCTTCTACCAGGAGACGAGCGACTTTCAGGCGGCGTTTGCCCAGACCTACACCGACATCGCCGCTGGCGAGAGCAAGCGCTCGCGCGGCCGCGTCTACTTCAAGAAGCCCGGAAAGATGCGCTGGGACTACTACAGCCCCACCGACGCCACCCAGCGCGAGCGGGTGCTGGTGAGTGATGGTTCGGCCTTCTGGATCTATGAGTTCGAGTTTCAGCAGGTCTTCAAGCAGTGCCTCGAAGACAGCCAGCTGCCCACGAGCCTGCGCTTTTTGATGGGGCAGGGCGATCTGCTCGAGGAGTTCAACGCCGAGCTCAGCGAGCGCTCCACCGCGCAGGCTCCCGAGCTTAAGCTCACGCCGAAAGAGCCCACGCCGCATTACAGGGAGCTGCGTTTTCGCGTCGACCCGCAGACCTTCCAGGTGACCCGCACGACCGTCTACGACCCCTATGGGAACACCAACGAGATTGTCTTCCAGAACACCCGGGTCAACCGCAACCTGCCCGACAGCGGGTTTGAGTTTGAGGCGCCTCAGGGCGCGCGCCTGCTCAACGCCCAGCAGGAGTGTGACTGAGGGTGGATGCCGGCGTCTCCGAGAGCAGCGCGCGCCGCGCGCTTTGTCACCCGGATGGCAAGAAGAGCTGCGGGGCCTGCTGCGGGATGTACAACCATCGCATAAGCGATGAGGCCGCGCTGATGGCGCGTCTGGTCGAGCGCACCCGGGCGTTTCGCCGGGATGCCTCGATCGAGGATGAGGCCTCGCTGCGGGCGTTTCGCGCGCGGTGGGAAGATCCGCCCGAGGTGAAGTTGCTCGGCGAGCTTGCGAGCTGCCCCTTTCTGGGGCTGCTCGACGGGCTCGATCCTGCGGGGCGCGTGGGCTGTCTGGTGCATCCGCTTCAGAATCAGGGGGTCGACGGTCGCGACTGTGGCGTCTACGACCGCTTCATCTGTGAGGATTACCTCTGCGCGGCGCACGCGGTGCTCAAACGCCCGGAGGTGGAGCTTGTGATCGCGGCGGTGCCCGACTCCTACCTCTACGGGTTGGTGATCACCAACCCCAGGCTCATTCGCACCTTCTTTGAGCTGGCGGCCACCGAGCGGGGTGCGTACCCGACGGGGCAGGAGCTGGCCCGCGATGAGGCGATCGCGGCCGCCCGTCATTTCTTTGAGCTGGTGCGCGACTGGCCCTACCGCGACACCGACGGGATCTTCGGCGCGGTGGTGCCCGGCGAGGGACTTGAGACCACTCGCCGCGCGCACCCCGCCGGCGACCGGGCGATGGAGCCGGTGGATACGCTGCTGCTCGGTCTGGGGACTCGAACCCTCAACGACTCGGAGCTCGCGGATGCACGCGGGTGCATGCAGGACGCGGTCTCAGCCTTTGCTGCGGCGCTGGGGTGAGGGGACGCCTGGGTCGATAGGCGATGGGGGCGAAGAGCGCCCGCGGTGAGCGCGTGTTCGTTAGCCCACGTCGGCGTCGTTCTCGAAGGTGTCTCGCTCGCCAACGAGGATCGCGGCGATGGCGTCGTCGTTATAGAGGGGGCCACGTCCGATGCCTTCACACCAGGTCGCTTCGGCCTGCCAGGCGCCGGGCTCGTCGAGGATCTCCGGCCAGAAGGGGTAGGTGCGACATTGGGAGGGTTTCACCGGGTGAATCTCACAGCCGCGTTTCCCCAGAAAGGGGCATGGCGAGCCCTCATCGACGGCGATGACCCAGCCTGAGCCCCGGGGGTGCATGTAGGCCTCGGTCAGCTCGTCGGGGGGCACGCCCAGAAATGATGCGGCCAGAAAGACCTCCGGCGCGCTGAACTCGACCTGGCCTGGGCGTGCGCAGCATCGCTGGCAACGGGTGCATTCAAAACGTCGTGAAGTCATTGAAGGAGCTCGTCGGGGGCCGGGGGGCGTTCGCGGCGTTGAAGATCGCGTGGGGCATGCGTTAGCGTCAAGGCTGGTGAGATGAATGGAGCGCGCCGTGCAGAATGTGCAGAGCCGTGATGACGAAGCCACGCGACCTCCGAAGCGCTACCCGATGGTGTTGGGGGCGTGGTTGGTGGCGACGCTTGCCGGGCTCTGGGCGCTGGAGTCGCCGCAAGGCGACGACTCCACACACCTGGCGTTCGCCTCCAGTGAGGCGTTTGTGCCGCCGCCCCTCTCGCCAGACTGGCAGGGCGCGCCGGCGGCCGGCGAGGCGTTCACGCTGCGTTATGCGGGGCATTCGCCGGTGCGGTACCGCTTGCGCGCGCGCTGGGAGCACGATGAGGCGTCGGATGCGCTAAAAAATAAAATAGATCTGGAGGCGTACTCGCGATGGTCGAGTCAGGAGAGCGCGGACGGTGAGGCGTTGATTCAACGCGTGGAGGTTGAGTCCGCGACGCTGGAGGTCCGGGGGGCGGGGGCACCGGTGATCGGGTTTCGCGCCGCCCAGGAGGAGCGGGCGCTTAAGGGGGCGGTCTATCAGCGTGCCCGGGATCGGATGGGCGGTGGGGGTCGGTCGGAGCGGGGGCGGCCCGCGCAGGCTGCAGGAGCCTGGGGCGTGGCGCTGCTCGACGATCTTCACCGCTTGCTCACGCCGCGTTTTCCGCTGGACGCGCAGCTCGCTGGCGAGCGTTGGCGATACCGCCTCGATGATGCGGGGCTGCTACCGGTCCCCGATAATGCGGCGCTTGCGACGCATCTGGTCAAACGGGTGGATGTGGAAGATCGACTGCGGGAGCACATCATGCACGAGGGCCGCCCCGTCTTCTGGATCGAGCGTCGGATCGCGATCGAGCTTCGGGAAGTTGGGGAGACGTCCTCACCTGACGCGCTTCACGTGAAGGGCGAAGGTCAGGGCACGCTGCTCTGGGATGTGGAGCGAGGACAGGTGATCGTCAGTGATCTCGTCATGCGGATGGCGCTGCCAGAAAGCGGAGGTCGCCGGACGCTGCGGGCGCAGATCGCGCGGATCGACGCGCCGGGGCAAAACGCTTTGCCATCCCTTCCCTCCGCGTATTAGATTGGCGGGGTCTAGCTCGATACAGAAGTTCACTTTTTGTCAGAATACAGGGGCCAATGCCCATGGAACGCCAACTTGTCGACCATCTGGTCGCGCAGCAGGTGGTCAGTCGACAGGACATTCAGCGGTGTGTGCTGCGCGCCTCCATGTCGAAAGGCTCGGTGGTCGAAGAGCTGATCACCCGCGCCGGCGTGGACGAGCGCCAGCTCGCCCGCGCCATCGCCGAGCATCTGGGACTCCGCGTTCACGAGCGACCCTCGATCCAGGCGCAGCCCGAGGCCCTGGCGCTCGTCAGCTCGGAGCGCGCCGAGGAGTTCGGCGTGTTGGCGATCACCTACAACGAGGCCAGCGGGGAGCTGGAGATGGTCGTCTTCGATGCCGACCGCGCCCGCCCCGTCCTCCAGGAGGTTCGCGAGGCCACCGGGATCTCGCCATCCCTGGTCATCGCACCGCGTTCGACGTTGGAGCGCGAGATTTTTCGGCATTACAACCACGAACACGCCGCCGACAAGACCGTGGCCGCGCCCGTGCAGCCTCCGGCGATGGCCCGCGCGCGGCCGCCTCGCCACATGCCCGGCGACGCCCATGAGCCGGCCACACGCGTGGTGCACCTCGATGACAGTGGCCCGACCCGCCAGGTCGACCTTCACGCCGCCGAGGACAACCCCTTCTTCGATCTGGTGAAGAACGCCCGCGGCGAGGCCGGCAAACCCAGCCTCAGCGAGAGCACCAGCCCGGGGCCGCAGCCCGGCGAAGACTTCTTTGACGGCTTTGAAGATGCGTTCACCGACGCGTTGGAGGAGCATCAGCTCGGCAAAGAGAGCGCGCCACGAAAGACGCCAAAGCCTTCGATGGGCGCATCGAGGAGCGCGTCGGATGCCGGAAGCTCCTCGCGCGCCGGAGCGTCGCGAGGCGGTTCGACGACGCCGTCGCCGCGGCGCAGCGCCAGCGGACACAGCGCGCGGGAGCGCGATTTTGGCGATATGGCCGGCGCCCTCAACGACTTTGACGCCCAGCTTGATGCGTCGTCGGACGCCTACGAGCAGCCCAGCTCCAGCCGGCTCAACGCCTCGGGCTTTGAGCGGCGCGGGCGCACCGGAAGTCAGGCCCATTACAGTCGCACCGGTTCGGGCTTGATCCCCCTGGATCCCAGTCAGAGCGCTGCGCCTGGTTTCGACAGTGGCGAGTCGGGGCTCTTCCCCATCGATCGCCAACCCTTCGGGTTTCTCGACAACGACGAGACCGACGGCGCCGAGAATGAACCGACGCTGGCCCAGGTGGTTGCGCGACAGCGTCAGCACATCACGCGTCTGGAGCGGGAGGTCGAGTACCAGAAGGCGATCTTGCAGTCGCTGGCCGAGATGCTGGTCGAGGCCCGGGTGCTCAGTCGTCGGAAGCTCAAGGCCCGGCTCAAAGAGCTGCGCGAGAAAGAGTCAAAACGCTGAGAGGATACGCGTGTCGGTCTCGCGCGGGGTCGACGCTAAAAGCCCATCCCGACCATCACGTCGAGCCCGAGCATTCTGCCCGATGCGTCCACAAGCTCGTGGTAGGTGGCGCGCCCGATGAGGTGGAAGTCCCCAAAACTCCAGCGCGCTGCGGCCACTCCGCCCAGCGCGTGAAAGTCGCGCTCAAGCCCGGTGTTCTGCACCAGCCCGGTGCCCGCCAGCCCGACGCGCATGTAGTCGAACCCGAGCTGCGCCTCGATCGGGCCAATAGGATAATAGCCACGCGGTCCGCCCCCCAGAGCGAAGGTCTGCGCGCTCGCTTCAAACGGCGGGCTGTCACTCTGTGTGGCGTGGTTGCCGCTTAAAAAATGCAGGCTCAAGCCGGCAAAACGCCAGCGAAACTCCTGGTTCAGAGCCACGCCCCAGCCGGGGCTGGCACCGGTGGCGACGCCCCCCAGGAGCAGACGGCCTCCTGCACCCACGCTCAACGATGCCCCCGGGGCCGCCTGCGCCTCGCCAGGGGCTATGGCGAGCAGGGCGAGTGTCAGCGTAGCTGCAGGCACCCATAGAGGGCGTGTGAGGTGTTGGCGACGCCTTAGCAGGATTACGCCCAGCGCGGTCAGCACAACGAGAAGTGCGGCCGGGGGGCCTCCGGAGGCCGACTGGCAACCAGACTGGGCCTCGGGGAAGCAGCGGCCGTTCTGGCGGGAGCAGCTCTGGGTGGGTGCGCAGTCGGAGTCGCTCAGGCAGTTGGCGCAGCGGCCGTACACCGGCTCACAGCGCTCACGTCGAGCGCAGTCGTTGTCGTCGATGCACTCCAGCGGTTCGGAGATCAGCAGGTAGGTGAGCTCGACGGGGCCTGTGTTGTCAGGGCCCTCAAGCGCCACCATCAGCTCGGGCGCCACCGTGAGCTCGGAGGGCTCAATGCGCTCCACGACGCGTTCGCCAGGCCCCAGGGTGTAATCGCGGGCGGCCAGCAGCCAGCGCTCCTCGACTCGTGGGGTGTCGGAAGGGAGGCCGATCTCGGAGGGGGTGGAGACCGTGAGTGTGAGCTCGGCGCTGCTGTTCAGATCGGTGGCGACTTCCACCTCCAGGGCGTTACGGCCCACGCCGCTGCGCGAGAGGCTCACCGCGTCGGGGCACCCCTGGCGCTCGGGCAGGCAGAGGGTGCCGAGCGCCGCGGGGTCGGAGGGGCTCTCGCAGCCCGCGAGGATCAGGGCGAAGAGCGCAAGGATCAGCGCGCGGAGGTAGCAACGCCCGCAGATCATGTCTCAAACCTGCGCCATACCGAACCGAGCTGCTCCAGGAGCGCGCCGGGCGTGGTGGCGCGCGTGCCCACCGCGTCGCGGGCCGCGTCGCCGGCCAGCCCGTGGACGCACACCGCGATCGCCGCGGCCATCCAGGGATCGTCGGGGTGGTCGTTTAGCGATGCGGCGATAAGACCACTGAGCACATCGCCCATCCCACCGGTGGCCATGCCCGGGTTCCCGGTGCGGTTGATGCCCAGAGGGCTGTCGGGCGCGGCGACGACTGTCGCGGCGCTCTTATGCACGATGACCGCAGGGATGCGCGCGAGCAGCTCACGAGCGGCGACCACGGTGTCGCTCAGGACCTCGTCGACGCTGCGATCGAGCAAGCGCGCCAGCTCGCCGGGGTGAGGCGTGAGCACGACCGGCGCGCACGAGGCCAGGTCGCAGGCCGCCTGAAAAAGATCCGGATTTTGTGCCAGCAGGGTGAGCGCGTCGGCGTCGATGACTGTGGGGCGCGGGGTGGCCGTCAGCGCGTGTCGCAGCGCCTGACGCGCAGCCTCGTCGGTCCCCAGCCCGGGGCCGATCACAAGCGTGTCGCTTTGATCGAGAAGTTGGCTTAAGGCGTCGGCGTGAAGCTCGCCGGCGTCGCCGAAGATCGCGCGTGCCATCATCTCCGGGGTGGCACGGGCGCTGAACGCTCCCTGCGGATCGGTGCCGGGATAGATCAGCCCGGCGCCGCCCAGCAACGCGCCGCGTGCGGCCATGGTCAGGGCACCGGTTGTGGGTGCGCGGCCGCCGATGAGCGCGATCTTGCCGACCGAGCCCTTATGGGCGTGGGTGGGGCGAGGCGGAATCTTGCCCTGAAGCCAGTCCGCATCCAGCGCGAAGGCTTCGACACCGACCGCGTCGCGCACGCGCGCCGGGATGCCGATGTCGATCGGGCAGAGCGTGCCAATGAATGCGCGCGCCGGGTCGAGGAGCTGCCCGATCTTCGGAAAGCCGAAGGTCGCGGTGACCTCAGCCCGGGTGCACACCCCGAGCACCTGGCCTGTGCGACCATCGAGACCGCTGGGCGTATCCAGCGCAAAGACCGGCGCGGGCTGATCGTTGAGAAACTTCACCGCCGAGGCAAAGCGCCCCTCCACCGGGCGATCCAGCCCGGTGCCCAGAAGCGCGTCGCACCACAGCTCGCAGGGGGGCAGCGAGCTCAGCGCGTGGCGCACCCCGGCGGCGTCCAGCCCGTTGAGCTGGTGGCGATCGCCGATGAGGCTCTCGGCGACCTTATGGAAGCGCTGCGCCTCGGGGCCGAAACGCTCAGGGGTGCCCATCAGCACCAGCACCGGATGGTAGCCAAGGTGGTCGAGCATCGTGGCCAGCGCCACCCCGTCGCCGCCGTTGTTTCCCATGCCGCAGAGCACCCCGATGCGGGCGCCGGCGGGCGGTGCGAAATGCTCCAGCAGGACGCCCAGCGCGCCGCGGGCGGCGCGCTCCATCAACACTTCGGCCGGGATGCCGATGGTCTCAATGGTGCAGCGGTCCATCTCACGCATCGACTCGGGGGTCACAAGGTGCATAGGTCACTTCGGCGCTAAGTCAGGGCAGGGGGAACACACGAGGGCGGGAATCACTCGGCCAGGGCCCGGCCTTCGGCCAGCGCCTCGATCATCTCGGCGACCGCGCGCTCAAAGCCCACGTAGATGGCGCGCGCGACGATGCTGTGGCCGATGTTGAACTCTTCAAACTCGGGGATCGCGGCCACGGCGAGCACGTTTTTGTAGTCGAGGCCGTGGCCGGCGGCCACGGTCAGCCCGGCGCTGGCCGCGCGGGAGGCGGCGTCGCGGAGGCGACGCCACTCGTGATCGCGCTCAAACTCCGAGGGGGCGAGCGTGTTGGTAAACTCCGCGGCCGACTCGCAGTAGTCGCCGGTATGCAGCTCGACGATGTCGACGCCCAGGTCCGCGCTGGCTTCAATCTGAGCCGGATCCGGATCGATGAAGAGGCTTAAGTGGGCCCCACTACGGCGCAGGCGCTCCAGGTAAGGCCCCAGGGTCTTCTCTTGCCCGACGATGGCAAGGCCACCCTCGGTGGTCTGCTCCTCGCGGCGCTCCGGCACCAGCGTGATCATGTCGGGGCGGACCTCCATGGCGATCTTGAACATCTCGTCGGTGGCGGCCATCTCCAGGTTGAGGCGGGTCTGTACCGTCTCGCGCAACACCCGAAGATCGCGATCTTGAATGTGGCGGCGATCTTCGCGCAGGTGAATGGTGATCTGGTCGGCGCCTGCGAGCTCGGCGATCGCCGCAGCGCTCACCGGGTCGGGGTAACGGGTGGTGCGGGCCTGGCGAATGGTGGCGACATGATCGACGTTGACGCCCAGCCGGGGGCGGATGCGGGTGGGGTTCATCACTAACTCCTAATCCATCAGGTAAACATCATCAAAGTCAGGCGCCGATGAGTTCGCGGAGCTGGGCGTGAAGCGCCTCGGCGTAGGCACGTACTTTCTGCTGATCGGGGCCTTCGACCATGATGCGGGCTTTGGCCTCGGTGCCCGAGTAGCGCGCAAGCACACGGCCCTCGCCGGCGAGCTCGCTCTCGACCTGGCGGACCATCTTCTGGAAGGCCTCAAGCTCTTCGAGCGGCGGCTTCTCGCGAACTTTCAGGTTGAGCAGCACCTGGGGGAAGGGCTTCATGACCCGGGCCAGCTGGCTCAGCGGGCACTTGTGGCGTTGCATGATCGCCAGCACCTGAAGCGCCGCGAGCATGCCGTCTCCGGTGGTCGAGTGTTCCAAAAAGATCATATGGCCGCTCTGCTCACCACCCAGGGTGTAGCCGCCGTTGCGCATCTCTTCGACCACGTAGCGATCGCCCACCGAGGTGCGCACCAGCTTGATGCCGCGTTTCTGCAGCGCGACCTCCAGGCCCACATTGCTCATGACCGTGGTGACCAGGGTGTTGTCGGCGAGCTTGCCCTGCTCGTGGAGGTGGATGGCACAGAGCGCCAGGATGCCGTCGCCGTCGACGATGTCGCCGTTTTCATCGATGAGGATGAGGCGGTCGGCGTCTCCGTCGAGCGTGATGCCCACGTCGGCGCGGGTCTCACGCACGCGGCGCGCGGTGTTGTGCGGGTGGAGGCTGCCGCAGTCCTGGTTGATGTTGTAGCCGTCGGGCTCCACCCCCAGGGTGAAGACCTCCGCGCCGAGCTCGCGCAGCACGGCCGGGGCGACCTTGTAGGCGGCACCGTTGGCGCAGTCGACGACCACGCGCAGCCCGTCCAGGGTCAGATCGCGGGGGAAGGTGTTCTTCAAGAAGACGATGTAGCGGCCGGTGGCGTCATCAATGCGCGCGGCTTTACCGATGCGGTCGGTGTTGGGCTGAAGTTTGCCCTCACTCAGCACCAGATCTTCGATGGCGAGCTCGACCTCGTCGGGGAGCTTGAAGCCGTCGGAGGCAAAGATCTTGATGCCGTTATCCTGGTAGGCGTTATGGCTGGCGCTGATGACGATGCCGGCGTCGGCGCGCATGCCGGTCGTCAAAAACGAGATCCCCGGCGTGGGCAGCGGGCCGACCAGCTGCACATCGGCGCCCATCGAGGTGATGCCGGCGGCCAGACCCGACTCAAACATATAGCCGGAGATGCGGGTGTCTTTGCCGATGACAATGCGCGTGCGGTGGCCAAAAGGGCGCTCGTCGGGGCGGCACTTAAAGTGCTGCGCGATGGCCTGGCCCAGGCGCACCGCCAGGTCGGCGGTCATCGGGTACTGGTTGGCGACGCCGCGGATGCCGTCGGTTCCAAAAAGCTGTCGGGTGGTCATGGCGTGGTCCCTGGGTGAGAGGCCGTCGTCTGGCAGCGCGCCTGCCGGCGCGCGCCACGTGCATAGCATGATCGGATGGGCCGCTAAAGCCGGGCCGGGACTTCACCGAGCGTGGCCACGAAGCTCTACACGGCGCAGGCCGCGGGCAAGTCCTCTCAACGCTCGGTGGTGATCACGCGGAAGCGGTCCGGATAGACCCGCGTCATCTCCACGCCCGGCGGCAGGTTCTGAATCGCCACGGTCTTGGAGAAGGTGCCGGGAGGACGCCGATCCTCGTCGCTCAGATCGATCTCGGCGCGCACCACGTCGGGGTCGAGCGCCTCGACCAGCCCGCGGGGGCCGCGCACCGTCACCGAGGTGGTGGCCGGCGAGATGTTGACGTCGAGTGAGGTGTTAACCCCGGTGATCGGGACATCGTCCAGGGTGCGGGTGATGAGCTCCGAGCCGATGCGCACCCGCACGCTGATGCGGCTATCATACTCAACACGCACCAGGCCGTCTTCGACGCGAAGTTGCACGTTGCGCTCAAACGACTCGCTGCGGTTGCCCACATCGACCGGCTCGGTCTGCACCGAGTTGATGCGCTCCAGACGCGAGCGCGGCCCGCGAATCGTCACGCGCCCGGGCGTCACATCGACCCCTTCGACCACATAGGAGCTCTGCGGCTCGCCGGTGGTCTGAGGGATGATCGGCACAACGCGCTGGGCCTCCGGCTCAAGCTCCACATACATGGAGCTCGGCTCGATCGAGACCACCCGCAGCCCGGGCGGCACGCGCACCATGTTGCCGCTGATGGTGACGATGGAGTCGCTGTCGGCCGGCGTCAGATCCAGACGGATGGGCTCGAGATTGCTCGGGTCAAAGCGGTTGATGTCCGACCAGCGCCCGCGGATGGTGACCTTCACCCGGTCGAGGGGATCGGAGACCAGGACCTGGTTCTCGGGCACCACAATGCGCACCGGCGCAAAGCTCGCGACCACCGTCTCGCGATCCTCACTGACCCAGATGTAGAGCGCCAGGGTGAGCACCGCCGCGATGAACTTGAGCGAGAAGTTGTGAACAAAGATGTGGCGCAGCACCGCGCGCAGACTCAAGGAGCTCATGAGGAGACCTCGTCTTTCTCGGTCTCGTCACTGGAAGGGGGGGGCGGGGTGGCGCGGTCTTGCAGGCCGACTTTCAGCCGCTCCAGCAGCGATCCGGCCGGCGCCGAGCTGGTGCCCGCGCGGTAAATCTTCTGCAAGAGCGAGCGCATCTCGTTGGCATCCAGGTCACGGTGGAGCTCGCCCTCATAGGCGATCGAGATGGTGCCGGTCTCCTCGCTGACGATGGCGACGGCCGCGTCGGTATCTTCGGTCACGCCAATGCCGGCGCGGTGGCGGGTGCCAAGCGTCTTTTCGACGCGCGGGTTGATCGTCAGCGGCAAGAAGCAGCCCGCCGCCGAGACGCGCCCCTTTTGAATGATCACCGCGCCGTCGTGCAGCGGGTTCTGATGCTCGGGCAAAAAGAGCGTGAAGAGCACATCTTTGGTCACCACCGCGTCGAGTTTGATGCCCTCCTCGGTGAAGTGGCTTAAGTCGGCCTCGCGCTCAATGGCGATGAGCGCGCCGAGCTTGCGGCTGGAGAGCATCACGCAGGCTTTGACGACCTCTTCGAGTACGGAGGTCTCTTCGTAGGAGCGCGCGCCGCCCAGAATCGGGGCGCGGCCGACCTGCGCGAGCGCGCGGCGGATGTCATGCTGGAAGATGATGACCACGATGATGATCAGGTTGGCGATAAACATATCGATCAACCAGTGGGTCGTGGCCAGATTGAGGTAATCTTCCTGCGAGATGTAGAAAAAGATCAGGATAAAGATCAGCCCGAACAACATCTGCAGCGCGCGCGTGCCCTTGATGAGCAGCAGCACCCGATAGATGACGATAAAGACGATCGTCATGTCCAGGATGGTGAAGAAGGCTTGCCAGCCCGAGTCCACCCGGAAGATGTCGAAGAGAAGATCCATGCGTTGCCAGTAGACGTCGCCCGGCGCGACGTGAGGTAGGCCAGCTCAACAGGTAAGCGCCCCGAGACGCGAGTGGGCCTATGGTGAACCAGAGCACCCGGGGGAGCAAAAAAATTGCATATCTAAGTCAGTGAGTCTCCATCTGGCAGAGCGCCTCGCTGACGCGCACGACGTCGACGAGCTCTGTGACGTCGTGCACGCGCACGATGTCGGCGCCGGCGAAGATCCCGCAGGCCACTGTCGCCGCGGTGCCCATCAGACGCTCGGAGGCGGGGCGGCCGGTGACCGCACCGATGAGGCTCTTGCGGCTGGTGCCCAGCACGATAGCACACCCCAGCTCACGAAGTTGGCTCAGCTCGCGGATGAGGCAGTAGTTCTGCGCCACACTCTTCCCAAAGCCGATGCCCGGATCGAGGAGCACACGCTCGCCGGGGATGCCCGCTTCCCGTGCGATGCGAAGGCGCTCCTCGAGGTGTGAGACCACCTCGGCGACGATGTCGCCTTCGCTCAGGTCGTCCTGCATGGTCTGCGGGCGGTCGCGGGTGTGCATGAGCACCACACCGACGTCATGCGTGGCGATGACCTCCACCATGGCTGCATCAAAGGTCATCGCGCTGATGTCGTTGATGATGTGCGCGCCGGCGATGATCGCCTGGCGGGCGACCTCCGCCTTATAGGTATCCACCGAGATCCAGGCGTCGCAGCGTTGCGCGAGCCCCTCGACGACCGGGATCACCCGCCGCAGCTCTTCATTGAGGCTGACCGGCTCGGCGCCGGGGCGGGTGGACTCGCCGCCGACATCCAGGATGTCGGCGCCGGCGGCGGCCAGCTCCAGGCCGTGAGCGATGGCGCGCTCGGCGTCGAAGTATGCCCCACCATCGGAGAAGGAGTCGGGCGTGACGTTGACCACACCCATGATGTGGGCGCGATCTCCAAAGGGCAGAGCGCGCGTGCCGACCTCAAGGGTCGGCACGTGTGCTCTGGGCCGGGGGGCTGCCAGAAAAGCCATCGCTTACTCAGTCATTACCAGGTGTTGGAGGGCGCCAGGTTGGGCTCAACCGGGGGGACCTGCTCTTTGATCTTGGAGGCGAAGCCGGTCTTGGGAGCCTTCTCGGCCTCCTCGGCTTCTTCGGCCATCTTCTTCTGGCGCTCCTCGCGGATCCAGTCGAGCTTGCCCTCTTCGGCCAGGTAGCGGATCTCATCGGCGTCGAGCGCTTCGAACTCCAGGAGCGCTTCGGTCATCAGCTCCAGCAGCTCGCGGTTCTCTTCAAGCAACTGGTAGGCGTGCTGGTAGGCCTCTTTGACGATGCGTCGCACCTCGGCGTCGATCTCGCGGGCGAGGTCTTCGCTGTAGGGGCGGGTGGTGCTGAGGCTGGCTTCCTGCGACTCGCCATAGAAGAGCGGCCCGATCGCCTCGCTCATACCCCACTCACAGACCATCTGGCGCGCCAGGTTGGTGGCGACCTTGATGTCCTGACCGGCGCCGGTGGTGAACTGATTGTAAATCAGCTCTTCGGCAGCGCGACCGCCCATCATCACCGCGATGCGCTCGAGCACATAGTCGCGGTTGAGGTTGTAGCGATCTTTGGTGGGCAGCTGCTGCGTCACACCGAGGGCACGACCACGCGGGATGATCGTGACCTTATGCACCGGGTCGGTGTTGGCCTGCCGCAGCGCCACAATCGCGTGGCCCGACTCATGGTAAGCGGTGACGGCCTTTTCCTCATCGGTGAGCACAATGCTCTTGCGCTCGGCGCCCATCAGGACTTTGTCTTTGGCCTCTTCGAAGTCGATGGCCTCGACGCGATCTTTGTTGGAGCGCGCCGCCAGGAGGGCGGCCTCGTTGACCAGGTTCTCAAGGTCGGCGCCGGAGAACCCGGGGGTGCCGCGGGCGATGTCTTTGAGATCGACGGTCTTGCCGATGGGGGTGCGGCGGGTGTGGATCTTGAGGATCTGCTCACGGCCTCGGACATCCGGCGGCGCGACCATCACGCGGCGGTCGAAGCGGCCCGGGCGAAGCAGCGCCGGGTCGAGCACGTCGGCGCGGTTGGTCGCCGCGATGAGGATCACGCCCTCATTGGACTCAAAGCCGTCCATCTCGACGAGGAGCTGGTTGAGCGTCTGCTCGCGCTCGTCGTGCCCACCACCCATACCGGAACCACGGTGGCGACCGACGGCGTCGATCTCGTCGATGAAGATGATGCAGGGCGCGTTCTTTTTGCCCTGCTCAAAGAGGTCGCGAACACGCGAGGCGCCCACGCCCACAAACATCTCCACAAAGTCCGAGCCGGAGATCGAGAAGAAGGGCACGCCGGCCTCGCCGGCCACACCACGCGCGAGCAGGGTCTTACCGGTACCCGGCGAGCCCATCAGCAGCACACCTTTGGGGATGCGACCGCCCAGACGGGTGAACTTCTTGGGATTCTTGAGGAACTCGACGATCTCCTGGAGCTCCTCTTTGGCCTCGTCAATGCCGGCGATGTCGTTGAAGGTGACCTTGTTCTGGTTCTCGTTGAGCAGTCGCGCCCGCGACTTCCCAAAGGTCATCGCGCGGCCACCGCCGCCGCCCTGGAACTGGCGCATGAAGAAGATCAGGACCATCACCAGCAGAATCAGCGGGATGGAGGTCACGAGGATCGTCTTCCAGACGCCGTCTTCGTCGGCGCGATCAAAGGAGAACTCGATCTGCTGCGCAGCGAGCATGTCCTGAAGATCTTCGCCGACCGGACCCACGGTGTTGAACTCGGTCTTGCCCTCGTGATGCTCGCGGGCGAACTCCTCGCTGAAGGTGCCCTTGACCTCGAGGTCTTTGATGGTGACCTCCTCGACCTGGCCGGTCTCCACCGCGTTGCGGAACTGGCTAAAGGAGATCTCGGAGGAGTCGATGGAGGTGTCGGTCATGATGTTGAAAACCACCACGACCATGATGATGAGAATACCCCAGATCAATGATGCGCGGAGGGGGATCTTGTTGAGCACGTTTGGCCTCGTCGAAGTCGAGTATATGGCGAGCCTTCAAGGGGTTGCCTTTAGAAGCGCGCGGGAGTCCGGCGAGAGCATCGAATGCGGGGGGCCGGACCGACAAGCTATAACACCTCGCATGTGGGCGTTCAACAGCGCACCCGGCGCTTGAGTCACCCATCTGCGGGGCCGCGGATGGTGCGTGCGGCGTCGATGGGGAGAAGGGATTTTTCGGGGGGGTTATTTCCGCTGCCAATGAAGAATTGCACTCAGAGCGGCGCTCGGTTGTACGATAACCTCAATAAGGTGTTCCGATGATGGGGTTTGAGCGGGCCGAGAAGGGGGCGTCAGCCCGGCGATCCAGATCAGGGTGTCGTCGGCGTCGGCGATGCAGGGCCAGCACCAGCGGACGTCGGCGCCGAGCCGCGCGGCCTGGAAGATGGCGCTGGCCTTGAACCTCGTTGATATGGCCTGGCCAGTGATGCGATTCAGCGTGTCGCCGGGGCGATAGCCGCGCAGCGTCAGCGTGTGTCCCTGAGGAGGGGGCGGCAGCAGGCAGCGCCAGGGACGGGCGGGGTGGTCGGGCGCGGCCAGGGCGCGAGGGAGTGTCGACCACCGGAGCTTAGAGCCCTGCCAGTCAATCAGGCCCCGAGGGGCGGCGGCGAGGGTCGCCGGTCTTGCGGTGGGGTGCAGACGATCGCGCCCCCCGCGCTCGCGCGAAGGCAGCAGCACGAGCTGGCCGTGGCTTACGCGCACCAGAAACCCGGGGGCGCTCAGGTATTTCGGGGTGATCGAGAAGGCCTCGGGAAGCATTGCTGCGATGCGCGCGAGGGTCTGGCGATCGAAGTGGGGCGCGATGCGCAGGATGACGCGGGTGCAGACGGCGCGAGGGGCGTTTTTCAGAGTGTGCGCATCGAAGGCGTGTGCGTCGGGCTCCAGCGGGGGGCGGCGGGCGCGCGTCTCCAGGGCGTCGGCGGCGGCGTCTGCCGCCCGGCGCTCCGACACCAGGTTTGTCAGCGTGCGGCGCGCCGGGGCGAGCTCACCGGCGATCGCCCGGAGCGCGGGGGTGAGCTCGTGGCGGATGCGGTTTCTAAGGTAGCTGTCGGTGGCGTTGGTCGGATCCTCGACCCACACGAGGTTGCGTCGGCGCGAGTAAGCGTCGACATCTTCGGCCGATGCGAAGAGCAAGGGGCGAAGCACCCGCAGTCTGGCGTTATTGACGATGAGGGTCGTGTCTTCCTGCAAGGTGGCCAGACCATCGAGGCCGCTGCCGCGCAGCAGGTTGATGAGCGCGCTCTCGAGGCGATCGTCGCCGTGGTGGGCGGTCACGAGCGCGGCCGCCTGATGCCGGCGCGCCAGCATGGCGAGCGCCTGATAACGCGCCTGACGCGCGTCGGCCTGATTGGACGCCTCACCCGGTGAGAGCGTGACGCGTTCCAGGTGAATGCCGGACTCTTGAGCGCGAGCCTCGCAATGTGCCGCATCGTCCGATGAGCTCGCGCGCATCGCGTGATCGACATGGGCGGCGACCAGGTGGATGTCCAGTGTCGGTGCGATCCTCTGTAGAAGATCGAGCAACACGGTGGAGTCGCGTCCGCCGCTCCACGCCACCACGAGCGTATCTCCCGGGGCGACCCCGGCGCGTCCTAAGGCGTCGTGAACCCCCTCAAGCAGGGTGTCTTCGGTGGTGGATGGAGATGGCATCGCGGCGAGGCTCAGGGCTCAGAGAGCGATTCAACAAAGTGCTGGAGTGCGCCGGGAGGGACCGCCAGGCCCACCTCGCCACGCTCGGGGTGGCGAAGGGCGTTGAGCGCGACCAGATGCCCGCTGTTGGAAAAGAGGGGCGCGCCGAGGATCGCCGTCGACGTGGTCGGCAGGTAGAACTGGAAAGCATCTTCCAGGGTGCTCAGCGCGTGGATCTGCACCGCTTCGATGCGGTCGGGGCGCTCCGGCGAATACGCGAAAATCATCGGTGGGGCGGGGCGGTCGGTGGCATGCAGCGGCCAACCTTGCGACGGACGATGTGTCTCGGCGGTGGTGTCCGAGACGAAGGTCAGGTGGGCGAGGTTAAGGTTGGGCTCTCGGCGCGCCGCACGAAGTTCGATGAGGAGGTCGGCATCCTTCTTTAAGAGATCTTCAACGCCATCCCCCGAGGGGCGGCTCGCACCCGGGGAGGGCTGGCTGGCCAGGGGGATGCCGTGTTCGCGCATGGCGGTGGCCGTCGCGTCGTCGATCAAGAAGATCTTCTGCGCGTCGGCGAGCCAGTCGGCGGTGCTGATAAGAGCCGCGGGCTGGGCCGCGGTACGCTCCACCCAGACCGCGTGGCCGACGTACACCATCGGCACCTGTCGGTAGGGCCGCGGCGGCATGACGAGCGCCATGATGAGAGCGGTGCGGCTGCTGGCGATACCACGCAGGCGCTCAAGCTCCTGGCGGTTTAAGGGGCGAGGGAGATCGGCACCTTCAGCGGTCGCGATCTGGGGGCGTCCCAGCCCTGGCGTGATCTCACTGAGCTCGTGGGGGCTGATGCGTTCGATGCGCACATCCTCAAAACTCTGCAGCTCGCCGGGTTTGACGCGCTCCAGGGGCTCAGGCTGCTGGGCGAGCGCGAGGTCGCTCCAGATGACGAGCGCAAGAGCGACGACGATGCTGAACCGTCGTGGCATAGAAGCGCGAGATGGAGAGGTTTGGAGTGGGGACGACATGCTAAACTCGTTGCTTGCGTCGCGGGCAGTGCCCGGTGCCAGTGAGGACGGTAGAAGACGCAAAGAGGCTTCGCAAATTCTAAAGGTGATCAGGTTGAGCGATGACGCAGTGCATCGTGAGATGGGAAGGTGGTTGATGATGTGGTGTCGGATGATGTAGGTTTTATGCCGTGATCCGGTGGATGGGCGCGCTTTTTAAGGCATGCTTGACGCCGGAAAACGCAAAACGTATCTTCCCTTGTCCGCTTTCTGACCCCGATTTCGGGTACAATGAAGCGGAGTTCGGGCCGACCGCGTCGGCGAGAGTCGTCGCACCCTGTGCGGCCAGATGGTGATAAAACCGAGTGAACGGAGCTCCTGGTGAAGCCGAAGAATCATAACCTGCGCGTCGCGCTAGTCTGGAACGGGACGATTTATCAAGAGTCGACGTTCACCAAAGACAGCGCGCCTAAAGTCACCATCGGTGAAGACGATAAGAACGTCTTCTCGGTCCCGGCGCCGGGGCTTCCCGCCTCGCTTGATGTATTTGAGCGTCTGGACTCGGGTTATAAGATCCGAATCACCGATAAGATCGAAGCGGCGCTCCACATCGACGATGAGGAGTTTGACCTCGAAGAGCTTATCGAAGAGGGCAAGGCTACCAAGTCGGGAACTGTGAGCACCGATGAAGGTCAGGCCACCGTTTACGAAGTGGACTTGAGCTTCGGCGACTGGGGTGTGCTCAACCTGGGCAACGTCAACATCTTCTTCCAGCTCGTTGAGCGTGGGGAGGCGATTGTCGGGACGAGCCCCAAAGAGATCTTTGACGGTCCGCTCTCGGTCTCGCTGATCGTGGCGGCGATCGCGCACCTGATCTTCTTGATCACGGCGATGATGCAGCCGATTGAGCCTGAGCTCACCGAACTCGAGGTCATGGACCGCTTCGCGCGCTTCGCCGTCGATGATGTCGACGCCGCGCTCGAAGAGGAAGAAGAAGTGGAAGAGCCCGCCGAAGACACCACCGGCAAGAAGGCTGGCGGTGAAGAAGGCGAGTTCGGTGACCCGGATGAAGAGATGCCTGACTCCAAGATCCCGAAGGTCGACGGCCCGATGGTGGACGAGATCGATGTGAAGAACATCGGTGTGCACGAGGCGCTGAGCAACAACATCATCAGCGACGGCCCGCTGGCCAACCTCTTCGGCAACTCGGAAGGCTTTGATTCCAAGATGAACGTCGCGATGAGCGGCGAAGGTGGCGAGCTGCAGATCGGCCGTGGCCAGGGCGGCATGGGCATGCGCGGCAGCGGCAGCGGCGGTGGTGGCGAAGGCTTCGGTCGTGTTGGCGGCCTGGGTAAGGTCGACACCGGCGGCGGCAAAGGCACCGGCGCGGCGCTCGGTAAGAAGAAAGAGCGCAAGGTTGAGGCGCGTATGTCGACCGGTGCGCCGGCCGTCGGCGACTTCTGCGACCCGGGCAACATCCGTCAGGTGGTCAGCAGCCGTCAGGCCGCGATTCGCCACTGCTTCGAGCGTGAGCTTCAGACCAACCCCACCCTGAGTGGTAACATCACCGCGACCTGGCGCGTGCAGCTGGACGGCTCGGTCTCCAACGCGGCGATCGCCAGCTCCACGATGAACAACTCCTCGGTGGAGAGCTGCATCACCCGCGTGATCGACCGCCTGCGCTTTGAGAAGCCCGACGGTGGTATCTGCGTGATTAACTACCCCTTCGTCTTCTCGGGCATCGAATAAGTCGAGTCGGGTAGCTCCGAATAGAAAAGGCCGCGCCCCGTTGAGGGCGCGGCCTTTTCGTTTTTTCGGGCATCGCATAAGGCGAGTCGGATAGCACCGAATAGAAAGGGCCGCGCCCCATTGAGGGCGCGGCCTCATTTGTGTCCTCTTCGATATGCGCAAAGAGCCCGCGAGGCGGTGGTCGAGATGCGGGACGTTAGCGCGGAGCCAGGCTGATCGTCACAAACCCTTCCCGGGCTTCCGTGTCGCCGGTGGCCAGGTGGCCCCGGGCGTTGCTGCCCCAGCAGCGCAGCTGCTGCGGGAAGCCACTTAACGCACAGGTGACGCCTTCGGTGACAGCGGCGAAGTAGACGTCGGTGTCGGGGAGGTCGACGCGTTGAGGCGTGCTCACCGAGGCGACCTCGCTGGTTGGAGCGACCTGGCCCTGGCTGTTATCCCCCCAGCACACCAGCCCGTTGTAGGTCTGGTTATCGATGTTGAAGTCGATGCTGCAGGTGTGCGTGGTGCTCGTGTGGATGCTCCAACCAAAGTGGCCCTCGGCGCCGACGTTATGGGGGGCGTCTTCGCTGTCGGGGGCCACGAGCCCGTAGGGCGCGGCGTCATCGCCCCAGCAGTAAAGGTTGCCTTCTTCATTGTCGCGCAGCACCGCGCAGGTGTGGTCGCCGGCGGCGCTGACGTGCTGCCAGTTGAAGTTGCGCATTGTGAAGAAGGGGCTCGCCGAGCCCGCGCTGCCGAGCTCCGGTCCGATCTGGCTCTGGAGGTTGTCACCCCAGCAGAAGAGCTGACGATCGCTGCGTCGCACCGCGCAGGTGTGATGCTCGCCAATCGCAAGGTCGAGGGCGTAAAAGTCGTCGATGATCTTGACGGGGGAGGGCTCGCGCTGTTGGAGGTTCTCTGCGCCCAGGAGGTTGAGACGCGTGCCGTTGTTCCCCCAGCACCAGACATCGCCGGCGTTGTCGCGGGCGCAGACGCGGTCCGGCCCCACGCTGACGGAGGACCACTCGCCGGGGATCTGCGTGGGGTAGGGGCGATCTTCAAAATCTCCCTGCGCCAGCTGGCCGAAGCGGTTGTCGCCCCAGCAGAAGAGCTGGTCATCGATGGTGATGGCGCAGGTGGTCTCTCCGGCAAGGTCGATGCGGTTCCAGCGGCAGGCGGGGGCTACACGGGTCGGGACCCGCTGCGCGTCAAGGGTGCCGTCGCCCAGCTGGCCGCGCGCGTTCTCGCCCCAGCAAAGCAGACGTCCGTCGAGATCAACGGCGCAGGCGTGGGTGGGTGCCAGGGCGACCGCGTATGGGGTGTGGTCGCCCGAGTCGGCGGGGCGCTGGGAGGGGGGGCAGAGGGTGGTAAGATCGGGCGGCTGAGGGAGCGCGTCTGCCGTATCGTCCTCGGCGTCGAGGTCGTCGGGCACGTCGGCATCGTTGCCCGTGTCGGGCTCCACGGAGGGGCGAGCCTCGCAGAACCCTGCCGAGCAGCGCTCGTTGAGGAAACAATCGGAGTCCTGCTGGCAGGCCACCGTGTCGGTCTGACAGGCGGCGCTCAGCGAGACGAAGGGCAGCAGGGCGAGGGGGGCGTAGCGCGCTCGAAACATCACACAGACTCATCGAAGCTGGATACATGAAGAGGGCCCCTGCGCTGGCGAGGGAAGCCTCGAGTGTGCGCAGGGGCAGGGCACGCCCAGTGTGGGGGCAGCGGCGGTGGGCGCGCGATACCTTGTGTGGGCTATTCGCCCTTGAGCATGCGGGTGAGCTCGCCGGTGCGCTGGAGGGCTTGCACGTCGGTGAACCCGCCGACGGATGTGCCATCAATGAAGATCTGAGGGACGGTGCGTTTGCCGCCGGTGCGCTGGATGAGCTCGGCGCGCGCGTCGGGATCGTGGGTCACGTCGATCTCTTCAAAAGGCACGTCGAGCTCGCGAAAGAGGCGCTTGGCCATATCGCAGTAGGGGCAGTATTGGGTGCGGTAGATGATGACTTCGGCCATGGGGTACTCCGTGATTCAGGTCGGTGCCAGCGAAGGTGCTGGCAGTTGGCGACAATGTGTGCGCGGTGGCGAGGTTAATCAAGGCACGTGCGTGATCGAGCGCCGCGCGGAGGGATCATCGAGGGGTGGGATGCCAGAGCCGGGACGAGGTTTCAAGATGGCGAGGCGTTGGCAGGTCGCAGCGGGCAGATAGCGAGGAGCTGCTCCTGGCGCAGCAGGGCTGTGGCCGTGCGCAGCGTGTCCAGGGTGGAGAGGGCGGGGAGCTCGGCGCGGACCTGCCGTCGAAGCAGCGCCGGCAGGCTCACGCGGCGATGGGAGGTAAAATGCAGATCGGCGCGCTCCGCAGAGAGTTCGCCGAGTTCACAGGCGAGCTCAAAGGCGCGGTCGAAGCCGCCGAGCTCGTCGACGAGGCCCCGGATCAGGGCGTCGCGGCCGGTGTAAACGCGGCCCCGTGCGTAACGGTGCAGGCGTCGGCGGGGAAGCTGGCGAGCATGGCCAACGCGGCGCAGAAACATCCGGTAGAAGGCCCGAGCA
This sequence comes from Lujinxingia vulgaris, assembly GCF_007997005.1. Classification (GTDB taxonomy): domain Bacteria; phylum Myxococcota_A; class Bradymonadia; order Bradymonadales; family Bradymonadaceae; genus Lujinxingia. The sequence continues at coordinate 3,127 of NZ_VOSL01000048.1, read as the reverse complement.
TCCTGTTGCAGGTTTGCGAGAGCACGCTCCGGGAGCGGCGCGCTCAGGCTCTGAAAGCGGCCGACCGGGTTGCGCTCGCGGTGCTCCACGTGAAGATGAAGGTTCTCGAAGACGCCGGGTAGCGCCAACTTCCCGGCGATGACGCCGATGGAGCCGGTCAGGGTCTCGGGTTGGCAGACGATGCGATCGCAGGCCACCGCCATGTAATACCCACCGCTGGCGGCGACGTCGGAGCAGTAGGCGATGACCGGTTTTTCTCGTCGCAGTCGCTCAATGGCCTCCCAGAGGATCTCGCTGGCCAGGGCGCTGCCGCCCGGCGAATTGATGTGCAGAATGACCGCGCGCACACGCGGGTCGCGGCGCAGCGCGTTGAGGGTCGGGAGCACCTCCGAAGGTTGCACGCTGGCGGCGGACTGTCCGGGGATATCTGTGGAGGACATCACGATCATTCCGGAGAGGTCCATCACGGCGATGCGCTCGCGCCGGCGAAATAGCGGCGTAGGTTGAAAGGGCCCCGGGTCGCTGGCCAGCCAGTCTTCGGCGGAGCGCAGGTCGACGGGTTGACGCTCAGCAGGCGTCGAATTGGTTTCGGCACGACGTTCGTCCGGCCCGTCGGGTGTGGCGAGCTCGGGATGAGGGATGAAGCCATCGTTGCGAGCGCCCATCGCCAGGTAGTCTTTGAGCTGCGCGCGATGAAGCTCCGGTCCGACAAGACCCATCGCCTGCGCGCGTCGTGCGTCCAGAGGCATGTGCGACACCGCCGCATCCAGGGTCTGCGGGGAAAGCGCCAGCGAGGTGGCCTGACGCTCCAGGCGCTCCTGCTCCAGCGTCTCGAGAAGTTGCGTCATCATCAGCCGTTGCGGTGGAGTGCCGTGGTTGTGAATCATGCGGTGGGCCGCCGTCTTGAAAGGGCCGATGTGCACGAACTGTGCGGCGACACCGACCTTCTCTAGAAGCTCCGCGGCGAAGATCTCTTCGAAGCGGCGTCCGAAGAGGTAGAGGCGGCCCCCCGGGGTGAGCAGCACCTCGTCGGTGGCGCTGGCGAGGTCAAAGTCGTTGCCGGTGAGCGCGTGGGTGTGCGTGATGACCCGCTTTCCGGCCCGTCGAAGACGAAGGATGAGCTCCCGAAGATCGGCGGTGCGTGCGGCCCCCTCGGCGAAGTCGTCGCAGACGAGGACAACTCCTTTGACGTAAGGAGAGCTGGCGAGACGGTCGACGTCGTCGCGAAGTTGCAGGTAGGATTCCTGGCGCTGGAAGCGCGCGGCCAGCCCGTGAGCCGGCCCGAAGGCCCGACGCGTCCCCAGGTTCAGGCGTACCCAGAGCTGGCGTCGGCGCGCCAGCCGTCGGCCCAGCTTAAAAAAGAGCCAGCGCCACAGGTAGCGCAGCAGGCGCAGGAGATTGAAGACGATGACAAAAGGCGCACGCAGCATCAGCAGACTCATCAGGGGGAGTGGTTCACACCGCTGTGGCCAAAGTAGACTCGCCACAGGGTGGTGTCGAGCGGGCGTGATGGTGCTTCTGGCGCTGGTGATGATGGTCGCGGCCGGGTGCGTCACGACCACCGAGTGCGACGAGTACGTGCGTTGTGGCGATGGCGAGATATGTTACAAGCGCCAGTGTCTGCCGCAGTGCACCGATGACGCCCAGTGTGAGGCGCCGGCGCAGTGTGTGCCCTGTCAGCCGGAGAGCGGTGCCCTGGAGGGCGACTGCCTCGGTGAGGCCGGGAGGGTGTGTGTGGAGCCGGGCTGAGACTTCAACAAGGGTGCGCCGATGGCGCGAATGATCGACATTGAGGAGCAGCACAGCCGGCTGCGCATCAGCTTTCCTTACGACCGGGAGCTCGTGGCGGTGGTGCGCACGCTTCCCGATCGCTGGTACGACAAGCACACCCGCAGCTGGCTCGTCCCGCTGGAGCATCTGGCTTTTGTGATCAGCAAGCTGGAAGCGCATCACTTTAAGCACAGCGAAGATCTTCGGGCGTACTGCGCCGACAACCAGGCGAAGGTTCAGGAGCTTCCGGCGCCGGCGATTCCCACGGTGCCGGAGGGCACGCTGACCGTTGCGCAGCTCAACCATCAGGCGCGGCTGGCGCTGCGCGAGCGTTTCGCCGAGGCGGTCTGGCTGGTGGGCGAGCTGCAGGACTTTGATAAGAACCGCGCCAGCGGCTACCGCACCTTTTTCTTCGATCTTGTGGAGCGACCCTATGCCGGAGCCAGCGAGGTGGCGCGGATCAAGGCGGTGCTCTTCGAGGACGATCGGCGGCGCGTGGAAGAGGTTTTGCGCCAGAGCGCGCTCGATGTGCGGCTGCGCGACGGGTTGGCGGTGCGGGTGCTGGTGAAGATCGATCTCTACCCGCAGAACGGTCGCTTTCAGGTCATCGTCCAGGATATCGACCCGCGCTACACCGCCGGCGAGCTGGAGATGAATCGGGAGCGGGCCTTTCGAGCGCTGGAGGCTCGGGGGCTTGCCGGGCTGAACCTGGCGCAACCTCTACCGGTGTGTCCGCTGCGCGTGGGGCTCATTACCAGTTACGAGAGTGACGCCTACAACGACTTCGCCCACCAGCTCGCCCAGAGCGGCTTCGGGTTTGCGCTGACGGTGCACCACGCCAACGTGCAGGGGGTGCACACCGAGGCGTCGGTGTTGCGTGCGTTGCGTTATTTTGAAGAGCGGGCGGCCGACTTCGACGTGGTGGCGATCGTGCGCGGCGGGGGCTCGCGCTCCGATCTGGCCTATTTCGACACCGAGGCCATCGGTGAGGCGGTGTGTCGGCTGCCACTCAAGGTGATCTGCGGGGTGGGGCATCAGCGTGATGTGTGCCTGCTCGATCTGATCAGCACCTCGACGAAGACGCCTACCGCTGCGGCGGACCTGCTCATCGAGCAGGTGGAGCGCTTCTGGTCGGAGATGGAAGATCGTTACGCGCGGCTGGCGCGCCATGCCACCCGGCGGGTGGAGCGTGAGCGACAGCGCCTGCGGGTGGCCAGCGCCGTGCTTGAGCGTGATGTGACGCGGGGGGTGGAGCGAGCGCGGCTGCGTGAGGCCCGGGCATGCGACCGCGTCAGCGCGGCGGTGCGCCGCCGCGTGGAGCAGGCCGAACGCCTCACCCAGCGCGCCGAGGAGCGGC
>NZ_VOSL01000047.1 GCF_007997005.1 Lujinxingia vulgaris | reverse complement strand
TGAAGAGAAAGAAGAAGCCCGCGCGGAGGCCCCGGCTCGTAAGGAGCGGTCCAGCTCGCGTACCCGCACTCGCCGCAGTGAGCCCGAGCCGGAGCCGGAGCGCACGGCGTCGCGCAACACCGGCTCGTCGGGAAGTGGCGTGGACTCGATCATCGGTCAGCTGGATCGTTCGGGAAGCTCGTCGAGCGGTTCCGGCGGTAGCGCCCCGGCAGCGGCGAAGAACGTGCCGGATAGCCTGTCGCGCTCCCAGGTGGCGGGGACGATTCGTAAGTACAACTCGCAGATCGCCGGGTGTGCTCGTGACTCCAACTCCGGTGGCCTCAGCGGGACGGCGCGCGTGCGCTTCGCCGTGCAGCCGGCCGGCAACGTCACCGGTGCCAGCGTGCAGGGCGGTCCGATGGCCGGTACTGACCTTGGCGGGTGCATTGAGCGCGTGGTGAACTCGATGCGTTTCCCCGAGTCGAAGAGCGAGCTGCCGATCACGTATCCCTTCGTGATTCGCTGAGCGACGCGCTTTGGTCCAGGCGTCATGATTGAAAAAGCCCGCGAGTGAGAGCTCGCGGGCTTTTTTGCGTGTGTGCGTTTGGCGTGACGCGTGGGGGGTGGGGTCAGTCGGCGTGCTCGTCGATCTCGCTGTCGAGCAGACGCTGGAGGCGCTCCTCGTCGATGCTGACGGCGATGGTGGAGCCGGCGGCGATGGTGACCAGGCCGGGAGCGGCGCCCCGGGGTTTTCGGACGTGGCGGGCGTCGGTGTAGGTGACGTCGATCAGAGAGTCTTCGCGGCCGCGGGAGAAGTAGGCGGCGAGTGTGGCGGCGTCGAGCAGGGTCTCACTGTCGGTGTCTTCGCCGCGGTCGCGGCGCACCACGACGTGGGCACCGGCCCAGTCGCGGGCGTGCAGCCAGAGGTCGCGTCCGCGCGCGATGCGGGTGGTGAGCGCGTCGTTATGACGCGCGCCGCGACCCACCAGGATGATGTCGCCGCGGCGGGAGCGAAACTCGCGGTAGGGAGGGCGCGGCGCGAGCGCTTTGCGCGCGGCGCGTTGGCGGTGGGTGGTTTTGAGGAGCCCCTCGCCGCGGAGCTTCTCCTTAAAGGCGGTCAGGGTATCGAGATCCGCGTCGGCGAGCTCCTGAAGGCCCTGGCGGGCCTCTTCGAGGGCTTCGAGGAGGTCGGCGGACTCCAGGTAGCGGGTCTCGACGTCGTCGCGGGCCTCTTTGTAGCGGCGGTACTGGTGGAAGTAGCGGTCGATGTTCCACTGGAGGTCGTGAGCGGGGTCGAGCTCGATGGTGATCTCGGGCATGCCTTCGACGTAGTAGTCGGGGACACGGACCTCGGCGGCACCTCGCTCCACCTTGCCGTAGGCGCTTTGCAAGAGCTCGCCGAACTTCTTGAAGTCGGCGGCCTCGTCGATGCGCTGGAGGTCCTGCTCGATATGTTTGACGCGCCGGCGCAGGCTTTTGGCGCGGGAGCGAAGATCGCGGGAGAGGGTGGTGAAGAGGCTCTCGCGCGCGTCGCGCTTGCGTGCGGTGCGTGTGTGATGATCGATGAAGGCGGAGCGGCTGCCGTCGGGGGGGAGCGCGGCGAGCTCGTTGGTGGGTGGGGGGCCGAGCTCGGGAGGTGCCGGGGGCGGGAGGTAGGGCGTGGAGGGGCGTAGCGGACGATCGCCTAAGGTGCGGGCGTGGGCGGTGCCTAAGACGGTGTCGTCTTCGGTGAGAACGATGTTGGGGTGATGTCCGACGAGCTCGGCGATCAGGCGCAGAGCGCGGCGGGGGGCTTTGTCGTCTTCGGGCTGCGGCTCCCAGTCCGGGTCGACTGCGGAGAGGTGGAAGGTGAGGACGCGGTCGGCCGGGTCGAGGTCGATGCCCTCAATCCAGGCGCCGTGGAGCCACTTGCGAAGTAACATCACAAAGGCTTCGGGGCGGCCTTCGACTCTGGGGCGTTCTGCGACGAGGTGGGCGCGGGCGTCGGCCGGGGCGGCGCTCAGAAAGATATGGTGGGTCTGTCCGGGGACGCGCACCTGGAGGGTGAGCTGTCGCGGGCCAGCCGGAAAAACTTTCTGGATGACGCCGGGGATGGCCAGGGTGGCGAGCTCTTCGACGATCAGGGCGAGGTCAGCGTGGGAGAGGGTCATAAGGGCTCAGGGGGGCGGCGTGAGGAAAATTTGGGGGCGCGCGTGGCTCGTGTTAGCGTCAGCACCTCAGAGAGGGCGCCGATGGGGTGCCACGGTGCAGGTGTGAGACCAGGCCTTGAGGGTAGCAGGTATGTGGCGAAGAGGGATGCTTGTCGTGATGTGGGTCGGTGCGCTGCTGATGATGGGGTGCGCGACCGGGGGGCCGTCGGAGGAGGAGCAGATCGAGAAGAGCGCTCAGTTTCATTATGAGATGGGCGCCGGCTACTTTCAGTCCAACGAGGTGACCCACGCGATTCGGGAGCTGACGCGCGCGCTGGAGATTAACCCGGACCACGCTCAGGCGCATTACCTGATGGGGATCATCTACATGGGGAGGCGCGACTACCGTCGCTCGGTGAATCATTTTGAGGAGGTTCTGCGGGTGGAGCCGAGCTTCCACTTTGCGCGCAATAACCTGGGGTCGGTGTATCTGGCGATGGAGCGGTGGGAGGACGCCGAGCGGGAGTTTTTGGTCCTGATCGATGAGACGCTCTACACCACGCCGGAGCTCGCGCATAACAACCTGGGGTGGGCTTATTACAACCAGCGTCGGCTCGCCGAGGCTCTGGAGCACTTCCGGATGGCCGCCTTCCTCGCCCCGCAGATGTGTCTGGCGGATAACAACCAGGGGTTGGTGTATGAGGCGATGGGCAATGCGAGTGAGGCGGCGCGCTACTACCGCCTGGCCATTGAGAAGTGCCCGGAGAACTACCAGGAGCCGCACTTCAACCTGGGGAAGTTGATGCAGGCACGCGGCGACGGGCGCGCTGTGGAGCACTTCCGCCGCTGCGTACAGATTCAGCCGCGCAATGATCTTGCGGAGCGCTGCCGTCAGTACCTGAGCGTGAACTGAGGCAGCGCCGGGACGTCATGTGCGGGGGCGACCGCGCAGCGGGAAGACGTCCTGGTCGGGGATGTGGCGGCCGGCGTGGGTGCCGGGTGGGGCGAGGGCGTCGATGGCGTCTTCCAGCTCGTCGTCCCAGGTGAGGCCAGCGCTTTGAAGGGCGTCTTCGGCCTGGGCCAGGGTGCGCGGTCCGATGATGACGGAGTCGACCAGTGGGTTGGCCAGCGTCCAGGCGGTGGCGAGCTGGCTTAAGGGGATGTTGCGGGCGTCTGCCAGGGGGCGGAGTTTGTCGACGACGTGGAGGGAGTCTTCGCGCCACTCGGCCTGACGCATGCGCACGTCACCGCGGGCCAGGCGAGAGCCTTCGGGGGCGGGAGCGTCCCAGCGGTACTTGCCGGTGAGCACGCCGCGGGCCAGCGAGGAGTAGGTGACCACGCCCATGCCGTAGTTCTGAGCCATGGGGATGAGCTCGCGCTCGATGTCGCGGTTGAGGATGTTGTAGAGGGGCTGGACGACGTCGACCGGTTGCCAGCCGTGGGCGCGGGCGATGCCGATGCGGTCGGCGATCTCCCAGGCCTGGTGGTTGGAGACGCCGCTGTAGCGGATCTTGCCGCTGCGGGTGAGGTCTTCGAGCGCGCGCAGGGTCTCTTCGGGGCGAGTGTGGGGGTCGGTGAAGTGGAGGTAGAAGATGTCGATGTAGTCGGTGTTGAGCCGCCGCAGGGAGTCTTCGCAGGCTTTGATGAGGTGACGCGCGGAGAGGCCGCGGTCGTTGGGCAGCTCGCTCATGGGGCGGCAGGCTTTGGTGGCGAGCACGATCTGGTCGCGGCGGCCGGCCATCAGCTGGCCGACCATCGTCTCGGAGCCGCCGCGGCTGTACATGTCGGCGGTGTCCCAGAAGAAGACGCCGCGCTCCAGGCAGAGGTCGGCGATGTTGCGAGCCTCATTGAGGTCGGTGCGATCGGCAAACATCATCGTGCCCAGGCAGATGCGGGAGACGGTGAGGCCGGTTTTTCCAAGGCGACGATGGGGGATGTTGAGGGGGGGGCTCATAGCGATTTACAGCTCGTTTGGGGGGAGGGTTGTTGAGGGTGATTCAGGTGGGGAACTCGTCTTTGACGCTGCGGCGCATCAGTCGCTCGAAGATCGACGGGGCGAACTTGTGCAGCCAGTAGGCCTGGCGGGCGGTGGCGCCGATGAGGGCGATGCGGCGGCGGTGGATGGTCGCGTCGATGATGGCGTCGGCGACCTCGGAGGGGTTGAGCTCAGAGGCGTTGTCGCGGGCGTCTTTGCGAAAGGCGGTCTTGATGTACGCGGGGCAGGCCAGCGTGACGGAGACGCCCTGGTCGACGAGCTCGGTGCGCAGGGAGTCGAAGAAGCCGTGCAGCGCGTGTTTGCTGGCGGCGTAGGCGGTGCGTCCGGTCAGGGGCGCGAAGCCGGCGACGCTGGAGATGGCGCAGATGCGGCCTTTTGAGCGCGTAAGATAGGGCAGCGCAGCCTCGGTGATGCGTACCGCACCCATGAGGTTGACGTCGATGACCTCTTCGATGCGGGCGCTGGTGGTGTCTGCGAAGAGCGCGCGGGAGGGGATGGCGGCGTTGTTGTAGAGGAGGTCGATGCCGCCGAAAGCTTCGGAGGTCTGCGCGATGGCGCGCTGGCAATCGGCGGGATCGCGCAGGTCGGCGTTGATGGCCAGGGCCTGAGCGCCTGATGCGCGGACCATCATAAAGGTGCGCTCCAACGCGGCCGGGTCGCGCTCGAGCAGCGCGAGGCGGTCGCCGCGGCGGGCGTGGGCGCGGGCGAGCTCAAATCCCAATCCGCCGCCGGCGCCGGTGATGAGCACGGTGGCCGGTCCATCGAGGGTGCGGGCTTTGCGGTAGCGCTCAAAGGCTTCGTCGGTGGTCAGCGCGGGGGTGAAGCCGAAGTCGCGTTTGAGGGCGGTGTTGTCGAGGACGGGGCGGTGCTTGATAAAGAGAACCTGCTCGGGCCCGTAGGGCCCGATGCCGCGGCTGGAGAGCGCCGCCAGGGCGGTGCGTACCAGGGACTCGGGCAGGGGGAGGTAGCGGTTGTTCATGCGCCGGGCGATCTCAGCGAGGGAGAGGACGCCGTCGCCGGTGAGGTTGTAGATGCCGGTCTTGCCGGTGTTGATGCCGTGGCGGATGGCGTCGACGACGTCGAAGTCGGCGACGATGCAGAAGGGGGAGTCGGCGCCGCGGATGCCCGGGACGACGGGCTGCTCGAAGAGTCCGGTGATCTGGTTGTCGGTCTGAGGGCCGAGCACGGTGGAGACGCGGAAGATCAGCTGGCCCAGGTGGGGGAAGTCCTGACGCGCGCGCTCGAGATCGTCTTCGACCATGCGCTTGTGGTGGGCGTAGGCGAAGACCTCGTTGCCGCGGACCGGGTCGCTCTCTTTGAGTGAGGGCGGGTTGTCGGGGTGGTAGCCGTAGGCGGCGCCGCTGGAGGTGTAGATCAGCTGTTTGACGCCGTGCTTTGCGCAGGCGCTGACGACGTTGCGGGTGCCGATGACATCGACCTCGTATTGGAGCTTGCGGGTGTCGCCGGGGGGAGGGGTGACGATGGCAGCGAGGTGCACGACGATGGCGGGTTGATGTCGGGCGATGAGGGTGTCGACGGCGTTGGCGTCGCGGATGTCGAGGTCAGCGCGGATGAGGCGCGCCTCATCGGGAAGATCCTCGGCCAGGGGGCGGATGTCGGTGGCGACGATCGTGCGAGAGGCTGCGGTGTCGTCGAGGAGCGCGCGCAGCAGGGCGTCGCCGACAAAACCGGCCGCGCCGGTGATGAGGATGGTGGCGTTTGCAGAGGAGTTCTTCTTGGACTTTGCCATAGGGACAGCCATCTCAACGTCGTGAAGGGGAAAGGAAGCGGGGCATCGTGAGGGGATGAAAGGAAGCGAGGTTCAGGATGCGGCACGGGGGCTCTGGGGGCGCGACCAGAGGGCGGCCATGAAGAGGCCGGCGATAATATGCCAGATGCCCCACCAGCCGGCGATGACGGCCATGCCGCCCAGGCCGCCGAAGAAGGCGAAGATGAGCACCAGGCCCAGGCCGGAGTTCTGAATGGCGACCTCGATGGCGAGCGCCCGGGTGTCTTCTAAGGGGAGGCCGGCGACGCGGCCGGCGGCGTAGCCCACGATCCAGGCGGTGGCGTTGTGGAGGGCGACGGGGATGAAGATGATGCCGATGACGGCGATGAAGGCGCTCATGTTGGAGCGGAAGGCCACGATGATGAGCAGAGCGAAGAGCAGGATAGAGAGGACTTTAAAGGGGCGCTCGGCTTTGTCGGCGATGGAGGGGGCGTAGTGGCGCAGGAGCATGCCCAGGGTCAGGGGCAGCCCCAGGAGGATGAAGACATTGAGGAGCATGTCGAGGGGCTGGAGGCTGAACTCGGTGAGGATGGCGCGGGTGTCGGCGGATCGGGAGCCCCAGAACGCGACGTTGAGGGGGGTGAAGATCATCGCGGCGGTGGTGGAGAGGGCGGTCACCGAGATGGAGAGGGCGGTGTTGGCCCGGGAGAGGTGGGCGATGAAGTTGGAGATGTTTCCGCCGGGGCAGGACGCCACGAGGATCATGCCCAGCGAGACGGAGGCTGGAAGATCAAGGAGGCGGGTCAGGCCCCAGGTGGCCGCGGGCAGCAGGCCGAACTGGGCGAGCATGCCGACGAGGGGCGCGCGGGGGTGTTTGAGGACGTAGCGGAAGTCGTCGACGCGCAGGGAGAGCGCGATGCCGAACATGATCAGCCCCAGGATGACGTTGAGGGCCATCAGGCTGGAGGGATCGAAGTTGAGCTCGATGGCGTCGATGCTCTCGCGCATGTCAGGTTGCCTCACGGCGCTGTAGGGGGCTTGACGCATCTGACCGTTCGGTTAGTGTTTTATCGGACCGAAGCGAAATCCGTCAACGTGAGGGATGATCATGAGTGAGCCGGGCTTGAAGGTAAAGGACGTCGTGGAAACGAAGGTTGCAAAGGGTGCGGCGATCGCTGCGGACTTGCCTCAGGGTACGAAGGGTGAGGTTGTGGACCGAGGGCAGCGTGTGTGTGTGATCGGCGCGGGGCCCGCGGGTCTGGCGACGGCGCGCGCGCTGGCGCGTAACGGCGTGCTCTACGATCAGTTTGAGCGTTCGGATGATGTGGGCGGGGTGTGGGACATCGACTCGGAGTACAGCAATATGTACGAGTCGGCGCATCTGATCTCCTCGAAGAAGTCGACGCAGTTCGATGACTTTCCGCTGGGGGAAGAGGTGGCGGATTACCCGTGTCATCGCACGATTCTGAAGTACTTTCGGGATTTCGCGCAGGAGTTCGGGCTCTATGAGCGGATCCGCTTCGGGGCGAGTGTGGAGGAGGTGGAGCGTCAGGGGGAGGGCTGGCGTGTGACGCTGGATACGGGGGAGGCGTTTTTGTACGACGCGGTGTGCATCGCCAACGGGCACCTCAACGATCCGAACTGGCCGCAGTTTGAGGGTGAGTTTGAGGGGGAGATGTTCCACTCCTGCGACTATCGCACCTCGGAGGTGTTTAAGGGGAAGCGGGTGTTGATTGTGGGCGCGGGCAACAGCGGGTGTGATATCGCGATCGACGCGGTGCACCAGGCGACGTCGGTGGATCTGTCGATGCGTCGGGGCTATCACATCGTGCCGAAGTATATTCTGGGGGTGCCAGCGGCGGATTTCGGGGCGGGCAGCGGCAAGTTAAAGATGCCGATGTGGTTGAAGCAGCGTGTGGACACGTTGTTGTTGCGTCGGATCGCGCCGGACCCGCGCAAGTACGGGATCCCGGAGCCGGACCATAAGTTGTATGAGAGTCACCCCATTGTGAACTCGCAGCTGCTCTACCATCTGGGGCATGGGGACGTGAGAGTGCGCAGCAACGTCTCGCGTTTTGAGGGCAAGACGGTGCATTTTGTGGACGGGAGCCAGGGGGAGTACGACGTGGTGGTGATGGCCACCGGCTATAAGCTGACGTTTCCCTTCCTGGATACGAAGTATCTGCCCTGGCGAGGCGGGAAGGCGCCGCAGCTCTACCTGAACATCTTCCATCCGGAGGAGGATGATATCTTTGTGATGGGGCTGATTGAGAGCGACGGCGGCGGCTGGCAGATCCGAGACTGGCAGGCCGAGGCGGTGGCGCGCTTTCTGGTGGCGCGTCGCGAAGACCCGCGCAGGGCGGAGGCGTTTCGCAAGCTGAAGAAGGGGCCGGGGCCGGATACCAGCGGCGGGGTGGATTTTTCGAAGTTCGAGCGGATGGCCTACTACGTGCGAAACGCGGTGTACCGCGAGCGGATGCAGGAGCTCATCGGGTGGTTTGACTCGCCGCTGGGGCGGCGCGACTGAGGGCCGGGGGGGGCTCAGAGGTGGGCGCGGGATTCGACGGCGTCGAGGAGAACGTCGACGAGCCAGTGAAGGTGGGCGCGTCGCTCGGCGATGTGTTCTTCGGCCAGGGGCTTGTCCTGCCACATCGGGGCGAGCACCGAGGCGTAGGTGAAGTGGTGAAGGACGGAGCCGGCGACGGTTTCAAAGAGGTTGCGTACGGAGAGGGGCCCCTCATCGGGCGCGATCTCCCCAAACGTCTCGTTCGCCCAGGCGATCATCGGGGTTAATCCCCGTCGCACCGTGGGGATGTGTTCACTGTGTTCGGTGGCGGCGACGTGCTGGACAAGTTTGGGCCAGTTGCGGTGCTCGACGATGAAGTCGACGTAGCCGTCGATCATGTTGTGGACGCGATCTCGTAACGTGCCGGTGGCCTCCCAGGCGTCGCGCAGGGCTTCGGTGTGGCTCTCGAAGTAGTGGAGGAGGACGGTCTCGAAGAGCTCATCTTTGCTGTTGAAGTGGTAGAAGATCAGCGCTTTGTTGACCTCGGCGCGCTCGGCGATGTCGCGCACGCTGATGCGGTCGAAGCCGTAGGTGCCGAAGAGGTCTTCGGCGGCTTTGAGGATTCTGTCGCGTCCTTCAGACATAGAGACTCCACCGTGAGGCTGTCGAGCTGTGGGAGGGTTAGCGCGCGGGGTTGAGGTCGGCGTCGAGTTCCACGACGAAGGTCAGCTCCGGTCGGTTTTGAAGGGCACCGAGGGGAGCCCGGTAGGGGGTGAGGCCGAGGTCGGCGTGGGAGAGCTGGACCTGGCCGCGGGCGCGGATGTGATCGGGATCCACGTGAAGATCGAGAGGGAGTATAAAGTCGCAGCGGGTGTTGCGCACGGTAAGGTTGGCGTGCATCCGCGTGTCGGTGCCGATTTCAATGCGGTGGCAGGCAAAACGAAGCTCGGGGTGGCGTGCGGCGTCGAGCTGGTTTTTCGCGAGCATGTTGTCGGCGGTGGCGTTTCGGTCTTTGAGGCTAACGGTACCCGGGAGGCCGACGCGGGGGCGGTCTTCGTCGGCGTCGACGATGAGGTCGCGGGCCGGGAAGGTGAGCTCAAAGGCCAGAGACGCGATGTCGTCTGTGTCGATGTCGAGGCGCGACTGCGTGGGGATGGCGCGCACGACGTGATCGTGGCCCATGCGTGAGAGCATGCGGCTGTCGTCATTGCGGACGATGACGGCGGCGAAGAAGGTCGCCGGGGAGAGTTCGATAAAGCCAGTCATGGGACGCTCTCGCGAACGGTCGTCATTGGACGGATCTGTAGTACATCAACCTTCAGAGGGGGGCAAAGGCGATTTGTGGGCGCTCACTAAGGAGCGCGAAGGGGTGGGAGGGCGCTGCGCGAGAGCGCAGCGCCCGATCGCCGAAGGTGGCGAGGTTGGAGCCGGTAGGAGGGGGTTATTCTGCGGCCGGATCGACGGCGTCGTAGCGGGTGTTGCGGCGGCGCAGCTGGGCGCGGCCTTCGGTGGAGATGAGGGTGCCGGTGGCGCCGCGGCCGAGGTTTGCGGCGTTGCCCTCATCGGTGTCGATGTGCATCTCCAGGCGGTATTTTTCGGAGACGCGCACCAGGACATCGCCGAAGGTGAGGTCGCGATCGCCGCTTGCGACGGCGACTTCGACGACGTCGCGGTCCTGGACGCCGAAGTGCTCGGCGTCGTCCGGAGTCATATGGATGTGGCGCCAGGCGCAGATGACACCCTGGTCGAGTTTGACCTGTCCGGCGGGGCCGACCAGCAGGATGCCCGGGCTGTTGGCGACGTCGCCGGAGGCGCGCACCGGGGCGTCGATGCCCAGGGCGAACTCGTCGGTGCGGGAGATCTCCAGCTGGTTGAGTGAGCGTGTGGGACCGAGGATGCGCACGGCGGGGAACTCGTTTTTGGGGCCGACGACGCGCACGGTCTCCTCGGCGGCGAACTGACCGGGTTGGGAGAGGTCGTTGCGGGGGGTGAGTTGGTAGCCGGGACCGAAGAGGGTTTCGACGGCGTCCTGGGTGAGGTGGATGTGCCGTGCGGAGACGGCCACGGGGATGGGGCGTTGATCGAGGGTGAGTTCGTCGGATTTGAGGATGAGCTTGGAGACGGCCTCGGCGATGGCGCGGCTCTCATCGGTGCGCGCGACGAGAAGGCGCGTGCGGGCGTGGGGGGTGGAGAACATCTGAACGGGCTGTTCGCCGGCGAGTTGAAGCTCGCGGTTGCGGTCTTCATCGAGGCGAGCGCCGAGGAAGTCGAGGCGCTGGGCGATGCGATGGCGCATCAGCGCGCTGTTTTCGCCGATGCCGCCGGCGAAGACGATGGCGTCAACGCCGCCCATGACCGCGGCGTAAGCGCCGATGTACTTGCGCACGCGGTGGGCGAAGACCTGGATGGCGAGTCGGCAGTGGTCGTCGCCGTCGGCGGCGCGGGCCTCGATGTCACGCAGGTCGTTGCCAACGCCGGAGAGCCCGGCCAGGCCGCTTTTGCGGTTGAGGAGTTCGTCGAGCTGATCGGCGGTGTAGCCGTGCTCCCGCATCAGGTGAATGAGCAGGCCGGGGTCGATGTCGCCGGTGCGGGTGCCCATGACGAGGCCTTCCAGGGGAGTGAGCCCCATGGAGGTTTCGATGGAGCGGCCGAACTCCACGGCGCAGAGGCTGGCGCCGTTGCCGAGGTGGCAGGTGATCAGGCGCAGGTCGCGCACGTCGGCGTCGAGGAACTCGGCGGCGCGCTGGGCGACGTAGGCGTGGCTGATGCCGTGGAAGCCAAAGCGTCGCAGGCCCGGATCTTCCGCCATCTCGAAGGGGAGCGCATACGTGCGGGCTCGCCGCGGCAGTGTGGCGTGAAACGCGGTGTCGAAGACGGCGACGTGGTCGACGTCGGGGAGGAGTTTGCGCGCGGCGCGGATGCCGGCCAGGTTGGCGGGGTTGTGCAGGGGGGCGAGGCTTGCGAGCTCGTCGATGGCGTCTTCGACCTCGGAGGTGATGCGGACCGGGTGGGTGAAGCGCGCGCCACCGTGAACGACGCGGTGTCCGACGCCGGCGATGGCGGCGGGGTCATCGAGGCGCTTGAGGAGGAGATCGATGGTTTTTTTCAGCGCCTGCTCGTGGTCGACCTCACCGAGGTCGGTGGAGGCGTCTTCGCCGTCAAAGCGCAGCGTGGCGTTGGGTTGGCCGATGCGCTCAATGTCCATGCGGGCGACATAGGCGCCGGTGGCGTGTTCGCGAACGTCGGCTTTGATCGATGAGCTGCCGCAGTTGATGACGAGGATCTTCATCGGTGACTCCTGGGGAGGGGGGAACCAGGCCGGATAGCGCGCGATGGGCGCGAGAGCCGGACATGCTGAGCGTTGACTGTGCGCACCATTTCACAGCGTGGCGAGGGTGTGCAACCCGGGTGGCGACGCGGTGGGCATAGGAGCGGGGTGTGGAGGGGGAGGGTCGCGCTGCAAAGCACGTCGGTGAGGTTGCGCAGCGGGTGAAGAGCTCCGCAGACCCGGACGGTGAGGTTGCGGAGAGCTTGAGGCGCCGCGCAACCGTGATCGGTGAGGTTGTGGAGAGGGTGAGGCGCTACGCAAACCTAAGCGACGACGTTGTGGAGAGGGTGAATGCCTCGAAAACCTCGGTCGGTGAGAGATTCGGGGTCACTTGACCCCACGAAAGTCTCGGCCGGTGAGAGATTCGGGGTCACTTAACCCCACGAAAGTCTCGGTCGGTGAGAGATTCGGGGTCACTTAACCCCACGAAAGTCTCGGTCGGTGAGAGATTCGGGGTCACTTGACCCCATTTTTTCTCGGTGACCGAGGTTTTCGAGGGGTAGATCCTACTTGCGGGGTAGGCGACCGAGGTTTTGAAGGGGTGATTCATCCGCAACGTAGAGGCGGGTGGCGTTGTGGGGGGGATCAGCGGGAGGGGGCAGGCAGTGCTTTGAGGAGGAGGGCGCGTGTGGTGCTGGCGAGCGCCTGGAGGGAGCGGGTGCGGAGGCTGGGGGAAGGGGGAGCGGGTACGGCGCGCGTGAGGGCGGAGAACCAGCGCTCGGGGTTGCTGTCGCGAAGGATGCCTTCGAGGCAGAAGACGGCGACATCGTGGACGCCGGCGTGGAGGGTGGCGCCGAGGTCCAGCGCGAGCTCGGTGGGGGAGGTGTAGGCGGGCTCGTCGCCGAGCACGCCGGTGCCGGTGAGGCCGATGGAGGCGTGGGCGCGGTGGCCGAAGTGCGTGTGAAGGTGACGCAGCAGGCGCCAGTGGATGTAGCGGGCGTCGGCCGGGGTGAGCAGGCCGCGGGAGTAGCCGGAGAGCATCGAGCCGTAGGTCATGATGCCGGCGAGTGGCCAGTCGATGTGCATCCAGGGGGTGCGTGCGATGCGTTGCCAGAGGTTGTGGCCGTCTCGGAGATCATGGGCGGCGGTGGGCAGTGTGATGCCCAGGGTGGGGATGTTGAGGCGGTGGAGCTCGGTGCTCAGATCCCGGAGCAGGGTGTGTGCGGCGGGGAGGTCGAGCGCCCGGTGCGGACGCGGAAGGTGTAACGAGGGTGACGTCGGGACGAAAGGGCGGAGCACGCGCTCATGGAGGCGTTTGAGGGCGTCGAGAGGGGGCTCCAGGTCGATCGCGACCAGGGCGGGGGTGGCGTCCCTCTGGATCAGCTCGTATACGAGGTCACGGGTGTAGGGGGCAAAGATCGGGAGGGTGGTTGTGTTGGGCCAGTAGCCTTGCTCGGGGCTGAGCAGGGGCCAGATGCCGGGCTCGAGACCCAGCGCGCGAGCGCGGCGGATGAAGGTGGCGGCCAGGTGGAGGTCGGCGTCGGGGCGGATCGCGGCGATGGGGTGGATGCGGTGTCTGGCGAGCAGCTGCAGCAGCGGAGGGCTTGTGAGTTCGGCCAGGGGGAGGTGCTCGGACCAGATACGCAGGGTGGGAGAGGGCATGGTGGAGGCGACGTGAGGGGGATGAAGGGGGGCTCTCGGTGTGGAACGTGGGGACTCGGCAGGGAGGTTGAAGATACGTTACAATGGTGTGACACGAAGGCCGGTGAGCCGCCGTGGGGGCGCGGTGACGCGCCGGCGAGTGCGAGCGAGATGGCGAGAGACGCGAAAATGACGAGCACGTTCCGGTGAGGCGCCGACCTGAGGGGCCGGTCGGAGCATAGGACCACAGCGCTGGCGATGATGCGAGCGTCGGGCGAAGGATAAGGTGAGGCGATGATCAACTGGCGAGCGTTGGGGAGGGGGCGTGTGTGGGTGGGGCTGGCGTTGAGCGGGGCGCTGGCCGTGGGGTGCAGCGATCCGGAGGTGGTGGACGGTGAGGGGGAGCCCGACGTGGAGGTTGGTGAGCCGGATGTCGCCGACGTGGGCGGGGGAGACGATGTGGATGCCGGTGGGGAGGTGCTGGAGCGGGCGGAGATCGACGTGGACGCGGTGCTGGAGGCGCCCGGGGAGGGGTTTGTGCGGGCGGTGCAGGTGCAGAGCCCCGAGGAGAGCATCGGTGGGGATGTTGCGCAGGGGCTGGTGGGCGACTGGATCCTGGAGAACGACTTCGGGCGCTACCAGATAGGCTTCGGGGAGCGGGTGGTCGGTCCCTGCTCGTGGGATGGGAACCCGATCGCGGTGAGCCGGGCGGAAGAAGGGGCAGAGAGCGTGCTCGGGGAGATCTGCTTCTTGCTCAACATCGGGCAGACCTTTCGGCCGGAGGTGGTGGAGGTGTTGGAGGATGGCTCCCAGGGTCGTGCGGTGGTGGCGGTGACCGGGAAGCCTGTGCCGCTGGACTTTTTGAACGTGAGCTCGATGGTCGATGAGTTTGCGCCGGGGTTGCTCGACGCGCTGGACTTCGATCCGGTGCGAGAGCTGCCGCTGACGGTGACGGTGTATTACGCGCTGGTGCCCGAGAGCCGGTCGTTGCGGGTGATCACGGCGATGCGCAACGAGGGGGCGGCCGCGGAGTATGTGGTGGCGGCGCATCTGGTGTTGTCGGGGTCGACGGGAAGTTATTTCAATCCGCTGGGCGGGCCGAAGGGGTGGGGGTATCGCTCGCTGGGCAGTGACAGTTTGAGCGCGGATCCGGTGAGTTACCTCGGGTACTTCAATCGCGAAGGAGGGTACGCGGTGGTCCCCGACGCCTGGGAGTATCTGGAGCGCGAGGGGGTGCCGGTGGGGGCGGGGATGCTGGCGGTGAGTGGGGCGGCGGGGCTTCTTCATGGCGCGACGGATCTCTTGCAGACGCTGGCGGCGCCGCGTTCGCGCTGGCCGGTGACCCGGGGGTATCAGGCGATCGAGCCGGGGGCGGTGACCCATGTTGGCTACAGGCTGTACCCGGGAGCGGGGGCGGTGAGCTCGGTGACGGATGCGATCTTTGAGGATTTGGCCTTGAGCGCCCGGGAGGTGCGCGGCCGGGTGGTGAACGCGCAGGGGGAGGGCGTCTCAGGGGTGAAGATCAGCGCGCTGCGCGACGCGGATCGCACGTTTGTGGCCGGGTGGACTGGCGAGGATGGGGGATTTGCTTTTGATCTTCCGGAGGGGAGCTGGGAGTTGCGCTTTCGGGAGGATGGTGTGCTCACGCGCGTCTCGGGGGTGGAGGTTGCCGATGAGGATGTTGCGCTGGGTGAGGTGGTGCTGAGCGAGCCCGGGGTGATGTCGATTCAGGTGCGGGATGCGGCGGGGGAGCCGGTGCCGGCGCGCGTGGTCATCGCGTGTGTGAATGGGTGCGGGGATAAGCGCGAAGACAGCCGGGAGCGCGACGCGGGGCTGGCGCCGCCTTACGGGTGGTTGCGCATCGAGGAGCTCGGGGTAAGCGGTGAGGCGACGCTGAAGATGGCGCCTGGCGATTACCGGGTGAGCGTGAATCGGGGGATGACGTGGTCGGTGTGGCCCACGGATGCGACGGCGACGGGCGGGGAGGTTGTGAGCGTGAGCGCTGGCGAGGAGGTTGTGGTGGAGGCGGAGATCGCCGAGGTCATCGACACCACCGGTGCGCTGAGCGCGGACTTTCATATTCACGCGATGTATTCGCCGGACTCCAACGTCTCGGAGGAGCAGCGCGTGTTGGACTTTATGGCGGGGGGGCTCGATGTGATGGTGAGCAGCGATCATGACGCGATCAGCGACTTTGGGGCGGCGATTGTGAGGCTGGGGGCGCAGGCGCAGATTGCAAGTGTGGTAGGCAGCGAGATCACCACGTCGAACCTGGGTCATATCAACGCGTTTCCCTTGCAGCGCGACGCACAGGCGCGTCGCGGCGGGCCGCTGGACTGGAGCAATGATGGGGGGCTGCACCTGACGCTGCAGGAGGTCGTGGATCGGACGCGGGAGCACCCGGGGGAGCAGGTCATTCAACTCAACCATCCGAAGAAGCCGATGGGGGCGATTGGCCTGCTAGAGGCGGACGTGATTACCGGACAGAGTTTTGCCGACCCTGCAGCCCGGCGGATGACGGATGCGTTTGTGGATGAGGTCAGCGGAGACACCGGGCTGTGGACCGATGATTTTGACGCGATCGAGGTGCTCAACGGGTTTAGCGAAGATGACTTCTGGAGCTCGATGCGTTGGTGGCTGGCGATGGTGGGGCGCGGGTTTTCGCCGACAGCAACGGCGGTCAGTGATACGCACGGGGTGTACGGGAGCCTCGCCGCGAGCCCGCGCAGCTTTGTGATGGTGGATGAGGGGCGGGATAGCGCGCAGACGATGGCGATCGACCATCTGGTGGCGCGCATCAAGAATGGGGCACTGGTGGGGACGACCGGACCCTTCATGAAGGTCGAGGTCAGCAGTGGGGAGGAGGTCGCCAGGCCGGGCGATGTGCTCGATGCGCAGTCGGGGAGCGCGACGCTGCGGGTGACCTTGCAGCTGGCCGACTGGGTGGATGTGGATCGCCTGGACATCTATATGAACGTGCCGGCCGAGGGGCTGGTTGGGGCGCCGGGAGAAGCGGTGGAGGAGGCGCTGGCGCCGACGCAGCAGGTGGATGTGGTGTGGGATGAGGCGTCGCACCGAGAGCTCGTGGCCCAGGGGGCTCAGCCGCACTATCGCTGGCGGCAGGAGGTGGAGGTTGAGCTGGAGGTCGAACGCGACAGCTACGTGGTGGTGGTCGCGCGCGGGGTGAACGGGCGCTCGATGGTGCCGGTCCTGGCGAGCTCGGTGAAGCCGATGGCGTTTTCGAACCCGGTGTTCCTGGATGCCGACGGTGGCGGGTACGACAACCCGCCGCTTGCCGCGTATCGCGAGGCGCTGCTGGAAGCGCGCGCGAGCGGGGAGGAGGTTGGCCAGCGTCGCGCTCGATTGAGGGAGCCTGTGATTGAGCCCGGGGAGGCGCTGCATGCGGAGCACCTCAAAGGGTTGATCGAGGCGCTGAGCTGCAGCCACGGCGGGGAGGAGGCGTCGCATGTGCACGGGCACCACCACGATCACGGGCAGGCGCATGAGGGCGACCACCACCATCATCACGGGAGCCGGTCCGGGCACGCGCATTAAGGGGCGCCACCGGGGGGGATTCGTTGACATGCGGGGGGGCGCAGCGCTAATTTCGGGCGCACGTTCGTGACGAAAGACGTAATAACGTGGGCCCGTCCTCGGTGGGGATATGCCCTGTTCATAAACGCGCGCGGAAGGCGCGGTGGAGGTTGGAATGGCAGCAGCGTTGGTGATTGTAGGCGTGATTTTTGTCGGGCTTGTGCTTCTGGTGGTGTTCGGGGTGGGGATTTACAACCGCCTGGTGACGCTGCGGAACCGCTTTCGCAACGCGTTCTCGCAGATCGATGTGCAGCTGAAACGCCGCTATGACCTGATCCCGAACCTCGTGGAGACGGCCAAGTCCTTTATGGCCCATGAGCGCGAGACGCTGGAGGCGGTGATTCAGGCGCGCAACGCGGCGCAGTCGGCCAACCAGCGCGCCGCTCAGAACCCGGGTGACGCGCAGGCGATTCAGGGCTTGATGGGCGCGGAGGCGGCGCTGACCGGCTCGCTGGGTAAGCTCTTTGCGCTCTCGGAGGCTTATCCGGAGTTGAAGAGCGACACGACCATGAGCGGGTTGATGGAGGAGTTGACCTCCACGGAGAACCGCATCGCGTTTGCGCGTCAGGCGTTTAACGACGCGGTCACCACGTACAACACGGCGCGGGAGAGTTTTCCGGCGGTGCTCTTTGCGCCGACGCTGGGCTTTCAGCCGGCGATGCTCTTTGAGATCCAGAACCCGACCGAGCGCGAGGCCGTGCGCGTGAGCTTTGGCTAAGCAAGGTGGAAGAGGGGGGATGGTGATGTGAGCAGCAGGCAACAAACGACGTGATGCGGGTGGTCAACGATGGACTTTTTTGAGCAGCAGGATTCGGCCAGGCGCAACACGACGTATTTGATCGTGCTCTTCGCGATGGCTGTCATCGCGTTGACTGCGGTGATGTACGTGCCGGTGTATCTGCTGGATTTTCATATCACCGGGGGGGCCCTGAAGACCGAGATGGTAATGGTCAACGGGCGTTATATGACCACCGAGACGCTGGATTATTTTCAGTGGAAGCTGGTGGGGTTCTCGTTGCTGGTGACGGCGTTGGTGGTGGGGCTGGGGAGTTATTATAAGGTCTCGCAGCTCGGTGAGGGGGGGAGCAGCGTGGCGCTGGAGCTTGGCGGGGTGGAGGTGGATGCGCGCAGTGAGGATCCGCTGCGCCGCAGGCTTTATAATGTGGTGGAGGAGATGTCGCTGGCCTCGGGGCTGGCGGTGCCGCTCGTTTATGTGTTGCCCGATGAGGTGGGGATCAACGCGTTTGCGGCCGGCTACACGATCAATGACGCCGCGGTGGCGGTGACCCAGGGGGCGCTGGAGGCGCTGACGCGCGATGAGCTGCAGGCGGTGATCGCGCATGAGTTCTCGCACATTCTCAACGGGGATATGCGGCTGAACATCCGGCTGATCGGGGTGGTGCACGGGATTCTGCTCATCTCGATCGCGGGTCGGGGGATGTTGGAGATGATCTGGCGGGGGGGGAGTCGGCGAAGCAGCAAAAACGGGGGGCCGGCGCTCCTGGCGATTGGGGCGGTGGGGCTTCTGCTGGCGGTGGGGGGCTGGCTGGGCGTGATGTTCGGGCGCATGATCAAGAGCGCGGTGTCGCGCCAGCGGGAGTATCTGGCGGATGCAGCGGCGGTGCAGTTTACACGCAACCCGGCGGGGCTTGCCGGGGCGTTGAAGAAGATCGCCGCGCACCAGGCCGGCTCGGGGCTCTTCTCTCCGCACGCCGAAGAGGTCAGCCATATGTGTTTTGGGGCGGTGAGTAGCCGCTTTACGATGACGATGACGGGGTGGTTCGAGTCGCACCCGCCTCTGGAGGAGCGAATTCGGCGGTGGGATCCGGGGTATGACGCCTCGCAGCTCGACGCGATCCGTGCGCAGCTGGAGCGTGGTCAGGCGCGGGCGGGGCTGGCGATGGCGGGCGCCCCGATGTCGGGCGCTGCGGGGGGAGCGACGCCGGAGGGCGCGATGATGATGGCCGCGGCGTGGGCCGGTGCGTCACCTTCGTCGTCGGGAGCGAGCCTGGGGATGCAGTCGCAGAGCTCGGGCGGGGGCAACGATTGGAGCGGCCAGTCGCGGGAGCTGAGCTACGCGGTGGGGGCCGAGGAGATCGTGGATCTGATCGGTAACCCCAGCCCGGAGCGGCTGGTGTACTGCTCGTCGTTGCTGGGGGAGTTGCCGCGCCCGATCATGGAGGCCCGCAGTGATGTGATGGGGGCCAGCGCGCTGGTGTTTGCGCTCCTGATGGACGAGAGCGAGGAGGGGCGACGCCCGCAGATCGAGCTTCTTCACCGGCAGACCTCGGAGACGATGCTCCGGGAGGTGCGTCGGCTCTGGGAGCATGTCGCGGCGTTGGATGCGGAGTTTCGCCTGCCGCTGGTGGACCTGCTTTTTCCGACGTTGAGGCGGATGACCCCCGAGCAGTACAGGACGTTTCGGGAGGTGGTCGGCGCGATGATCTATGCGGATCAGCGCGTAACCCTCTTTGAGTTCGTGGTGCAGAAGGTGTTGATGCATCGCCTGGAGGTGGCGCTGGGGCGTCCGGGGCGTCGCGCGACGCAGTTTGTGGCGATGCGGGCGATGTTGCCGGAGTTGCAGCTTTTGTTGAGCGCTCTGGTCATCATGGGACATGACCATGTCAGTGAGGCGCGGGCGGCGTTTGATGCGGGGTGCGGGGCGCTGCCGCCGACGTTTGCACGAGAGCTTCACTTTCAGGAGGGGGCGGTGAATCTGCAGCAGGTGGGCGCGGTGCTCGACCGCTTCGCGCTGGCGTCGCTGCAGATCAAGCGGCATGTGATCAACGCCGCGGCGTTCTGTGTGCTGGGGGATGGGCGCGTGAGGGTGGAGGAGGTGGAGATGTTGCGGGCGGTCTGCGACGTGCTCGATCTGCCCTTGCCGCCGTTGGTTCCGGAGGCGACGCGACGGGTGTGAGGGCCGGTGTGGTGTGCGGGGTTGATTTGTCGAGAATGCTGCTTAGGTTCGCGCTCGTCCGGTTGATTCGTACACACGAGAACACCAAGGAGTTGTTATGAGCGAGACCGTCGATAAAGCCACCATTCTGGAAGGACTTAACGAAGACCTGGCCCATGAGTACCAGGCCATCATCATGTACAACACCTATGCGGCGGCGGTGAGCGGCATTCACCGTAAAGAGCTTCAGGCCTTCTTTCTGGAAGAAGTTGCCGATGAGTTTGAGCACGCGAAGTTTCTGGCCGACAAGATCACGGCACTCGGAGGAACGCCTGTGACCCGGGCGGCGGAGGTCACGTACACGACCGATCCGCGGGAGATGCTGGAGAATGTGGTCAAGGCCGAGACGGAGACGGTCAAGCGCTACGTCAAGCGCATGAAGCAGGCCGAGGCCTACGGGGACTACGGTCTGGCGTCGACGCTCGACGATATGGTCGCCGATGAGACGCGCCATAAAGAGGAGTCTGAGAAGATCCTGCGCGGTCAGTGGGGCGAGTGAGCCCTCAGGTGAGTGACGCGCGCGAAGGCGTGCGAGGTTAAGACCAAAGAAGCGCCGCCGGCTGTAGTGCCGGCGGCGCTTTTATTTTGATGGTGGTGTGTGTTTGTCGGGAGGCGATGCCGGAGAATCAGGAGGCCGCAGAGGTCTGCGGGCGATGCTCCAGCAGCGTGGTGTGAATGGCGTCGAACTCGGCCGGGGGAAGTTGCCAGGCGTCTTCGGGGCATTCGATGCGGGGGACGCGGGAGGCGCGCCAGACCTCGGGCTCCGGGTCGAAGGTCATCAGGTGAACCGGGGCGTGGTAAGGCGGGTCGATGGTGAGGACCCAGCCCAGGGTGAGATCTTCGGTAGACTCCCAGCGGTTGAGCTCGACGTTGCGAAGATCGGCGATGGGCCAGGAGGTGCGGTCGAGGATCAGCCGCGCGTCGGTCGCACGGAGGTCCGCTTCTTCTTCGACCTCGCCACGCGCGATGATGCGGAAGCGTGCGCCGTGCCACATCGGTCGCCACTTGCGGACCAGCGGGAGAAGGGCCATCAGGCCCAGGGCGGCGTAGGCGGCGGGCTGAGCCCAGGGGTGCACCTCCAGAGGGTTCTGGGTGATCTCGAAGAGCGAGAGGATGCACAGGATGGCCAGACCGCCGACGAAGACCCCGGGGGGACCCAGGGTGGCGGCGATCTCTCCGCCCGTGAGAATCTGCCAGCCCTCGCGGATGCGGTAGCAGCGCACGCGGACGCGATCTTCGGGAGGGCGGCTGGGGGCGGCGGAGTCTTCGAAGATCGAGGGGGCGTCTTGGTCGGGATCGTCGCGATCGTCGGGTTCGGAAGCGTCGGGTTTGTCGACGGTGGTGGGGGTGGCGAGGTCGACTGGTGTCGCGTCGTCGTCGCGGGAGAGCAGTTGGGGGACGACCTCGTCGATCATCGGGGCGGTGGGGCCGGGGAGGTCGATCTCGGTCTCGGGCTCGATCTCGGGCTCGGGCTCGATCTCGGTCTCGGTCTCGATCTCGGTCTCGGACTCGATCTCGGGCTCGATCTCGATCTCGGGCTCGATCTCGGTCTCGGGCTCGATCTCGGTCTCGATCTCGATCTCGATCTCGGTCTCGATCTCGGACTCGATCTCGGGCTCGATCTCGGACTCGGACTCGGGCTCGATCTCGATCTCGATCTCGGGCTCGATCTCGGTCTCGGGCTCGATCTCGGTCTTGGGCTCGATCTCGGGCTCGGTCTCGGGCTCGATCTCGATCTCGGGCTCGATCTCGGTCTCGGACTCGTTTTCGTGCTGATGCTCGTCTTCGGGGAGGACGGGGGAGGAGGGAGTGTTGAGGAGGCCGGCGCCGACGAGGCCTTCGCGGGCGCGGGCGCAGAGATCGTCGAGTTCGGAGAGGCCTTCGAGGGTGGTGTCGATGCCTTCGCGGTGCAGGATGAGAAGATCGTCCCAGACGCCCTGAAGTTCGTTGACGCGTCGGCGTTGATCTTCCCAGAGCTCGGCGATCTCGGCCTGGGCGGCGCGTCCGCGGTCGATGTCGCCTTCGGAGATCATGGACTCGAGGGCTTCGACGTCGGCTTCGCGGCGGCTCTCCAGGTCGAAGACAATCGCTTCGAGGAGACGCTCCAGGGCCAGGGGGCCCTCTTCGGCCAGGGCGCGTGTGGCCTGGCGCGCGTCGTCGATGAGGGCGTTGAGGCTGGCGAGGGTCTCGGCGACCTGCTCGGGGTCGTGGCTTGTGGGGTCGGCGTCCTGGTCGGGGAACCAGGTGTGAATGAAGTGCTCGATCTCGGCGGCGGCCACCGCGGTAGCGCGGGGGCCCACGAGGGTCCCGGCCAGCGTGTCGGGGCTTTTGAGTTTAAAGGGGGCGCGGAGCTCGGCGGCCGGGAGCGCGAGCCAGAGGGGGATGTGGCGGCAGGTGCGGGCCAGGCGTCCCTCGAAGTCGTCGAGGGCCTCGGCCAGCTCGGCGCGAAGATCGTCGAGGTCGTCGTCGAGGCCCATGCGCGTGCGTCGCAGGATGTCGAGGCGTCGGTGAGCGTCGTCGGTCAGTAGGGCCATACCAGCGCGGGGAGAGAGGAGGTTGAAGGTGGGCCGCCATCACGGTGGGCGGGAGTGTGCCACCAAGGCCGAAGCGCGCGCAAGGTGGCCGGTGCGGTGGGGTCTCAGAAGTAGTGGACGGAGACCAGGAGCACCATCATGTTGGCGCAGGCGTGAAAGATGGTGGGGGCGATGATGGAGCCGGAGCGCTCGCGCATCCAGCCGAAGACCAGCGAGGGGAAGAAGACCGCCGCGCGCGAGGCGATGATGGCGCCGCCCACCGGGACCAGGAGGTGACCCAGGGCGAAGAGGGCGCTGGTGAGCCAGTTGGCCAGGGAGAGGCCCAAAAACATGCGAGGCTGGTCGTGATCGTCGCGCAGGAGCTGGCCGAGGCGAGTCTGGAGGTAGCCGCGGTAGAAGACCTCCTCGGGGAGGGCGACGAGGAGCAGGTGGGTGAGGGCCCAGAGCACAAGCCAGCTTAAGCCGCGCTTGAGGGTGAGGGGCTCTCCGGGGGCGGCGCGCTCGGAGGCGGAGGTGATGGGGGCGTTGTGAAGGGAGAGCTCGATGGAAGAGAGGGTTTGCGGGCGGGCGTGTGGGTCGAGGGGAGAAAGGGCGAAGCGGGTCAGCGGGGCGGTGGGGGTGAGCTCCCAGGTGTGGCGAGCGTCGTCGGTCTGGCGAGCCGCGCCGGCGCCCAGGCTCTGCCAGGAGGTGGGCTGGTCGGCGCGCGCGATCAGAGGGGAAGGTGGCGCGTCGGCATCGAAGTTGGCGACCTCGACGTAGAGGGTGCGGCGCTGGACCCAGACGCGGGCGCCATCATCTTGAAGTTCGGGCGGGCGGCGCTCCAGCGAGGGGGACCACTGGCGCAGGTTGTGGATCGAGGGGTGAAAGTCGCGCTCCAGGGCGTGACGTTCCCAGAGGTGATTTCCCAGGGCGAAGAGCGGGAAGACGATGGCGCTTACCCCCAGGCCGAAGAGGATCTGGCGCAGGGGGATACGATCGAGATCGACGCCGAAGTCGGCCGGC
This sequence comes from Lujinxingia vulgaris, assembly GCF_007997005.1. Classification (GTDB taxonomy): domain Bacteria; phylum Myxococcota_A; class Bradymonadia; order Bradymonadales; family Bradymonadaceae; genus Lujinxingia. Next base: position 29,010 of record NZ_VOSL01000047.1, on the reverse strand, counting down.
GATGCGCCGATGCGGCGGATCGTAAGGTGGGCCAGGCCAAAGAAGACGAGGCCGACGATGGCCACCAGGTTCTGCGAGAGTAGCGGCACAAGGGGGCTTAGGAGGCTGAGCGCGATGACCCCGAAAAGCGCCAGGACGAAGATGCCCAGGGGCTCGCGCCAGCGCGGTGGTGAGGCCGGCTCAGTCATCGGAGTTGGCCCGCGGCGCGGGCGTCTTCAGGGTGACTTCGCGCAGCGCGCGCACACTGCGGGTGAGGATGCGCGGGCCGTCGGTGCCCACGGCGAGCGCGCCGCGGGGTGCGAGCGCAGCGCGGGTGGCGACGCCTCGTTGCGGGTCAAGGATGGTGAGCAGCGGTGGCGCGTCGCTGCGGCGCACGAGGACGATGAGGGCGTCTTCGGTCGTGGCCAGGGAGGGGTTATCGACGCCGACGGTCATCGCGAGCTTTTGCGTCCCGTCACCGGTGTTAAGGGCGTAGAGGGTGTCGTCGATCTTGAAGACGAGGAGGTCGAGCGAGGGGAAGCTCTGGCCGGAGTTGGATTGCGGCTTAGCGGGGAGGGGCAGCTGCCAGTCGATCTCCAGGGTCTGCAGGTTCCAGGCGCTCAGCACAGGCTCGCCATCGGCCGGGACAAAGAAGACGTGGGTGGGGCTTGAGGCGTAGAAGGCGGTGCGGCCGCCCCGGGCGCCGAAGGCCCGGTGGCGCATTTCCACCCCGGTGAAGGGGTAGCGCAGGGTCAGGCCGTTGATGTCGGCGCCCACAAGCGCGGGGCCCACACCGAGCATATCGATGCCCGACCAGAAGTTCATGGTGCCTTCAAAGATGACTTCGCCGGAGTCCTGGCGGGCGCAGAGGGCCTGGGTGCCCCCCTGCCAGCGGGTGCCGGCGCAGATGAACTTCTGGTCGACGCGGGTCAGAAAAGAGCCGCGGAAGTTGGCGGTGAAGTTATCTCCCTGCTGCTGGCGGTCGATGCGCCGGTGCCAGAGGAGCTCTCCAGCGTTGTTGTAGGCGACCAGGCGCAGATCGGTGGCGCGGGAGTCGGCGGGGCGCGGGAGGCTGTAGGCGACCAGGCGCATGGGAGGATCGCTCAAGGTCAGCGCGGCCTCCGGCTCGCAGCCAAAGAGCGTCGCGTCGGCCTCGTCGCGGTCCAGGGGCCAGGCGCGGGGGCTGCCCTCCGGCTCAAAGAGCTCGTGGCAGCGGGGGTAGAGGGTGGGCTGGCCGACGTCTGTGGGGTGCATGGGGAGGGCGTCGGGATCCCGCAGGTCGACGGGCTCGGGAGGGGCCCAGGTGGCCTGCGGGGTCGCAGAAGCGGTGATGTCTTCGGTCGAGTCAGAGGTGGGCTGTGCGTCGGTCGGGGCGTCGCAGGCCACAAGCGCGAGCGCGGCGCTCACGCTCAGAGCCAGTGTGCAGGCGCGCGGCAGGCGCGGACGTTTGCGAGGAGCGATGGGGCTCATGGACGGGTCCAGGTGTGCCAGGTGGTGTGGGGGTGCTCAAGCCAGGGCCGAAAGAGGGGATCCTGGAGGAGGCAGCCGGAGTGTCCGACGATGATCAGCTTGCGGCGGGCGCGGGTCAACGTGACGTTGAGGCGCCGCGGGTCGCTCAAAAAATCGCCGGGGCGCTCGCTTTTGACGAGGCTGGCGATGATGACGTCGCGCTCGCTGCCCTGGAAACGCTCGACGGTGTCGATGTCGATGGAGGTGCCTTCGGGCAGGGTGAGCGCGTCTGCGACCAGGGTGCGCAAGAGGTGAACCTGGGCGCGGAAGGGGGAGATGACGCCGACCGAGAGGGAGGGGGCGCGGGTGATGAGATCGCCGAGAAGTTCAAGCACGGCGCGGGCTTCCTCAAGGTTGGTGCGGGCGTCTTCGTGGCCGCGCACGTCGAGAAAGGCTACCGGATCCGAGCTTGCCAGGGCAGGGTGCTGGAGGTCGGCCTCGGGCAGGCGCCGGTCTTCGACGTGGGGCGCGGCCTGGAGCTTGTTGCCGTAAAAGGTCTCGGCCGGGAAGCTCATGATGGGGCGGTTCATACGGTACTGCACCTGGAGCATGTGCACCGGCAGGCCAACCGAGGCCAGGCGCTCAAAGAGGCTGCGGTCGAGGCCGGCGAGGCCGGCCTTTTGCAGGTCGTCGTCGAGCTCAAAGGGGCTGTGTTCGGCGGTGATGAAGGCCGAGAGGGCGCGTTCGCTGGAGACAATCGGTGGGAGCTGAGCGTGGTCGCCCACCAGCACGAAGCGGCGGGCGAGTGAGATGGGCCCGAGCGCCAGAGGTTCGGTGAGCTGGCTGGCCTCGTCGACGATGGCCACGTCGAAGGCGGGGCGGTCGCGGTGGCGCTCGAAGAAGGCGATCAGCGGGGAGCGAAGCGCGCTGTGGGTGGTGGTGGCGATGATCGTGGCACGGCCCACGGCCTCGCCGAGTTGGTTGAGGCTTTGGTGGGCGTGGGCCAGGTCGTCGGCGAAGTAGTGGGCGGGGTTGAGGCCGCGGGCCTCAAGCGCCCGGGCCACGCGCGGGCTTTTGGCCGCAGAGCCGATGCGCAAAACGTGGGGGTGATGGCCGCGCTGGTCACCGGCTTCGAGTAGCTTGATGAGCATCGTGTCGACGGCGGTGTGGGTGAGCGCAGCCAGGAGGACGCGCTGGTCGCGGTCGGCCGCCTCCAGGGTGAGGTGGGCGATGACGGTGGTCTTGCCGGTGCCCGGGGGCCCCTGGATCAGCGCGCCGGTGGGGGCGGAGAGGGCGTGCTCAATGGCGTCGCGCTGCGGCGGGTTGAGGGCGTCGAAGGTGGCCGGGTGGAGGTTGGGCGTAGCACCCTGGCCGCGCATGGCGCTGTGAGCGGCGGGCGTGGTGGGGCGCACAAGAACCTCGAGAAGATCGCGTCGTTGGGCGCGAAGCACGCGGTAGAGGGCCTGGTGTGCGCTGCGGTAGCCCAGGCGCGCCGGGGGAAGATCGGCGATGTAGCCCGGACCGCTCAGAGCGTCGGGGAAGTGGGCGGCGCGCAGGCGAAGCTCCAGGCTGTCATCCTCCACCGAGAGGCAGCGACCGCGCAGGATATGGGAGGCGTCGACCTCACCGCGGTGAATGAGCAGCGCGTCGCCTGGCGAGAAGATCTGCAGGTTTTTGCCGCGGAGGCGAGCGCGGTCGGGGTGGCCTTCGACCGGCTCCAGGTGAAGATCGGCTGAAGCCAGGCCGGCCTCAATGCGCTCCGAGAGGCGGTGAGGCTCAAAGATGGCGCCCAGGGCGGCGTGGTCGCTCCAGCGTTCCATGGCGACCAGGCGGCTCATGTGGGCGTGGTAGGCGCGGGCCTGTCGCACAAGCTCCGGATCGGTAGAGGGCCAGGCGAACACGCCGTAGTCGGGCTGGGGGGCCAGGCCCAGGAGTTCGGACTGGGCTTTGCAGCGGTCGCGCCGAAAACGGCAGGCGCCCTGGCGACAGAGCGCGGGCTCCTCCATGTAGTAAGGGGCGCGGTAGGTGAAGGCCGGGTCGACCTGGGCGCGGTAGTGGGCCACGAGGTCGTTGCGGGCGTGGAGGATGCGGCGCTCGCGATCGATGTCGTCAAGAGGGGCCTGGCGCATGGTGCCGTCGCGCGAATAGAGCAGATGACCGGTCATCGGGAGGTTTTCGGCCCTGGCGAGCTCCTCCCAGAGCAGGGCGTAGCTGCGGACCTGGCCGATGTGATCGTCCCAGGGTTTGCCGCTTTTGAGCTCGATGATCTGCACGCCTTCGTCGGGGTTTTCGACGACGAGATCGATGCGGCCTTCCAGGCCGTAGCGGGAGGAGAAGCGCGTGGCCTCAACGTGGCGGCCGCTCCAGCCGACACGGGCGGCGCCGGGGCCCGACGCGCTGCGGGTGCGCGGCGCGGTGAGCCGGCGCATATGATCAAAATGGGTGCGAGCCTGCACTTCGAGGGAGGCCAGGGTGGCGTCGTCGACGCCGGCGGCCAGCAGGTCCAGGCGAAGATCGGGGAGGCGGCTCTCCAGAGAGGCTTCGAAGCTCAGAGGTTCAGGTGCGGTGAGATCTTCGAGCATCCCGTGGATGAGGTTTCCGAAGGCCAGGTGGTGGGTCAGATCGCCGGGGTCGCGGGCGTCGACGAGCACGCGCTGGGGGCAGCCCTGGGCTTTGAGCACGTCGCTGACCGAGACGGGCCAGGAGGGCTCGACGATGGGCAGCGTGTTGGCGCCGGCGGTCAGGAAGGTGCGGCCGCGGGAGTCGTGCAGGGGGGAGGCGTCGAGGAGGTTGAGGCGCGCGCCCTCCCAGAGGTTGCGGGCGCTGTTGTAGACCTCGCTGTGGTGGCGGGCGTAAAAGAAGACACCCACCGAGCCGTCCTCACCGTGATCCAGGGTAAAGCGAAGACCAGGCCCCTGGCGGGGATGCTCGAAGTGGTCGAGGTCGCGCACCACCCCACCGAGGATGGTGACAGGGTTGTCGTCAGCGTCGGCGGCGTCCGGGAGCGGGTCAAAGCCCTCGGAGGTGCGAAAGCGAAGCCCGGCCAGGAACTCGTCGATGGTCTGGGGACGGCGTGCCGGGTCGGGGCTGATGGCGCGTTCCAGGGCGCCGATGGCAAAGGAGGGGATCGTCTCGAAGTTGGGGCGCGCGGCGGCCGCCTCTTGATGAGGCAGGGTCAAAAAGAGCAGCACGCGCGCCAGCCCCTCGATGTCGGTGAGCGGTGAGGGGGAGGCGTGCCGCTCGGGGAGCGCGGCCCACTCGCCCAGGCCCACCGCGGCGAGCCGACCGGTGGTCGGCTCGTAGAAGACGCGCTCCGGGCTGAGCGCGCCGTGAACCACGCTGCGGCGGTGGGCCGACTTCAGCGCGAGCGCAAGGGGGGTGATGGCGTCGACGGCCTCAGAAAAGGTCAGGCGCTCCCGGCGCGCCGTCGCCAGAAGTTCGCCGCCGGGGTAGGGGGCGCCGAGGTAGAGGGCGCCGTCGTGCAGCCACCAGCGTTGCGGGGCGTTGAGCGAGGGGTGATGGGCGGTGGCGGCATGTCGCAACGCCACGGAGACTTTTAGCAGGCCCCCTGACGCGTCGTGACGCCAGACCACATACTCCCCCTCCTTACCGCGGTCCATGAGCCATAGCGGGCCAGCGGGGGGCTCCCAGCGGGGTGGTTGGTCGAGGAGGGTGGTGGGAAACTCGTGCATCTGCGGGGCCGCTTTGCGTCGGGGACCGGAACTTCGGGCTCATCGGCGCGCCACTCTACTGATGGGGCAGAGGGGCAGCAAGGCAGATGCACGAGCTCGCCGGTCAGTCTTCGGTGTCGACCGCCGGGAAGAGCACGAGCGTGCCGGGGGCGTGGCGGACCACGCCGCGGGCCACGCCACCTAAGAACCACTCGGCGACGCGGGAGCGTCCGGTGCATCCCAAAAAGAGGATGTTGGCGTCGAGCTCTTCGGCCGTCGCTAGGACCTCGTGAGACGGGTAGCCGGGGCGAACCTCGGTGGTAAGTTGAGCGCCGAGATCAAGGGCGTCGGCCAGACGATCGAGCTGGGCGCGGGCGGCCTTCTGGGTCTCTTCAAGGTGGGTGACCAGGGCGGCCGGGTAGGCGCTGGGCTCAACGAGCGAGGGGGTGGAGCGGGGCAGCTCAATGACGTGCAAGACGTTGAGGTGCCCGCCCTGGTTGCGGACCATATCGGCGGCGAGCTCGACGGCGCCGGTGGCCGAGGGGCTGAAGTCGGTTGGGGCGAGCGCGCGGGCGTCACCCTCCCAGGCGAAGCCCTCAGGGTGGACGATCGCCAGAGGGCAGGGAGGGCGGTGGGCCAGGCGCTCGGCGGTCGAGCCCATGATCAGGCGGGAGAGTTGGCCGCGTCCGGAGACGCCGACGACCAGCCAGTCGGCTTTGTTGAGCTGTGCGGCATGCACCAGCGCACCGGCCGGGGCGCCGATCTGAATGGAGATCTCGACGTCGATGCCAAAGGTTTCCACCTGGCTTATCCACTCGCGAAACTCGTCACGGAGCGCGTCGGTGGCATCGCCGTCGCCGCCGCCGGAGGCCACGCGTAAGAGCGAGAGCTCCTCGGGGCTGATGGCATGTACACCCACCAGACGCACCGGGCGGCCGTCTTGCTGATGCAGTCGCGCCAGGCGCGCGGCCCAGCGGGCGGCGGGGATGCAGTGTTCGGAGAGATCGCTGCCAAAAAGAATCGTGGTCATTCCAAACTCCAGTGTGTTGCCAGTCATCAAAGGGACAAAGGCATCGCGGCTCCCTAATAGTGGTAATGAGAGAGGTCAAAGCAAGGGGAGGGGCGCAATCGAGGGGCCAGAGGCGGTTTAACTTTACAGCGGCGGCGGGCGTTCGTAGCGTCTGCCCGCGACGACCCGCACACCCCAACGAGGCGCTATGATTCACGAGAGCATGTTCTCCCAACAAAAGGTTTATCCGGCAGTGTTTGTGGGGCGAAGCTCCGCGGAGATCGCGCGTCGCTACAGCCCGCGCTTCAAGCGCCTGGCGGATGCGGGGTTTGAGGTTCATGTGCTGGCCGCGGATGACGGGGGCTTTGAGACGCTTCGGCGCCAGGGGGTGCAGTGCAAAGCGATCCCGGTGGCGAGCCCGCGCAACGCCGCGGCCTTGATGGGGGCGTACTTTATCGTGCAGGGCGTGATGCTGGAGCTGCGGCCGGTGTTGGTGCACATCTTCTCGCATCGGCTGGCGTGGCTGAGCGCGTTTGCGGCTCGGCAGGCCGAAGTGCCGGCGTTGTTTGTGACGATGGAGTACCACTGGCTGGAAGAAGAGCCGGTGCATCTTCCGCTGGGGCCGATGGCGCTGGTGACCTCCAGCGAGGGGGTGCGAGCCGCCGAGGAGCGCATTAACGCGGTGGTGGGCTACCCCTGGCGCAAGGTGATGCTGCAGGCGTACGAGCGCCTCGGCGCCCAGGTGGATCGTTACGTGGTGACCACCGAGTTTGATTTTCGTCTCGTGCAGGATCTGGGGTTGGTGGCGCCCTCGCGTCTGGAGGTTGCGGTGGGCGGCGCGGGCGTCGATGTGGCGCGTTATCGCCCGGCCGGCGGTGATGGCGACGCGGCGCGCCAGCAGGCCCGCGAGGCGCTCGGGTTGCCCACGCATTGGCGACAGGTCGTCGGGTGGGTGGGGCCGGTGACCCGGCGTCACGGGGCCGACGATCTGGTGGCGGCGGTCAAGGCGTTGCGTCGCACCCACCCCTCGCTCGGCTGGGTGATCGCCCCCCGGGGCAAGCTCGCTGACGGGCAGGCCCGCCGCTTGCGGCGGCTTGCGGATCGCGGCTGGGTGAGGCTGGTCCATGGCGAGCGCAAGACCGACGCGACCTTCTACCAGGCGCTCGATGTGATGGCGTGTTTTGGTACGACCTCCACGCCCATCGACGCCGTGCTGGAGGCCGGGGCCTGCGGGGTGGCAACGGTGGCGTACGATACGCCGGCCACGCGCTCGCTGATCGTCTCGGGAAGCACCGGGGAGCTTGTGCTGGAGGGCGATCAACCCACGCTCACAAGCGTGCTCAGCACGCGGCTGCGCGCTCCGGAGCTTCTGCGCGGCCAGGGCGCGAAGATGCGCGAGCGGGTGGAGACCCTCTTTAGCCGCGAGAGCAGCGACGACCATATGTTGCAGCTCTACGATGCGGTGCTCGGCGCGAAGCTGACCACTCCGTAATCGCATGATGGCGCTTCAAAAGGCACGCGGCCTGCACGACGCATGCGCCATAGCTGCGCGCCCGGGAGCTTCAGGGCTGCGTTGTGTGCGGGGACGTTGCGAAGGCGTCCGGCGCCGCGAGGGACTCGGCGCTTCGTTGGCGCGTCGTTCGACGCAAACCATCAGGGCGTCTCAAACTCAAAATGAAGCTCGGACGTCGGCTCCTCAAGGGTGCGGGTCTGCTCGACGTTGGCGTTGAGGCGCGCGCCGACCTTGAGGGGGAATTGCGAGGCTTTGAGCTGGAGGTCGACGGGGCTAAATCCCTGGGATTTGCCTTCGAGGAGCACCCGGAGCGCGGGGGGGGAGGTGGTCACCCGCACGGTGTGGGTGGCCTCGGTGGGAGCCTGCTCTTCGAGGGCCTCGGCCCGGGCGCTCTGCGGCGCCTCGGTGGGGGACATCAGCAGAAAGGCCGCCGCGCCGGCAAGCGCCAGCGCGATGAGCGCGAGCCCCAGCAGCGGAGGGCCGGACGCTTTGGCTCCCGGGGTCGGGGTATGGGGGGCGCGGGCCCGGGTGGGGCGAGGCTGGATCGGTCCCGGGGAGGGCGAGGCGGGGCGGCGCTGTGGGGAGGTCGTGCTCGTAACAGCGGGCTCCGGTGCCACCTCCACCGCGTCCGGGATGTCATTGTACGCCTCCGAGGGCAGCTCATCGAGCCCTCCGGGGATCGGTTCCTCAATCGAGATGCTCGCCGAACGCGATGCCTCGCTGGTTCGAGCCGGAGCGCTGTCTCCTTCGTCTTCGCCGAAGTTCAACTCCGAGGCGAAGAGGTCGTCGACGCTGGCGTCGTCCGAGAGAAAGTCGAGGGGAGACTGGGTGTCGACGCCCAGCTCGCGTCCGTCGCTGAGCGAGCGCAGACCGCTTTTCTCGGAGAGGAAGAGCTCGTCGACGTCGCCGGCGTCGTCGGAGAGCGCAGGCTCGGGGCGCGACGCAGCCGAGGGGGCGTCGATAAGGTGCTCGTCGGAGACAACTTCGCTCTCGGGGGCCATCATAAAGGGATCGGAGGGCATCTCCAGGCCCGGTGTCTCCAGAGACGGCTCGTCGGCCTCCGGCTCGGAGCTGGCAACCACCGAGGAGGGGACCGGCTCGGGCTCAATGGCCGGAGGCTCCTGCACGAAGCGCTCCCCCTGCTGGTCCAGGATGTCGCTGGCCATCGCGGCGTTCTGGATGCGGGCGTCGCGATCTTTGGTCACGAGCATCGAGAGGAAGGTGCGAAAGCCCTCGCCGGCATCCACAAAGTAGGGGAGCTCGGGAGGCTCGGGCGCGAGCTGGCGCGCGATGAGCGCGATGCGGTGATCTTCGGGGTAGGCGGGCGTTCCGGTGAGCATCTCAATGGCGATAAGGCCGACGGTGTAAAGATCGGCGGCCGGGGTGATGGTGCGATCGCTCAAGATCTCGGGGGCCATGTAGCGGACCAGCCTTCGGGAGAGGTGCGACTCATCGAAGGCTTCATCGCCGCTGGAGAGCTCGTAGAGCTTCCAGATCTGAAAGTCGACCGTGGCGAGGGCAGGCGGACCCTCGGGCCGCGGCGTGACCATGATTTTGCCGGGTCGCAGGATGCCGTGGGTCAGGTTGACCTGGTGGGCGTTGTCGAGCGCATAGAGCAGCTGCTGCATCAGCGGCAGCACGACTTTGAGCGAGAGCAACCCCTGCTTTTTGAGGTAGGTGTCCAGGGGCATCCCGCGGGCCCACTGGGTCACGATGTAGGGAAATCCCTGGACGGTGCCGTGCGCGTAAGGTGTTGCGATCGTTTCGCTTTTGAGTGCGCGGAGCTCGGCGGCCTGGCGGGCAAATCCGGTCGGGTCGGCCGGGCCATCTTCGCCGCGAGGGAAGACACGAATCGCCACGGGACGATTGCCAAGCTCAAGATCGCTCGCACGGAAGACCCTCCCCCAACGACCCTCATGAATCAGGGTTTCCAGGCGATAACGATCATCGATGATCTCGCCAATCTTAACGCGAGGTTGAACTACCATAGAGCTTCCGGCAACTTCGGGGGTGGGAGGGATGTCGGGCGAAGCTTAACAAGGGTTTACAGCCCCGACAAGAATACTCACTTTCGAAAGGCGCGCGAGCGCGCCGGACTTTGCACGAGACGTCAGAGCATCATGAATCAGGCAGCAGACAGGTCGGCCAGCGAGCCTCCCTCGCGAGACGAAGTGCGGGAGCGCGGGGAGCTGGAGGTTCGCATCGACGACTTCGGGTTCACTGGAGAGGGGTATGTGCGTCTGGAGGACGGCTGGCTCTCGGTGCCCGGCGCGCTCCCGGGAGAGCGCGTCAAGGTGCGGCTGCAAGAGGGGCAGCGCGAGGGGGCGCGTCGTCTTTATGCCGATGTGGTGGAGGTGCTGGAGCCGTCCCCCGAGCGGCGCGACCCGCTCTGCGAGCGCGACGCGATCTGTCGAGGATGTCAGCTGCGGCATATCAGCGTGGACGGGGAGCTGCGCTTTAAGGCGCGGGGGATCTCGGAGGTTGTCGAGAAGTTCGCCGGGTTGAACCAGGACGAGCAGCCGGAGGTGGAGATCCTCACCCCGCAGCCCACCGCGCGCGGCGACGCCTTTCGGTATCGAACGTCGTTGAGCTACCGGCGGGTCGGCGATCGGGTGGAGCTGGGGCTCTACAGCCCGGCGAGTGAGGGGCTGATCACGATGTCGAGCTGTCCGGCGTTGACCGTGCAGACCCAGCGCGTGGTGGCGGTGATCGAGCGTTCGTTCGAAGGGCAGAGCGCGCTCCCCTGGGATGCTGAGATGGCCCGGGAGGTGGCCGCGCAGGTGGAGGGCTTTGAGGTGGCGCCGGGGGTGGAGCAGATCCGCGTGGCGGTGCCCAACCACGGGGTGGGGCTTGTGGAGGTGCGCCTGACGGAAGCGCGTGATGAAGCACAGTTTGAGGGCTTCTGCGCCTCGGCGCCGCTGGCGGGTTGGCTTGGGAGGTTGGCCGAGGCGTTGCCCACGCAGGTGGGGCTGGCGGTGGGCAGCGGCGCGTTTCGCCGCCAGTTCAAAGAGCCGCATCGCGTGCGCATCCCCATCGGCCGGCTGCAGATGGAGGTGGGCTACGACGACTGGATTCACGCGACGCTGGCGCCGGCGGAGGTGCTCTATGAGGCGGTGGGGCAGTGGCTGGAGCCGGCGCGTGGCGAGCGCTTTCTGGATGTGGGGTGTGGGATTGGCAGCATCGCTTTGCTGATGGCGCCGCGGGTTGGCGAGGCGGTGGGGCTGGATCAGAACCAGGCCTCGATTGAGTCGGCCGAGATCAACGCGGTGGGCCACGGGATCGCCAACGCGCGCTTCGTTGCCGGCGGATGGGAAACAGGGCTGCGCCGGCTCGCCGCCGCTGGCGAGCGTTTCGAGTTGGCCACGATCAACCCGATGCGTGAGCCGCTGGGCCGCCGTGCGCTGGCCTACCTGAACATGCTCGGGGTGGAGCGTCTGGTCTATCTGGGGCCCTCGCCGGCGGCTGCTGCGCGCGACCTTGGCGCGCTGCGCGAGATGGGGTGGGATATTGATCGGCTGGCGGCGGCCAACCTGCACCCGGCGACCTACCACAGCATGCTCGTGGCGAGGTTGCGGCGGGTGGTCGGCGAGCGCTGAACCGGCGACGCGAGAAGGGGGCGGGCAAAAAAAAACGCCGCGCAGATGCGCGGCGTTTTTTTCTTAGTCCAGACGAACTCAGTCTTCGAGGTGCGGGCGGTAGTACTGCTCGCGGATCGTCTCGACGGCGAAGTGCAAGAACTTGTCGATGGCGTCTTCGGGCACATCTTCGATGGCGCCTTCGATCTGGCCGTAGTGGTTGATCGGGGCGTTTTTGATCTGGACGCCCTCCAGGCCGCTGACGAAGTTGTTGGCGCGGTCGCGCAGCTCGTCGGAGAGATCTTTGTTGGGGTGGGGCTTGATATGAAGGAAGACCTCACCCTTGGTGTTCAGATCCATCACGGCGTACTTGAGCGAGCCGTAGCGGATGTTGAAGCCGCCGACCTTTCCGCCGCCGGGGGTGGCATCGCAGCCGAGCTGACGGGCTTTGATGATCGTCTTCATCATGGCCTCGCGGCGTTCGTCGCCACCGAGTTCCTGGGCTTTGGAGAGAATTTCGAGCGTATCCAAGTGTCCTCCTCAACTGCTGTGGGCCCGGACGATCCAGGCACCGACGGGCGGTGACGCGGAGAGCATCGCGGGGAAACCTTACAAAGATAAAGGCGCCGGGCGAGTCAAAGGAAAGAGCCGGGGCGCCGAAAAAATGTGTGCGATGTCGGTTCCATCCGTCACCGGACATACCGTAAAAACGCCGCGAAACGATCCCCTATTTCTGCCGGATGATCAAGGAAGGAGTTTTTTGGTGGTGGGGCGTTGCTGTGCGCGATGAAGCGGGTGCTTAAAGTCATCGACGGAGGCGCGGGACTCGGGGCCGGCCGTGCCAGAGATGCGGGCGCACCGAGAAGGAATCACGAACTGACAGGTCAGGGGGAGAGCATGGGAGTGTCGGGGGGGAAGTCGTTGGCGATCGGGCTGATCGGCACCCGAGGGCGCACTGTGGAGTCGCTGGGCGCGATGCTGGAGGCCGGAGGGTATGAGGTGCGGGGGGCGTCGCGCGGAGAGGTCTCGGAGGCGCTGCGAGCGTTGCGTGCCTGCTGCGCGGCGGTGGTGGTCGAGGTGATCGAAGGTACGGCCCTCTGCGATGCGCTGGAGGACCTGGCAGGTCAGGGGCAGGGTGCGGGCATTGTGGCGGTGACCGACGCGCGTGAGGTGGGGTTGCGGGTGCGGCTTGTGGAGGCGGGCGTGGGGGATGTGGTCGCGCGTCCCCTGGCCGGTGCGGAGCTTCTGGCCCGGCTGGCGCGAGCGTGTGCCAGGAGCGCGCCGGGGCTTTGCGGCGACCTCGGGGTGGCCGGGTTGAGTGAGGTGCTCATGCTCCTCCACCAGCAGCGCGCCTCCGGCGAGCTTCTGGTGCGCACCGAGCGCCTCAGCGCTACAGTCTGGCTGGAGCGCGGCGTGCTTTTGGGCGCACGGGCCAGTCGCGGCCTGTGGGGCGAAAAGGCGCTCTTTCGAGCCCTGCGCGTGGTGGAAGAGGCCGCCGGGACATTTGCGTTCTATGAGGGCGCGCCGGGCCCGGCCGATCTGGGCGTGGCGCAGTTTGATCCGCTGCCCACCTTGATCTTACGCGCCGCCCAACACGCCGATGAGTTTCGCGCGCTGCGCACGCATCTTCCCTCAGGGCCATTGAGGCTGGTATCGGCCCTGACCTATAATGAACGTTGCGCCGAGGTGAGCCGGTGGCTCCAGCGCAACCCTTCGCGGAGCTGGACCGTCGATGCCCTCATCGACGCCAGCCCGCTGCTGGACCTGGAGATCGCCCGCCAGCTGCACGAGGCGCTCACCCTTCATGAGGTTTGTTGTGACCCACCCCCTCGCCACGACCCTGCAGGATGTTGATATGCGCACCCAGCGCGCGTTGGTGCTGGGGGCCGGCGGGAGGCTGGGAGGCCACCTGGTCACCGAGTTGAGCCGACGTGGCTGGCCGACCCGCGCGCTGCGACGATGGCGCTCGGCCCCTCCCTCCGCGCAGCTCCGGGGCGTCGAAGACGCGGTGGGCGATATCTTCGACCCGGTCTCGCTTGATCAGGCGCTGGCCGGGGTCAACCACGTCTTCTATTGCGTGGCACCCCGGCCCGAGCATCCGGGGGATACCTGGATGGGGCGGGCGGTGGAGGGGATTCGACGCACCCTGGAGGCCGGGCGTGGCGCGGGGGTCGACCGCGTGGTCGTCGTCAGCTGCGCGAGCACGCTGGCCCGTGTGGCCCCGGGGAAGTTCGCCGATGAGCGTGGTCATTATCTGCCCGGCTCCAGCGATGACCCTCGCCAGGAGAGCAAGTACGCCGTCGAACAGGAGTGCTACCGCTATTTCGCCGATGGCATGGATATCGTGATGGTGCTGCCCACCCTGATGGTCGGGCCGGGGATCGACTTAAGCCCCTTCGCGGCGCTCGATGTTCTGGCCGAGCAGCCACTGAACATCGTCGACGTGCGTCAGGTCGCTTTTGCCACCGCCCAGGCGCTGCAACACGGGCGAAGTGGCGAGCGCTACATCATCGGAGGGAAAAACACCGTCGCCGGCGAGGTCTTTGAGGGGTGGGGCTCGCCGCGCACATCGCGCTGGTTTGGAGCTGCTTCTGAACGTCCCCGCGACCATGCGATTGTGTCACGAGGGCAGTGGGTCAGCAGCGCGCGTGCACATCACGACCTCAAGCTCGGGGAACGCCAGGAAGGCGCGCCGCGCATGTCCTGACGCGAGGGTAGGGCGCGGCTTCGAGACGACGTCGCGTTCAGTCGATCGGAGAGCGTGTGCGGCCCACCTCAATGCGGCAACGCCCGTTCTGTTTGGCGCGAAGAAGTCGCGCGTCGGCCACGCTGAAGAGCGTCTCGGCGTCCTGGCCGTCGTGGGGAAACGCGGCCAGACCCGCGCTGAAGCTCACCGAGAACGAGGTCCCCTGGTCGCCCTCAAAGACCATCGCGCTGAATTCGTCGAGGACGCGGCGAAGCGCCAGCGCCGAGGTCTCAAGCCCCTCATCGACCAGGACCACGACGAACTCTTCGCCCCCCCATCGCGCCCGTAAATCCTCAATGCGAAAGCGGTCCTGGAGAAGTCGTCCCAGAGTGGCGAGCACCCGGTCGCCCACCAGGTGGCCGTGGCGATCGTTGACGCGTTTGAAGTGATCGACGTCGAGGATCGCAAAGACCAGCCGGCGTTGGCGGCGGGTCACCTCGGAGAGGCGCGCGGCGAGCTGTTCGAGAAAGGGCCGCCGCGTGAGAAGCCCGGTCAAAAGATCGCGATCGGAGCGTTCGGCCGCCTGCCGGGCACGCTCAAGGCGAACGCTCAGTCGAACGGTCAGCTCATCCGGAGAGATGGAGGTCTCGATCACGTCGTCGGCTCCCGCTCGGTACGCCGCGATGCGCGTCTCAGGTGTGCATCGGCCCGAAAAAAGCACGATGGGAATCTCGCGCCAGCTAGCGACGGCCCGCAGCGAGCGGCAGACGTCGTTGGCATCCATCTCGCTAAGCTCGGTGCTGAGCAGCACCAGGTCGGGGCGGTGGTGCTCCAGCGCTTCAAAGATCGTGCGCGTGTCGGGGAGATACTGAATCGCCATATCACGCTCACCAAGATGCTCGGCGACCCTCGAGGCAAAGTCGCCGCGTGGATCCACCACCAGCACGCTCGCCTGCAGCGAACGCCGAAGCGTGGCCAGCCGCCGCGCGATCTGTGAGAAGCTCACCGCGCTGACCGGGCGCGGTGCCACGTGGGAGGCGCCGGCCCACAGCCCCTGGACGCGGTCCAGCGTTCCGGGGACATCGCTCACCAGAGCCAGCGGGAGATGGGGCAGCCCGGAGGCGTTTTGCAACGTCGCGATGCTCTCGGAGAGCGACTTCTGGGAGTCGCCGGCCCCCGGGGTCAACATCACGCCGGCGAGCAAAGGGGTCTGTACCTTGCCAGAAGCCTCCGCCACCGAGGTCGCGGTGCGAATCGGGATCATGAACTGATCGGCAAATCCGGTGACGCGGCGCAGGTAGTCCGGATCCTCGTCGATGACCACGACGGTCAGCGCGCGACTCTGGCTCTCCGAGCTCAGCGTCGTGGAGGGGCTCTCGAGCTGGGCGGCGCGCACCTGCGCTCTCAACGTCTCCAGAATCGACGGCGCCGTCTCTCGAAACGCGGGGGTGTTGGAGGCCTGGGAGATGAGCACCTCCAGGGTGCGCGCGACCTCGTCGAGCCCGTGGCCTTGAGCGGCGTCGAGCACGGGGCGGGCCGCCTGCGCGAGCACGCGGGGGGAGTGCGCATCTCTCGCCACGTCTTCCGCCAGAAGACTCAGGTGCGCGACCTCTTCGTCGAGCCGCGCGACGAAATCCAGCCGACGCGAGCCCTCCTCCAACACCGCCACCGAGTCTTCATGGAGCGAGCCGAGCGCTCCCTCCTGTGGCGGGTGGGGCTCGAGCGTCTCGTCGATCGCGCTCAAGATGGCCTCCGCGGAGCTTCCGGCAGGCAGGCAGAGGTTCGCATGCGAGCATTCACCCAGCGCGACGATGCGAAGATGCGGATGCGCGCTGACGAGCCTTTCGGCCAGGGTTGAGGAGGCTTCGGAGCGTTCGGTGGCGTCCATGATGAGCACGTCGACGCTCTGAAGCAGGGTGTCTGCCTCCCCGTCGATATGCTCAGGGTTCAGGTGGGTGAGCGCGACGCAACGATCGGCCAGAAGTTCACGGAGCCGGGAGGCTCGCGTATCCTCGGACCAACTTGTGAAAACGATGTGTCGCATCTCAACCTTCGCGCGATTCAATTCACCACAAAACATGTACGCGATCTGCATTCGTTGACGGCGCGCGCACCGGCGACATCAAGGGCTCAAACGGTGCCCGTGCGTAGCGCGCCTCGGACGAGCTGCAGGCCAGCTGTTGCGCTGCCCGGCACCTCGCGCTCGCCCGAGTCGCGCCCGTTGACGGCGCGCGTATCAAACGATCGTAACCTCTCTTTGAAGGTAAGAGGTCGCGACCCCTATTCCACCCTGAATGTGAACACTCGTTAGCTTGAGAGGCGCGCGCGCAGCCGGGAGCTCGCCGCGTCGAGCAGCGTGACGACCGCCAGCAGAAAGAGCAGGGCGGTGGCCGCCCGGTCGTACTGGAAGTTGTTGATGTAGGTGTACAGATAAAACCCGATGCCGCCGGCACCCACCACGCCCAGGATGGAGGCCGCCCGCACGTTGTACTCAAGCATGTAGAGCGTGTAGCCGAGCATCAGCGGGAGCACCTGGGGGAAGAC
This sequence comes from Lujinxingia vulgaris, assembly GCF_007997005.1. GTDB lineage: Bacteria > Myxococcota_A > Bradymonadia > Bradymonadales > Bradymonadaceae > Lujinxingia. The sequence goes on along the minus strand of NZ_VOSL01000047.1, from coordinate 12,584 downwards.
CCCGAAGCGAAAGCGTTGCAGCGGGGTCGCCCCCACCGTGCGCAGCGCCTGCAGGGGACGAGGATCGATCGACTCGATGCCCTCGTAGTAGAATTTGCCCAGGTAGCCGGACGCATAGAAGGTCAACGCCAGAATACCCGGGAAGGGTCCCAGACCCACGATCGCCACAAAAAAGAGCCCCCAGATGATGCTGGGTATGGTGCGCAGCAGGTTTAACACCAGGCGCGCCGCCACCTGAAAAGGGCGCGCCGAGATGTTGCGCGCCGCGAGCGTGGCGATCGGCAGTGAAACGATCGCGGCCAGGGTGGTGCCGATCAGCGCCATCTGCACCGTCTCCAGGAGACTTTTGCCCACGTTTTTGCTCACCGAGAAGTCTGGCGGGAGCATCCGGGAGAGGAAGTTCGCGGCGTGATCGACGTTTCCGAAGATGCGAGCGACCGAAAAGTCCACGCCCATCGCCGACCAGATATACAGGCCCGCGATCAGGAGCATGAGCACCACGTAAAACGAGGTCTTTCCCCAGAGCCCGTCGATCGGGAGGGGGGGAGGAGCCGGGGCGCTGGCACGCTCCTCGTCGCCGTCCGCCTCCGGTGTGGCGATGTGGGGCTCGCTGCCGAGGTCGCCATCGGTCTCGCCGCGGCTCTCAAGCTCTTCGAGCAAGCGGCAGCCCTGGTCGGGATCGCCGTCGAAGAGGAGCTGGCCGTGGTGCAGCACGATGACCCGCGTGGCAAACTGGCGCGCCATATTCAAGTCGTGCATGACCATGATCAGCGCGCGCTCCGACGACGTCGCGTCGCTGCCGGCCAGGCGCTCAATCGATTGCCGGGCCCAGTGCACGTCGAGGCTGGCGATCGGCTCATCGAGGAGCATCACCCGGGGGTTTTGATGAAGCAGGCGCGCGATCGCCACCCTCTGTTGTTCGCCGCCGCTGAGGCGAGAGCTGCGCGTGTTGATGCGCTCTTCGAGCCCGAGCTCTTCGAGCAGCGCGCGAGCCTGATCGCGATCTTCGCCGGGAAAGTGCAGCAGGCTGGTTGCGGAGCGTTGATGCAGCAGTCGGCCGCAGAGCACGTTTTGAAGGGCGCTGAGCTGGGGCACCAACCCATAGTTCTGAAAGACCAGCCCCACCTGCTCGTACATTGCGCGCGGTGGGAGGTGGCCGGCCTCCATGCGGAAGCCGGCCACATCAACAGACCCCGAGCTCGGGCTGAGAAGTCCACTGAGGACGCGCATCAGCGAGGACTTTCCTCCGCCGCTGCGACCGATGATCGCCACGCGTTCTCCCGCGTCGACCTCGAAGGAGATGCCGCGCAGCGCTTCGACGCGCTGCGCGGCGCGCTCATAACTCAGATGGAGATGTTCAACCCGTACTACGCTCAAAGGGTTTGTCCTGCAGTGTGTGGGGCGCGCCTTGCTTAGAAGCGCGCCTCAAAACCGACCAGATCGCGCATGCGCTGCAGCTCGCCGACGTGCTCGTCGTGGCTGCGCTCAATGAGGCTCTCGGCGCCGTAGACGCTCTTGAGCAGCTCGGCGTTCTCCGGTTCGTTAAGGGCCAGGAGGGCGTCGCGCACCTTATCTTTAACCTCTTGGGGGAGGTCGCCGCGGATGGCGATGCCATGAGTAGGCACCGGGCCCTGGCGTTCAATGACTTTGACTTTGGCGCGCTGCTCCTCATCGAGGTACTGCTCAAGCGCGTAATCGGAAGCGGCCGCAGCGTCAACCGTGCCGTTGACCAGGGCGAGCAGCGCCTGCTGGTAGCCGCCGGCGTAGGTGACGTTGCTGAAGAATTCGGTCGGATCTTGATCGGCCGTCAGGTGACCCTCATCGATGACTTTACCCAGCGGGAAGAGGTAGCCGGAGGTCGACGTCGGGGAGGTGAACGCGATCGAGCGGCCCTTGAGATCGGCGATGGACTCGATGTCGCTGTCGGCCAGCGCGTACCACTGCGAGTAGTAGAAGGGGTTTCCACCGCGCTCCTCGACGACGAGCAGCTCGGCGCCGGCGTTCTCGTGTGCGACCAGGTAGGGCAGCCCGCTGAAGTAGGCGACGTCAGCGTTATCCGAGCGAAGCGCCTCGACCACCGCCGAGTAGTTCGTCGGCAGGAAGATCTCGACCTCGTAGCCGGTCTGCTCCTCGATGAACTCCGCCATGCGCTCGGCGTCGAGCTCCAGACCCTCGGGGTTCTCCTGGGGCTGGAAGGCAAAGGTCAGCTCGACCTCCTCGACGGCCTCTTCCTCGGTAGCCTCGGGAGCGGCCTCTTCGGTGGTCTCTGCCGGCTCGGCCTCTTCCTTTTCGCAGGCAGCGAGCGCGAGGCTGGCGCCCAGAAGAAGGGCCAGGGAGGGGCGATGAAGTCGGTGGATGTGTGCCATCATAGGAAATCCTCGTTACTTAAGAGAGGGACAGCGCCTCAGGCGACCACCGCCCGGCGCACCAGATCAGGCGCCCATAGATGGGCGCTGGTGCGTCGGTCGTCAACAAGAAATTGATAATTGATTTCAATTAGGGGGCTCCGGCGTGGACCCAGAGCGGCACAGGCCGACATCGAGATGTCGGCCTGTGCCAGATGATTCGAGCGGGCTCCGAGCCGCAGTGCGGCTCAGATCCGTGCTCGATCAGACGCGGCCGCGCTCGACCTGGTCGCGCTCAATGGCCTCAAAGAGGGCGCGGAAGTTACCACCGCCAAAGCCCTGATCGCCTTTGCGCTGAATCAGCTCGATGAAGAAGGGGCCGGCTTCGGGCTGATCGTAGTAGATGGCCGCTTCTTTCATGAAGATCTGCAGCAGGTACTTCTCATCGGCGCCGTCGACCAGGATGCCGTGATCTTTGAGCACGTCGTAGTCCTCATCGATCTTGGAGACGCCCTGCTCGGCCATACGGCCCGGGGCGGCGTCGTAGTAGCTGGGCGGGGTGTAGAGGAACTCCACGCCCTTGGCCTCCATCTCTTTGATGGAGCCGATGATGTCGTCGAGGTTGAACGCCGCGTGCTGCACACCGCCACCGCCGAAGTCTTCCAGGTACTTCTGGATCTGGGAGGCGTTGAAGAAGGGCTTCTGCGGTTCGTTGTTGGCGAACTTGATGCCGCCTTCCGGATCCCACATCACGATCGACTTCAGACCGGAGCCCGACTGGCGGGTGGGGTCAACGTCGCTGGTGTGGAAGGCGATGTCCCAGAACTGCTCCATGCCCAGCACGTCGCGGAACCAGTCCACCAGGGGCTTGAGGGTGCGCACGTTGGAGGTGAGGTGATCGATGGTGGTGAAGTTGAAGCGGTTGTTGCCGCCGGTGTTCACCATCTCGTAGTCAGCGTCGTAGCCGGTGTAGCCCTTCTTCTCGACAAACCCGTAGGTGGTGTTGCCCAGGGGGGTGGCGATCTCGAAGGAGCGACGGGTGCCGCCATCGGCATCCTCGGTGCGGATCTCGTCGATGAAGGTGGCGCCGCGCTCTTCAAGACGCTTCCAGGCCTCTTCGATGTCCTGGACGGCGAAGTTGACGGTGCCGATGCCAGCGGTGTGGAACTTGCGGTGGTAGGCCGCCCAGCTGTCCTCGCGCTGCGACTCGACGCACTCGATGATGATGTCGCCGGCCGAGTAGACTTCCGCCTTATCACCGGTCTTCTCTTCCCAGGCCGGGGTGGAGCGGGCGACGAGCGTGAAGTCCAGCATATCGACGTAGAACTTGCGGCTGCGCTCCAGATCGAGCGTGACAAAACGAAGACCGTCGTAGCCGGTGATGCCGAGGTTCTTAATTTGCGACATGTGCGCCTCCAGAGTGTGAGGGGTAGAAGCCGTTGAGCGCTGCGCGTACAGCCTGAAAAAGCGTTGCCTCAACGTGCCGGGGGGATAGACCGCCGATCGAACTAGCCTAATGTCGCACCCCTGTAAAGACGGTGCTTCGTTGGCGCGATGACCGGCGGTGGGTTTGTGAAAAGGACGGGCTCAATCGAAGTGCGCGTCGAACCAACGCCCTTCGTCATAACGGGTGCGAAGGGCATCGAAGACGGCGCGGGCCGGGGCGATCCCGCGATCGTTGAAGGTCTCCGGGTCGTCGAAGAAGCGGTCGACGTCGCCGCGTTTCTGCTGACGGTAGGCCAGCGCTTTGGCCAGCATCTGGATGCGATCGGCGACTTTGACGATGCGCGCCTCCAGGGTCTGACCCTGGCGGTATTCGGCGAAGGCGTCGCGCCAGGCGGGCACGGCGGCCAGGATGCGATCGGCGGCGCGATCTTCGGCCCTGTCGACGGCGTCTTTGCCGATGAGCTGCTTGACCGGGCGAGGGAGGTCGGTGAGCATCGCCTCGCTCAGGTCGTGGACCAGCGCGATGCGCATGACGCGCTCGGCGTCGGGCTTAGGATCCGGGTGGTGATCGGCCAGCCACAGGGCGACCACCAGGACGCCATGCACGTGCGCGGCGATCGACTCGGGGCGCTCCACCCCGCAGACGTGCCATCCGGTCCGGGGCAGCGCCTCCAGACGCTCGGCGCGACTCAGTAGCCTTAAGAGCGCTTCGGCCTGGTCGGGTGATGTGAGCGGCTCTTCCATATCCAACTCCGTTGTGGCGAGGATGTCGAGCGACGTCCTCGCGTCGTATCGTCGACGGGGAGTTTGAACAGTGAGACGCAGATGGCAAGTCAACAAGGTGGCAGAGCAGCGATCTGCGGGGTCGATGAGCTGGTCGGCGGACAGATCGCGCGCCGCCTGGTGGAGGAGGGCGTGGAGGTACGGGCGCTCATCGACGCCGAGGCGCGCCGCTGGCATCTGCACGACATCGAGGTGGACTGGCGTGTGGCGTCGCGTGCGCAGCATGACGCACGATCGTTGGAGGCGTCACTTACAGGATGCGGCGTCTTTTTCATCGCCGACGTGGCGCGCCACGCCCGGGGCGCACCCGACGTACCGACCGCCCGTCGCATCGCGGTGCGGGAGTTGAGGATGCGGCTCGACGCCGCGATGGCCGCTCAGGTCCCGCGTGTGGTGGTGTTGAGCTGTGAGCGCGCGTTGGATCCCGGTGGCGTTGAGGGGCCACCCGCCAGACCCGATGAGGCCGGGGCGCCGAGGCGCGAGGCGTTGATCGCGGTGGAGTCCGAGATCTATCGTTATGTGGCCGCCGGGATGCAGATCTGCACCGTGATTGCGTCCCCGGCGTTGGGGCCGGGCGATGTGCGCGCCGAGCATGTGGGCGCGTTTGCTCGACCGCTCAGAGGGTGGGAGGGCGTTGTTCATCTCGGTGATGCCCGCGACGTGGCCCAGGCGGTGATCAACGCCGCGCGCCGAGGCCGCGCCGGGCGACGCTACCCCTTTATTGGCGAGGCCGTCACCTCGGAGCGTTTTGTTGCCCTGCGCCGCGATCACGCCGGGCCCGGCGATCCGATACGCTCCGAGGCAGACTGGCCGCCGCGGTGGGCGGAGCATCCGCAGGCGCTGAAAAGCGAGCTTGCCGCCGGTGAGCTTGGGGTTCGCTCCCGGCCTCTGGCCTTGACGCTGCGAGACGCCGCCCGGTGGTACCGCCGCGCCGGATGGCTGCTCTTTTAGACACGTCTCAGACACTGGAAGCTCTGGAGTGCATCTGTTAGTCTTGCGTTCCACACGAGCTACGTTGTCATCGAGGCCGGCCAAAGGTTTGAGATGGATAGGTCCAGGGCTCGGGTCCGACTTGCCCCCGGCGGGTGAGTTGGTGTAGGGAATGCAGTTAAGCATAGATGAAGGCTAACCGGCAGTCGCGCGGCGCGCGCTGCGATGCTCAGGGCTCTCGGCGAGGAGAAATTAGAATGGCCAAGAAGAAACTACTTATCGCGGCGGTCATTGTCGGCGCGTTTGCCGCCTTCCTGCTCTACCTCTACACGGCGCAGATTCAGGAGGAGAAGGACGAGCTGATGGCGAACCCGCGCGAGGTGATCGTGGCAGCGCGTGATATCGCCGCCGGCACGATGCTGACGCGCGAGCACGTCAACACCAAGACGGTGCCCGGGCAATTCCTTCCGGCCAACCCGCTCTTGAGCCAGGATCTCGAGATCTATCTGGACATGCCGGTGAGCGAGTCGATCCGCGAGGGGTCGATGATCCTGACCAGCGATTTCGCCGTCGCCGAGGTGGCGCGCACCCTCTCCGGCCGTATCCCGGCTGGCGAGCGCGCGATGACCATCCCGGTGGATGCCATCTCCGGTGTGTCCGGTCTTCTGCGCCCGGGTGACCGCGTGGACATTCTCGGGACCTTCCCGGTGGGCACCGAAGACAACCTGATCCCCGAGGCCGCCGGTAACGACAGCATTGGTTATGTGACGATGAACCTGCTTCAGAACGTCACGCTGCTGGCCGTCGGTCAGGAGGTCTCTGACATTCCCAGCGGTGATGCCCGCGGCAACCGCGGACAGTACAGCACGGTGACCCTCTCGCTGACCCCGAGCGAAGCCGAACTGCTGGTGATCTCGCAGACCCGCGGCAAGCTGATGCTGCTGCTCCGTCACCGCGACGATATCGAAGCGGTCACCGTCACCAAGACGACCCTTCGCGAGGTGCTTGAAGAGCTGGAAGTCATCAACCGCGATCGCCAGAAGCGGGTGGAGCGTCGTCCCAACTGCGGCCCGAACCAGAAGCTGAGCGGCGGCAAGTGCGTCGACACCATCGAGTTCCTGCGTGGCGGTCAGTAAGTGACCTGAGCGCACGACGCTGGGCCTTCTCGAGGGCGCGCCTCCACATCCGGAGGCGCGCCCTCTTTTTTGATGGGGATCGGGCCCACCACGAGCACCGGGTTTGCGAGGTGGAAGCCCGCGGGTTTTTCGATTGCGTTTTCTGCGACTTCGCGCGAGACTGCCCACGTTCTATAGCCTAGTCGAGCCGGCAGACCGTCCTGGTGTGCGGATTGCTGAAGTGAATGCACTGGTATGCAGCTGTAAGGAGAACCATGAAGACGCTTGTAAGGGTTGGCGCGCTGTGGGCGGTCTTGTGTGTGGTGATGCCCCTGCTTGTGTGGCCGATGGACTCGGCGCACGCTCAGGAGACGGTCGTCCCCGACCATGAGTTTACGATCGCGGTGGGTGAGACGCTGACGATCAACGCACGCGGGGTTCGCCGCGTCTCCATCGGCCTTCCGGATGTGGCCGATGCGCAGACCAGCAACGACGCTCAGTACCTCTTCATCTCCGGCAAACGCGAAGGCGTGACCACGGTCAACATCTTCTCGGGCTCGGGCGACGATCAGCGCACCCTGCTGATTCGCGTCGTCGGCGTGAACCCGACCTCGCTGGCCGAAGAAGTTCGGGCGGTGCTCGGCGATCGCGCTGGTGTCGACATTCGCGTCGTAAAAGGTCGCGTGCTCATTGAGGGCGAGGTGGCCAGCGAGATCTTCCAGCGCAAGAACGACCGCCTCACCGAGCTCTACCCCAACCAGGTGCTCAACTTCGCCACCTACCGCGAAGCCTTCGTGGAGGGCGCGCGCATGGTGGCCGTCGACGTCTATTTCATTCAGCTGGCGACCACCAACCAGGACAACCTGGGGGTGCGTTGGAACCAGTTCATCGGCTACAACCTCACCGGTGGTCAGGGCGATGTGCCCCTCTACTACGACGCCGGCGATCTGGGCCCGGGCGTGCTTCCGGCCGAATCGAGTGTGCCGCCGCGCCCGATGGCGCTCACCGGTGGAAGCAGCCTGACGACCTACTCCTCGCTGGTCGGTAACCTGAACTTCGCCCTGGACCTGCTCGTCGACAGCGGCATGATCAAAACCATTCAAAACGCCACGCTGGTGACCGAGGCCGGTACCGAAACGACCTACCACTCCGGTGGCACGCTGCTGGTCCCGGCGATCACGGCCAATGCGTCGAGCTACGAGGCGATCCCCTACGGTCTGAAGCTCGCGATCACGCCGGTGCTCGACTTCGAGAACCGCGTCAAGCTCACCGTCGACCTCAGCTTCAGCGAGCTCGACTACGCCAACGCCGTCGGTCAGGTCCCCAGCCTCCGCAACAACGACATCACGAGCACCGTCAACATGCTCGAAGGTCAGTCGGTGCTGGTGAGCGCGCAGGACAACACGAGCATGACCTCCAACGAGCGGGGCTTGTGGCTTCTGAGCCGTATCCCTATCCTTGGGTGGGCGTTTAAGAGTCGCAACATGTTCAACCAGCAGACCAACAACGCCTTCTTCATTACCCCGCGGGTCTACGAGCCCGGAACCGATTATCACCGCACCCTGGTGCAGGGCGTCTTCCAGCACCTGCTTGACGGAGGCGCTCAGGCCGACGATCTGCCGGAGCTCTCCAACGCACAGCCTCAGGGTGAATAAGAGGCAAGGCCCATGAAGCAGATCCGCGTCCTCGATAACCGCGGCCAGGAGTACCTCTTCCCGCTGGATAAGCCGGTGATGGAGGTCAGTATTGGCCGCAGTCAGAACAACGACATTGTTCTGAACAGCAAGACGGTGAGCCGGCGTCACGCGATCATCAAGCTGATGGGTGAGCGCGTGATGCTGGTCAATCAGTCGGCCAACGGCGTTTTCGTCAATGGTGAGCGCGTGGAGCGGGTGCGCGAGCTGCGACTGGGCGAGTACGCGGCGATTGAGCCCTACCGATTCTGCGTCGAGCCGGCCGGGCCGGGGGCGGTCCCATCGCCCTCGCCGGCGGGCTACGGTCCGGGTAATAACCGCGCGACGATCCCTCCCAACGGTCGCGCCACGCCAGCACCTGCGGCCGCACCGGCCCGGCAGGCTGCCTCCGGTGGGGTGGCTACCGCCTCGCGGCCGGAGCGCCGTCCGGTGGCTCCCCGCGACGCCAAGAAGAAAGCTGAGACCGTCGAGGAGCTCCTGGGCGACCTGGCGCCGAATCCGGAGTATCAGGAGCAGCGCGTCAGCCTTCGCGGCGAAGAGGTCGTGATCCACGACCGCAAGATTCGAAACGCCTTCATCGGCTTTAAATCCGAGCTGCACGACGAGCTTAAAGAGCGCCTCGACCTGCACAGCTTCCAGATCACCGATTACAGCTCGCCGCGCGTTATTCGCCAGGTCTCCGAGAAGCTCAAAGAGCTGATCAGCCGGCGCCAGCGTGAGATTCCGCCGCCTTATACGCCGGACGAGGTCTTTAAGGAGATGATGGACGAGGTCTGCGGTCTGGGCCCCATCGAAGATCTCGTAAAACACAAAGGTGTCTCGGAGATCATGGTCGTCGACCGCGAGCACATCTACGCCGAGCTCAACGGCAAGATCGTGCTCACCGACCGCATCTTCAATGACGAGAAGTCGATGATGACGGTCATCGAGCGTATCGTCATCCCGCGTGGTCGACGTATTGATGAGTCCAACCCGCTGGTCGATACGCGTCTTGCCGATGGCTCGCGTGTCAACGCGGTGATCCCGCCGCTGGCGCTGAAAGATCCCTGCCTGACGATTCGTAAGTTTCCCGACGAGCGTCTCTCGGTCAAAGATCTTATTAACTTCGGCAGCCTCACCGACGAGATGGCGAAGTTTCTGGCGCGCGCGGTCCGCTCCAAGAAAAATATCATTATCTCCGGAGGTACCGGCTCCGGTAAGACGACGCTGCTCAACGTGCTCTCGGGCTTTATCGGGCCGACCGAGCGAGTGGTCACCATTGAGGATGCCGCCGAACTTCAGATCTACCAGGAGCACGTGATCAGCCTGGAGACCAAGCCCCCCAACCTGGAGGGCAAGGGCGAGATCGGGATCCGCGAGCTGGTGAAGAACGCCCTGCGTATGCGTCCGGACCGCATCGTCGTCGGTGAGTGTCGTGGCGGTGAGGCGCTGGACATGCTTCAGGCCATGAACACCGGTCACGATGGCTCGATGACCACCGTTCACTCCAACAGCCCTACCGAGGCGATTGCGCGTCTGGAGACGCTGGTCCTGATGAGCGGGATGGAGCTTCCCACCCGCGCGATTCGCGAGCAGATCGCCGGGTCGGTCGACGTGATCATTCAGCAGTCCCGATTCATGGACGGCAGCCGTCGTATCACCTACATCACCGAGGTGGTGGGCATTGATGATGACGGCTTTGTGAAGCTCGAAGACATCTATCGCTACCGCCAGAAAGGGGTCAACGAGAAGGGCAAGGTCTACGGCTACCACCTGGCGACGGGTTATCTGCCGAGCTTCCTCGATGAGTTCTTGATCAAGGGTCTGGCAAACCCGGAAGACTTCTTCTAAGCGGCAGGCTTTGCCGCGCTCAGGTGAAGTGGGCGGTTGCAGACTCGGGGGCTGCTCGTTAGAGTTTGCGTAGCATCGAAAGGGCTGGATTGGCGTCAGGTCGACCGATTCAAGCCGGTGGGGCCTTGGCCGACCGGGTTGAACAGGGCACCTACAGCGAGGAAAACACACCGTGTTATACTTATGGTTAGCGTTGGCGCTGGGGTTTGGTGCCGGGTTTCTTGCGATCTGGGCCGGAGGTGACTGGATCGCCGAGCGCCTGGCCGCCGAACGTGGCGTCTACGAACGGATCGTTGGCAAAGAGCTGCACCGTCTCTTCCTGCCGGTCTCCCCGCAGGAGTTCGTGCTCATTCACGCCGGTTTTCTGCTGATCTGCGTGTTGGGCGGTGGCCTGCTGGTCAAGAGCCCCATCCTCGGCATTATCGGCGGGGTGCTCGTGGGAATCTTCGCGCCGCGCATCTACCTGAAGAGCGCCTGGAAGAAGCGCCTTGCGGCGATCGATGAGCAGGTCGAAGAGGCGATGGTCTACATGGCCAACAGCTTTAAGGCCAACCCATCGATGCCCGAAGCGATTCAGGATGTGTGCAACGCGATGGGGCCGCCGATCAGCCAGGAGTTCGGGGTGTTGCTCAAGGAGTATCGCCTCGGCACGCCGCTGGATCAGGCGCTGGTGAATCTGCAGCGTCGTGTGCCATCGCGTAACCTGGAGCTGGCGATCTCGGCGCTGGTCATCGGTCGTACCGTCGGTGGCAACATCCCGGAGATCCTCAGCCAGATCTCGGGCACGATCCGTGAGAGCTTCCGACTGGAGCGAGTCATCGACACGCAGACCGCTCAAGGGAGGATGCAGGCGTGGGTCATGGGTCTGATGCCGGCGGTGGTCATCGCGGTCTTCTACAAGATGGACCCGACGCTGATTCAGCCGCTCTTTGAGACCTTCGTGGGCTACATCGTCCTGGGTCTGGCCGGGGTTTGTAACATCATCGGCGTGGTGATGATCCTGAAGATTGTTCAGATCGACGTTTGATCGAGCCGCAGGCGGGCCTGCTGCGGTCTGCTCAACTTGAGCGAGGTACGTGTGAATTCGACGATCATTCTGTTCGGCGCGCTGGGACTTATCTTTCTGGCCTTTGCGCTCTTCGTCTGGGGTTTTGTTCCCGAAGAGATCGAAGAGGACGAGATCTACGGCTACCGCCTCACCCGGCGCAAACGGATGCTGGAAGAGGACGCGCTCTACGCGCTGGTGCTTCCACTGGTGAAGCTCTTTGCACACTACATCCGTAGCCTGCCGAACCTGCCCTTTGTGGACATGGAGGAGCTGCGCTCCTCGCTGCGCGACAAGCTGATGCGCTCGGGCTTTATGGGCTCGTTTACGCCGAATGAGTTTCTGGGGATGTGCTGCGTCTCCGGGCTCGGTGCGTTCGTCTTCGTGCTGCTCTTTACGCAGTTGATGACGGGGCTTCCCAACATCGGCCTGGCGTGTGTGGCGGGCTTTCTGGCGCTGGGCTTTCCCTGGCTCTCTCTGAGCGGGGCGATCAGCAGCCGCCTCATCGAGATCGACCGTCGTCTGCCCTACACCGTTGACCTGCTGGTCCTCTCGATGCGTGCCGGTCTCGACTTTATGTCGGCGCTGGACCGCGTGGTTGCCCGCGGGCAGATCCAGAACCCCGACGATCCGATGATTCAGGAGCTCGGGGTTGTGCTCCAGGAGATGCGCGTGGGTACGGCGCGTACCGATGCGTTGATCAACCTGTGTGAGCGCGTGAACTCGGAGTACCTCAACTCAATGGTCGGCGCGATCATTCAGTCGGAGCGTCGCGGTACGCCGCTGGCGAACGTGCTGGAGATTCAGGTCGACACGATCCGAAACAAGCGCACCGCCAAGATCGAGAAGGCCGCCAGTCAGGCGGCTGTGAAGATCCTCTTCCCGCTGCTCTTTATCTTCGGCGCGGTCATGATCGTGATCATGGGCGCGATGATCATTAAGGTCTCCGGGACCGGGTTCTGATTGAGGAGCCCCGGCAGCGATCACCTGTCCACGACTTGCACTTGCGGAAGAATCCTCCATGTCCTCCTTCTGGTTAGAGTTCGACCATAACGGTCAGACGCAGAACGCTTCGTTTAACAGCCAGTCCGTGACGATCGGTCGCGACCGCGGCTCGGACTTTATTCTGGATCACCCGACGGTCTCGCGTCAGCACGCGCTGATCGTAGAGGAGGGGGGCGGTAACTACCGTCTGGTGGTGCTCTCCCGCGGGGGGCTTACCGCGGTGGACGGGCAGCCGGTCAGCGGGGAGGTCTCTCTGTGGGACGGCGCGATGTTGACGCTGGGTAAGCACTCGGTGCGTTTTCGCGCGCCGGACGCGACCGCGCGCGCGCCGCAGGCTCCTGCCGCGGCGCAGCAGGCGCCGGGGCCGCAGTCCGGTGGGTTCGGAGCGACG
>NZ_VOSL01000046.1 GCF_007997005.1 Lujinxingia vulgaris | reverse complement strand
GCAGGCTCCCGCCGGTGTCGCTGCCGAGGGCGGCGGGCAGCCAGCCCGCGGCCACCGCGGCGGCTGAGCCGCTGGAGGAGCCGCCGGGGCTGTGGTCGGGGCTTAAGGGGTGGAGGCAGGGCTTAAACGCCGAGTGCTGGCCGGTGGAGCCCATCGCGAACTCGTCGAGGTTGGTCTTTGCGACGATGAGCGCGCCGGCCGCGCGCAGGCGCTCGACCACGGTGGCGTCGAATGGCGAGCGGTAGCCTTCCAGGAGGCGGGAGGCGGCGGTGGTGGGCAGATCGCGGGTGCAGAGGTTGTCTTTGACGCCGATGGGAAGGCCGGCCAGGGGGCCTTCGGCCGTGAGCGCGGCGCTGGCGACCTCCTCGGGGGTGGCGCTGGAGAGCAGCGCGCCGAGCGGGTCGCCCTGGCTCTTTTCGAAAAAGCGCTCGGCGGGCCGGGGCAGGGCGGCAAAGGCATCGAAGGTGCCGGGCTGGCTCATGGCGTGGGCTCGACGTCGGAGGTGGGGAGGGCCGCGGGCATGGCCAGAAAGCCCCGGTGGGGATGGGCGGCGTTGTGCAGGGCCTCCCCGGGGCTCAAGGGGGCCTCGGGGGTGTCGGGGCGCTCGGTGATGGCGGGGGCGCCGGCCGGTCGGAGCGCCAGAGGCTTAAGGTCGGCCGCAGGTAAAAGCGCTTGATCGAGGCGCTGAAGGTGCGCCCGGAGCGCGGTTGCAGCGGTGGGTCGGAGCGCCAGAGTGGCGAGTTTTTCGGGGGGGAGGTCGGTCATGACGGCTTCAACCTGTGCGTGTGACGGGCCTGTGAACTTTCACTCTATCGACGTGCTTCGACTTGTCGAGCGGGGGGCGCGGACTAGTTTCGGCCCGCGTTTCGGGAACGCACAGATGACTCAAGGAGCAGTGATGAAAACGAACACGAAAAGAACGAAAAATACGAAAAAAACGATCGGTGCGCTGGCGGCGGTGGCGATGGTGGCCGCATGTGCCCCCTCGATGGCCAACGCTTTTGATGATGTGAGCGCCAGCGAGGTTCAGGATCTGCGCCGCCAGGGAAGCGGCACGGGCACCCTGAGCGTGCAGATCCACGTGGAGGCCGACTCGCGTCGCGATAACGCCGCCGACGCCGAAGGCTTTGAGACGGATTTTGAGGTGAAGGTCTTTCGCAGCGGTCAGCCCGTGCGCGACGCGACGGTGACCGTGTCGGCCTTTGAGGGGCCGGAGTGGACGCTCCGCCACGATGACGATGGCGAGTACGAGCGGGAGGTGCGCGGCTACCACCGCGCCTACCGCGTCGATGTGGTCGCCGGCGACGATAAGGTCGAAGGCGTGTATCTGGCCGGTCCGGCGGTGCACACCTTCACGGCTCCGACTCCGGGGGCCAGCGTGCCCGGCGATCAGCCCGTCACGGTGAGCTGGCAGGCCGAGGGCAGCGCCGATGAGAGCTGGCTTGAGGGGGAGGCGTTCGAGAAGGTGCGCGTCGACGACACGACCACCTACACCGTGCGCCCCGAGCAGCTGGAGCGGGAGTGGGATGAAGTCGAAGAGAACGAGTTTGAGCTGACGCGCATCAACCGCATGCCCATCAACGGCGCGGCCAGCGGCTCGGAGATGATCATCCGCGTTAAGAACGAGGTGGAGGTGCGCGTGGAGCCCTCGCGCAGCTAAGCTCCACCATCACCGATAGACATTATTGGAAGTCAAAAAGCCCCCGCTTCGTCGGGGGTTTTTTTGATCAGGGGGCCGGCGCCCTTCATGCTCGGCGTCGAGATCAAACGAGATCAAGAGGGAGGAGAGACAGGCCAGGGCGCGGTGTGTGTACGGGGTGCAGGTGGAAGCCTGATTGAAACGATCGAAAAGTTCAGGGGGTGAAGCGACCGAGGGTCATGCCGAGGCTCACGGCGGCCACAAGCCCGCCGCCGCCCTGGCCGCCCAGGGTGTAGCCGGCGTGGGCGGTGATCCAGAGGTCGGCGCCGGCGAAGCGGTGGCCCAGCCCGCCGGTGAGCAGGAGGTTGGTGCGCTGCTCAAAGCGCTCCAGGGGGGCCTGGGCGGCGTAGTCGACCTCCAGGCCAAGCGAGGCCAGGAGCGTGCGGCCTACAAAGCGTTGATCGAGGCCCAGGGTGGCGCCGAGCGCCGGGGTGAGGTGGTCGCGGGTGAGCAGCATCGGGGTGAGCTCGGCCCGAAGCATCAGAGGGCGCCCCACCCGGGCGAAGATCTCCTGGTAGAATCCCAGCGGCACCCCCACGCCGGTGGCGCCGTGCAGGTAGCGCGCACCCACCCAGCCGGCGCGTGCCTCGGTGCCGCGGGAGAGGTAGAGGGCGGCGCCCTCGGTGCCTGCGCTCAGCGAGATGGCGTGCGGCCGAAGGGCCAGCTCGGTGGCCGAGGCGCGCGTTGGCACGAGCGCCAGCATGGCGAGGAGGAGCAGCGCGCTCGAGAGGGGCCCGCGTCTCTTATGGGGGGGCATCGTTGGCGTCATGGGTTCATCATCCAAAGGATCAGGGGGCGATGAGGCCTTCGGGCCAGCGCTCGGGATCGTCGAGCGGGGAGGGGTCGCGGGGGGCGAGGCCCAGGTGATCAAAGACCAGCAGATCGAGGGCCGCGAGCACCCGGGCGCGGGCCTGTGGGGTGGGGATGGTGGCCGCCAGGTCGCTCTCGAGCTGGGAGGCGGTGGGGCTATCGATCATCTGAAAGTGGTTGGCGCCCTCGACGATGGCGAGCGGCACGGGGTTTGAGAAATCGGCCAGGCTCTCGTCAATTTCGGTAAAGGAGATGCGGCCGTCGCGCGCTCCCGCCACCGCGAAGACGCGGTCGGCCGGGTCGCGGGGATTTTGCAAGAGCTCGGCGTCGCCCGGGTCCGGAGTGCTCTGCAGCAAGAAGAGATGCGAGAGGTCGTCGGGGCGGCGTAGCCAGACCTTCGACGCCACCACCCCGCCCAGGCTGTGACCCAGCGCCAGCCCGGGCTCCGGGGCCAGCCGACCTTCCAACACGTCGCCCTCGCGCGCGGCGGCGTCCCGGGCAGCCGCGATGACGTCGGCGCCGTTGCCGGTGGCAAAGATCGCAAAATCCAGGGGGTGATCGGGGCTTAAGACCACGTAGCCGCGGCTGGCCAGGTGCATCGCCAGCCAGCCGTACTGCTCCGGGCTGACCGCGCCCCCCTGGATGAGCAGCGCCAGGGGGTGGGCCTCCTCCTCGGCGTTTAAGCCTGTGGGGAGGTAGACAAGCGTGCGCACGTGCTGGTCGACCCGCACGCGAAGCTCGCGCTCCAGAAGCGCCACGCCGTAGGGGCCGCGCTCCGGGGCGTCGAGCGCGAGCTCGGGGGCGGTGGCCAGGAGATCGACGGGTTCGGCGGGGCCGCAGCTGCTCAGGAGCGCCGCCAGCATCAGGGCCAGCGCCAGGATCCGCGCAGGCCGTGTCTGGCGCGGTGTCGGGCTATGTCGAAGCATCCATCATCCAACGTGAAGAGTGGCGAGCGTGGTCCACCCCGCGGAGGGCGTCGCGAGGATTGTAGAGGGATTGACGTTAATGGCCAGGGGCCGGGGCGCGGCCGGTGAGGAGCTGCAGGGCGCGGTAGAGGTCGGTGCGGGTGATGATGCCGAGCACGGGGCCTTTTTCGGGCATCACGAGCACGCGGGGCTCGTCCTGGCGGCCCATCATCTCCAGAAGATCGGCGGCGGAGGCGTTGGGGTCAATGCGTTCGGGCAGGGCGGTGAGAAAGTCGCCAATGGGGGCGTCGGGGTCGGCGCCCTGCACGTTTTTGAGGGTGACCATGCCGGTGAGCTGCCCCGTCTCGTCGCGCACCGGATACGCATGCCTCGATTCGCGCAGCATCCGGCTCAAAAGTTCGCCGACGCTGAGCGTGGCGGGAAGGGAGACCACCGGGGTGCTCATCAGCTGCTGGACCCGCACGTCGCGAAGGAGCTCGTCGGCCAGCTCAAAGCGGGCCTCGGCGGCCACGGCGATGTAGATGAAGAGGGCGATGAGGATTAGAAAGATATTCAGGCTAAAAATCCCCACGACGCCCAGGACGATGGCCAGCACGCGGCTGACGGTGGCGGCGATCTGGGTGGCGCGCAGCCGAGGCAGACGCATCGCCAATAGCGAGCGCAGCACGCGACCGCCGTCGAGCGGAAGCGCCGGGATCAGGTTAAAGACCGCCAGCGCGACGTTCATAAAGGTGGTGTAGGCGACCACAAAGAGCAGCGCCGGCCAACGCTCCGGGAGCACGAGCAGCAGCGCGGCGCCCAGGGCGGCGAGCAGCCCGCTGGTGATGGGCCCGGCGATGGCCACCACGGCCTCGGCGCCGCGCTGGGTGGGCATCTTTTTAAACTGCGCCATGCCGCCCAGAAGCCACAGGGTGATGCGCTCGGTCTCCACCCCGTAACGGCGCGCCACCACGGCGTGACCCAGCTCGTGGATGACCACGCTGATAAAGAGCGCCAGCGCGGCGACAAGCCCCAGCACGTAGGGCAGCAGGCCCTCGTTCAACGCCCCGGGCGCCACCGGCAGGTTGAAGAGTTCGACAAAGGGCGCGATCTGCCGGGCGATCAGCCAGGCCAGGAGCGGCAAAATGATCAAAAAGGTCAGATCGAGGTAGAGCGGGATGCCCAGCAGGCGAAAGGGCAGGCGCAGGGCGTGCTTAAACATCGTCGACTCCCGGGCCGAAGAAGGTCGCGTGTGACAAGGCGAAGATCGGCACGGGCGACACAGACCCAATCTTTTCCGCCGGGGGAAGAAGGGGGGAGGATCGCCGATCGCGCAGGTTTTATGCGCCTGATCGCGTGTACTTTAAATTGAAGTAGACGTGATCAGGTGCTGATCGAGGGTGTTGGAGATTGAAGGAAGGTCGATCAGGTGCTGATCGAGGGTGTTGGAGATTGAAGGAAGGGCGATCAGGTGCTGATCGAGGGGGGCTGCGAATGAAGGAAGGTCGATCAGGTGCTGATCGCGTCTCTCTGCAGCGCGGAGACGTGTGATCAGGTGCTGATCGCGCGTGTTTCAATCTGAAGGACGAGCAAACAGGTGCTGATCACGCGTATTTAAGCGTGAAGGATGGTCGAATCGCTGCTGATCGCGTGTGTTTCAGCTGCGGAAACGGTCGATCAGGTGGTGATCGCGTGTGTTTTAGCCGCGGAGACGGTCGGTCAGGTGCTGATCGCGTGTGTTTCAACTGCGGAGGCGGTCGATCAGGTGCTCATCGCGAAAGCTTCAGCCCTCCCGGCGCGCCATGGCCATCAGCCCCAACTCGCCCAGGGTGGTACGCACGCGGATGTCGGTGAGGCCGGCGTTCTGCAGCAGGTTTTCGAGGGTGGACTGGCGCATCGGGGCGCGGGATCGGCTGGCCAGGCGCCAGCCGACCATCGAGAGGGCGAAGCGCGCGCTGCTCACGGGGTGGCGCAGGGTTTGCTGGCGAGCGTCGGGGTCGGCCAGGGCCCCGGCGGTGGCGCGGGGAAGCGAGGCGTCGGCGTTGGGCTCCAGGAGCGCCAGCCGCCCCCCCGGGCCGAGCGCAGCGCCCAGCGCTGAGAGGGCGCCTTCTCGGTCGGGCAACAAGTAGAGAAAGGAGTGGCCCACGATCAGATCGAAGGGTGGGAGCTCGTCGGGGAGCGCGTACACATCGGCGCGCTCAAAGCGCAGGTTTTTCAGCGCGCTGTAGCGGCCCCGGTGGTGCTGGCGCGCACGGGCGATCATGCGGTCGGCCACGTCCACCCCCAGAACCTGCGCGTGGGGCAGCTGGCGAGCGAGGCCAAACGCGCTCTGCCCCGGGCCGCAGCCCACGTCGAGCACGTGGCGCACCCGGCTCAAATCGCTGATGGCATCGAGGGCGTCGATGAGGCGATCGACCTGCGCGCTCCAGAGGGCCTGGTGGGTGAGCAGATCGTAGCCCGACGCGGTGAGGTTAAAGAAGGTGCGGTTGCTTGCCACAAATATGCCTTTAGAACTGGGACACCACGCCGACCCCGGCGGTGGCCGGGAGGCGAAAGCTCAGCCCGATGCTGATCGCGCTGTAGGCCGGCTGCGTCAGCCCGCGGGTGGCCTCGACAAAGAGGCCAAAGGCGTTTTCGCCGTAGCCCAGGTACGCACCGCAGAAGGAGGAGCCGTCGGAGCTGGTCTGGCATTCGGCGCCGACGCCCTCGGTAAAGCCCACCGACTCCAACGTCAGCCGCAGACCGATCGAGGGGCCGCGCCCCACGCCCTCGCCAGCGAAGCGGTAGGCGGGGCGCGCGCTCGTGATCAGACGCATCGCGCGGGTGCCGTCCTCGTCGGTGCGCACGAGCGGGATGTAGCTTAAGTCGAGGTGAGGGCCGTGGGCGGCCACCGGGTCGACAAATAGAAAATGCGCGCTGTAGCCCACGCCCACATCAAAGCGGCGCGCGCCCTGGCCATACACCACCTGCAGGGGGTTGGCCGTGACGGAGAGCGGCATGGTGATGCGCGCGTTGTCCTCGGGGATGCCCGCGCTGGCGCCCACGCCGATGGCCATCTGCACGGGCGGGGTCACCCAGGCCACCGGCACACAGCCCGCGCTCAAGGTGAGCAGGGCGGCGATGACCAGAAAACGTGAGAGTAGTCGGAGGGGGCGCAAAGACAGCTCGGGGCGATGCGAAGTGGCGAGGTACGTCATGGGGCGATCCTGCCCGCAACGCGCCGGATTGTCACGCGGGAGCGGGTTTTGTTAGGAGTCGGTCTTGGGAGCGCGTTTGATGATGATGGCTGACAAAAGGCAAAACCATGTTTGAGCGGAGACTGGATGAGCGCGTGGCGCTGAGGCTGCTGCAGATCGGCGACAAAGAGGAGCTCTTTGAGGTGGTCGATCGGGAGCGCGAGGAGCTGCGGCGCTGGCTGCCCTGGGTCGATGCCATCACGAGCGTCGATGATTACGACGGGTACATTCGCTCCACCCTCGATCAGCTGGCGCGGGGCGACGGGTTCCAGGCGGCGATCACCGTGGAGGGGCAGATCGCCGGGATGATCGGGGTGCACGGCGTCGATCGCGCCAACCTGAGCACCTCGATCGGCTACTGGCTCAGCGCGGCGTACCGCGGCGAGGGCATTATGACGCGGGCCACCGCCGAGGTGCTGCGCTGGGCGTTCTGGGATGAGGGGCTGGAGCGGGTGGAGGTGCGCTGCGGGCGCGAGAACCTGGCGAGCCGCGCGGTGGTCGAGCGCCTGGGGATGGTGGAGGAGGGGACGCTGCGCCGCGCCGAGCGCCTGGTCGATGGGTGGACCGACCTGGTGGTGTATTCGATGCTGCGCGACGCATGGCAGGCCGCTCAGGCCCAGTGGTGAGAGCGCCAAAAAGAGCTTAAAGCGCTCGCTGCACAAGCCAGAGGTCGTCGCCGTTTTGCTCGACGACCATGGCGAAGTCGGCGTCGGCGCGGCGCGCGCAGAAGGGGATGTCGTCGGAGAGGTATTCGTGGCGAGTGGGGTCGGCGAATTTCTGGGCGGCGCGGCTCTCCCAGACGCGGCGGATGGCCTCGGCGTCGTCGGGGTTTTTCAGGCCATGGAGCCGGGCTTGAAGCCACTGCGCAGTCGCCAGATCTTCATCGCCCTCGGGGTGGCTGGCGAGGATCTGCACGGTGGGGGAGGGCTCGGGGCGGGCGCTCAGATACGCTTGCGCGGCGGCCACGGTGCTGCCGGCGTTGGCCAGGCCGGTGACGAGCAAAAGCCCCTGAAAGTCGCGCGCGGCGTGCGCCACGGCCTGCACGCCGTTGGAGGTGGTCAGGACCAGGGTGCGGTCTTTGAGATCCGCCCGGGCGGTGAGCGCCGGGGAGTTTCCCAGATCAAAATCGGCGGGTTTGATGGCGTCGCGCTCCCCGGCCAGAAGCCAGCCCGGGTGCCGGCGCGCGCGCCGGCGCGCCTCGTCGATCGAGGCCACCAGCAGAATGCGCGAGGCGCCTCCTTCAAACATCACCTGGGTGTGGGTAAACGCGCGGATGGTGTCGATGACGATGCGCACCGCCGCGGGCTTAAACTGTGGGCGATGCCCCTGAAAGATGGCGACCCGGGGCCGCGCCTGCGCCTCACTCATAGGCCAAAGAGCCCGTAGAAGAGCATCGAGTCGGGGTTGCCGCCGGTCATCGCGCCCATGGCCGTGGAGACGACCATATGCTCGGAGTTGAGCTGGTCATGGATGGCCTTGCGCTCCTCGGTGGAGAGCGCCTTCCAGGTCTCAAGCGTCTTGCGGTTGATGGCGCCGGTGATCAGCAGGAACTGGTTGGCGAGCGCGTCGGTGTAGGTCTTGCGCTCCTCTTCGCTGAGCGAGGCCGGGTCGAAGTTTTCGTTCTGGTTGGCCTCGACGATGATCTCGCGGACCTTCAAAAACTCCTCGCGCTGCGCGTCGTGATCGTCGAGCAGGGCCTGGGCGACGGCGTCGCTCCAGGGCTCGCTGCCCTCTTTGTTGCGGTTGCCGGCGGCGGTCACGCGGTTGATCAGGCGGAACTGCAAGAGGCGCTCTTCGAAGGCGCGGCCGCCGTGCTCCTGGACGTGGGCGTTGAAGGCGTGGCCCAGCGCCTGGGTGCGGTCGACGGTGCCCTTGAGCGCGCGCAATTTTTTGAGGCCGGCCAGCGCGCCGTCCTGGTTCTCGTCGAGCTTTTTGTTGGTCTCAAACTGTTCGCTCATCTCGCGCACTTCGCGGGAGTTGCCCCAGGCTTCCATGGCCTCTTTGAAGTCGCGGGCCTCGGAGGTGGAGATGGGCTGGTCGAGGGCGTTAAAGAGCTCGTCGATGCTGCGATCGTTCTGCGAGGCGCCGGCGTTTTGCGACCCTTCCTCACCGGAGTTCGCCGCGGCGGACGGTGCCGTGCTGCCGGCCGCACCGCCGCCCTCCTGCATGGCACCAAGGCCTTCCACCGCGCTCATGATGCCGCCGAAGATGCCCTGCGGCGCGTCGGCCTGGGCTTCTTTTTCGATGCCTTCGCTCAGGCTGGAGTAGGCAAAATAGCCGGTCGCGCCCAGGCCCACCGCGCCGATAAAGAGCAGGCAGCCGCAGCCGGCAAGGGCTTTAAACCAGGGAAAGCCGTTGCTGGAGGAGGACGCGGTGACCGAGGCGGTGGGATCGGCGCTGACGTTGGGGCGCATAGAACCTCCGTAAAAGGTGAGGCGATGGGATCGTGGCGCGCTTGTCCGGGCCTCGCCAGCTCACGCGCAAAGCGAGGATGGCGGGCCCGGGGCGCGGACGAAAGCGAGTTGAAGAAGGGGGAGCTTAACGCTTGATGACGTAGCTTTCCAGCGCCTGATCGATGGCCTCGGTGGCCTCGTCATAGCGGTCCTGGCGGCCGCCGGCCTCAATCAGGTGAATGCGCTTGTCGGTGGCAAAGAGCGCCACGGTGTAGCGGTAGGGCGCGCCGTTCTGGTCGCGGCCAAACTCAAAGCGCAGGCCTTTTTCACCGCTGGCGGCCTCGATATCCGACTTTTCGAGCAGGGCGTAGCCGCCGCGGGTGCGCATGCGCTCCATCACGGCCTGCTCCCAGAACTCCAACGAGGCCGGCGGGGCATCGGCGCCGCGCGACTCGCCGACCTCAAAGGTCTGCGCGCGCATGACCACGCCGTGATGGGTCATGGCGACGTAGTCAGCGGCGGTGTTTTTGGTCTTGGAGACCTCCACCATCTGGTCGGGGGTGGTGATCTTAAAGTCGGCGCAGGCCGCCGTGCTCAGGGCAGCGGCGATAAGCGCGGTCTGAAGAAGTCGTCGCATCAGCGTGATCATCGCGTGGCCTCCGGGGCGCGCAGCAGCGACTCCAGGCCGAGCTCGTTGAGCCAGGGGAAGGGCAGAAGGTAGTCGTCGGCCGGAAGTTGGGTGTGGTGACGTTGCTGGAAGTGCACGTCGATGGTCGAGAAGGCGATCTGCTGGGAGAGGTTCTCGATCTGCGAGCGCAGCTGCTCGATCTGTTGCGTCAGGCGCGCGAGCTGGGCTTCGACCTTCAGGGTGTCTTCGACGCTCTGGGCGCGCTCGAGGATCGCGCTCATGCGGGCGTGCACCTCCAGGGCGTTTTGCAGGCGGATGTTCAAGTCGCGAAAGCTCTCGGAGACGTCGTGGGCCTGCCACTGGGTGTGGGTGACATCACCGAGCTTCGAGAGGGCGTCGAGGGCCTGGCGAAAATACTCGGCGGGCACGCGCAGCGTGAGCTGGTTGGTGGTGCGGCGAGAGGCGTAGCCGCCCAGGTCTTCGACGATCTTGAGGGCGGCCTCCTGGGTGGGGTTCACCTCGAAGATCGCCATGTGCAGAGACGCCGTATAGACGAGCAGGCGTGTGGGTCGGGCCTGTTCTTCGGCCGAGGGTGAGGTGGAGGCGCCGCCGGTGGTCTGAGTGGCGCCAGCCGCCGGGGGAGGCGGCGCGGGTGCGGCCGCGCCCCGGGCCTGAGGCTGCTCCTGCGGAGCCCGG
>NZ_VOSL01000045.1 GCF_007997005.1 Lujinxingia vulgaris | reverse complement strand
GGCCACACGGCGCGGCTCCAGCATCACGATCTGGCGACCGCCGGCCAGCCCGGCGTCGAGCAGCGCCGGAGGCACGCGCGTGCTCTTGCCGGCGCCGGGCGGCGCCTCAATCACCACGCCCGGGTGCGCGCCGAGCGCGGCCACGATCTGGCCCATCACATCGTCAATGGGGAGGTGCGTCATCGTGGCCGCCCCGTGCGCCGGAAGATGTCGAGCAGCTGCCTCATAACGATTATTGCGATGACTTCAGGTACTCCAGAAACTCGCTCTCGGTGGTGAGCATGAGCACCGAGTCGCTGCCGATGACGTCCTCGTAGCTCTCCATCGTACGCAGAAAGCGGTAGAACTCCGGATCGACGGTGTAAGCCTCCGCGTAGATCGCGGCGGCTTCGGCGTCGGCGCGACCGCGGATCTCCTCGGCCTTTCGAAACGCCTCGGACTCGATGCGCCTGAGCTCGCGGTCGCGCTCCCCGCTGATGCTGGCGGCTTCGCCCTGCCCCTGGGATCGGTACTTTTCGGCGATGCGGAAGCGCTCGGCGATCATGCGCTCGTAGACCCGGCTCTGCACATCTTCGTTGTAGTTGATGCGCTTAAAGCGCACGTCGAGCACCTCCACCCCCAGATCGGCGGCGAGCTCGGCGGACTGCTCCAGGATATCCGACATGATCTTGCTGCGACCGTGCACGATGGGCGCAAGCCCCACCGCCAGGTCTTCGCCGTCGTCCTGCTGAAGATCTTCGTCGACCAGGGGCACGCGGTTGGTCGAGCGCACAAGCTCGATTAAGTCGTGGTTGGCCACCGCATCGCGGGTCGCCCCGTCGATGATGTCGTCGAGGCGAGATTTGGCGCCGCGCTCGTCGCGGACACGCTGGTAGAAGCGCAAGGGGTCGACGATGCGCCAGCGCGCGTACGTGTCCACCCACACAAATCGCTTATCGCGCGTGGGAATCTGGTTGCGGTTTCCGTTCCACTCCAGAAAGCGCTTCTCGAAGCGATGCTCGCTCTGGATAAAGGGCGTCTTGTAATAGAGCCCCGGCTCGGTGAGCGCCTCGCCAACGGGTTTTCCAAACTGGGTGATGACGACCTGCTCGTTCTCATCGACCACAACAGTGGCGCTGCTGAGCAGGATCAGCGCGATGATGGCGCCGGCGATCATAAGCGACGATTTCCAGCTCATTTCTGACCTCCCGCGCTTGAGAGCGGCGCGACACCGACGGTGCCTCCCGCCCCGAGCTGCATCACCGGCATCATGTTGGTCGCCTCGGAGTCGAGGATGACCTTGTTTTTGATCTTCGGCAGCACTTCACCAAGGGTCTCCAGGTAGATGCGCTGGCGGGTGATCTCGGGCGCCTTGGCGTACTCCTCGTAGAGGCTGGCAAAACGCGCGACCTCACCGCGAGCGCGGTTGGTGCGGTCGATGAGGTAGCCCTCGGCCTGCTGGATCTGCTGCTCGGCGCGGCCCTCGGCGCGGGGGATGACCGCGTTGTAGTCGCGGCGCGCCTCATTGATCATGCGCTCCATCTCCTGCTGAGCCTGGTTGACCTGGTTAAAGGAAGGTTTGACCGGGTCGGGAGGCGTCACATCCTGGAGGATGACCTGGCCCACGGTGATGCCCATCTCGTAGTGGTTGCAGAGCTCCTGGAGACGGGCCTGCACCGAGGTGGCGAGTTCGGTGCGGCCGGCGGTGAGCACCTCGTTGACGGTGCGGTCACCGACAAACTCCCGCATCAGGGCCTGCGACATGTAACGCAGGGTGTGCTCCACATCGCGCACCCGAAAAAGGTACAGGTAAGGGTCACTGATGCGGTACTGCACCGTCCACTCCACTTCCACCACGTTGAGGTCGCCGGTGAGCATCAGCGACTCATGCTCATAGCCCTCGGTGCTGTAGCGGGTGGTGTCGCCGACCGACGCGGTGCGAAAGCCAAACTCCTCTTTGCGCTGCTCTTCGACCGGCACCTTGTAGACCTTTTCGATGCCCAGGGGCGCCTTAAAATGCAGGCCTGGCCCCACCGAGCGCGAGAGTTTGCCCAGGCGCAGCACTACCCCGACGCTGTTGGCGTCGACCTGAAACATGGAGCTGCCAACGAGCACCATCACGAAGATCCCCAGGGCGATGACGCCGGGCATCTTTGAGCGGCTCATCGCCCGCACTTTATCTATGTCGATCGCCATCGCATCGCCTCCTGGGTGCCGGTTGTGTGCCGCAGTGTACCAGACTTAAAGCCCCGGGAAGAGGGGACGGAACCAGGGGATGCCGCCGAGCACGAGCAGAAGCCCCAGGGTGTAGAAGATCGCGCCGCGCTTGTGTTTTTTGGCGTCGTCGTCGGCATTCTTGGCCGCGATCGAGCCGGCCTGAATGACGAAGACGGCCAGGAGCATCAAGGCGATGTGCTCGACGACAAAGAAACGGATCCCGCGGGTGCTCATCGCGTTGGCCATATCGGTGAGGCCGGTGCGCACGATGGGGCTCAAGCCGTAGAGCGCAAGCCCCAGCAAGAGCTGGGTGTGCACGGAGGCGACCAGGGCCACCGAGCGCAGGCGGTCGCCGCGGGTGTAGGCGCGTTTTGAGAGCACGCCCTGCCATGCCGTACCAATCGCAGCGAACGCGGCGATCAGCACCACCCAGCGAAGCACGTTATGAATCGCTACTAGAACTTCGAACATCAGCTAACTCCTCGGCGACCCTGCGGGTCGCATCTCGTCGGACAGGACGCGGCAGCGCGACGCGCTGCCCCGATCACCACACAGGTTGCCGGGGTTATAACGAGGGGGGATCGCCGGGGCAAGGATCGCCGATCAGCCCAGGGCAAAACGCCGCAGCCCTTCGAGGTCGAGCACGTGCAGGGCGCGGCGGTCGCGGAGAATGAGTCCGGCGCGCTCGACAAGGGTGAGGGCCTGGCGGGCGCGCGCGCGGTCGAGGCCCGCGAGCGAAGCGAGCTGGGCCGAGGAGAGGGGCGGCGCGACGCGCTGAGCGTCGGGGCCGGGCTCCCCGTAACGCTCCGCGAGCTCCAGGATCGTCTGCGCCAGCCGGGTGCTGGCCGAGGTTCGCAACAGCGGTGCCAGCGGCACGCTGAGCTCGCGGCGCTGAAAGATCGAGCCGACCTGCACCACGCGCTCTGAGACAAGCGACTCGACGCTCTCGCGCAACGCCTCCTGCTCGAGGATCACGATCGTCGTCTCCTGATGGGCGAGCGCGTTGAAGTCCGCGTCGATTTCGGGGGGCGGCGGCGCAAAGGCGTCGCCGCGCGCCAACATCATCTCACCTCCCAGGATCACGTGCCCCTCCAGGACAACCACACGCTCATCGTGCTCGCGATCCAGGTGAATGCGGGCGGCGTGGCCCCAGCGCTCCACGCGACCGCGCTCGCGCAAGAGGTCAAAGGCTGCCTGGGCCTGGGGCCCGCTGATAAGCTGGCGAAAGCGCCAGAGTTTCGACGTCGACTGCGACTCTGCCACGAGGTCCTCAACTGCGTCACGACTTGCCGGAGCGGCAAGGCTTGGAGGCTCTAACCTACCTTCGCGGCGTCGGAGGCGCACCTGCTGATCAGCTCCGCTTTAAGCGCGAGGTGCTCATCGAGGATGGCGACGACCTCGCGCAGGGCAGCGGCCTGGGGACTGGCCGCGTCGATCGCCGAGAGGGCGTTCCGGGCGTGGGTCAACGCGTCGCGAATCTGCCCGGGCGGTGGGGCGTGGGGGGGAGGTTGTAGCCGCTGCAGTCCGGCAGGTGGCGGCGCCCCGAAGAGCGCGGGTTTCTCCAGAAACTCCCCCATCATCGGGGCGACCTCCGCCGGAAGATGCGCCTCCTGCAGATGCTCGGTGATGGCCCGGCGCAGGCCGCCGACCTCCTCATGGGCCCGCGGGGACCAGGCGGCAGCGCCGGCGCCACTTCCTTGATCGATGCGGCTCATGGCTGCTGCTCCCGCCACAGACGCGTGGCCACTTCATCCATCTGCGCCTCGGCTTTGCGGCGGCTTAGGGTGCGTTGTTCGTCGCTCCAGGCTTCATGATGACTCTCCACGGCCTTGAGCGCGCTGATCGCCCCCTGCATCGCGCGCTGAGCGGCGTGCACCTGACGCTGGGCGCGTTGCTCCTCTTCTTGAACCCGGGAGAGCGCCTGCTGCGCCTCATCGCTGAGCTGGCGTAGGCCTTCGAGGTAGCGATCGATGTTTTGAAGTTCGACGAGCGCCATGCCTTTCTGGCGAGCGCGCTCATCGAAGGTCTGTGCGCCCTGACGGCGTTGGGCCTCGACCCGCTCCCACCGACCCTGAACCTCGCGCACACGTCGGCGCACCTTCTCCAGTTCGCCGACGGCCTCGGCAAACACCGCCTCGGCCTGCTCTCTCTCTCCCTGGCGCAGCTCCAGAAGCACCTGAAGTTCATATGCTTCGCTGGTCATGATCATCCTCCCTCTGTGAGTTTCGGGGGATACAGCGCCCCATGGGTTTTCGGGTCTTACGCAAACAGATCGCTGATGCGCTCAATCGTCTCATCGAGGCTTGTATGCTCATCGAGCCCTTGCTTGAGCAGCGCCTCCATCTCTTCGATGCAGTCGATTGCAAAATCGACCTCCTCATCGGCCCCATACTCATACGCCCCCAGGCTGATGAGATCTCGCCGACTCTCGTAGGTCGCCAGCACCTGACGAAAGCGCTCGGCGACCTGCACGTGCTGCGTGCTTGTCACCGAGCGCATCACCCGCGAGAGCGAGGGCAGCACGTCAATCGCCGGCCAGTGGCTTCGGCTGGCGAGCTTGCGGCTTAAGATGATGTGCCCATCGAGGATGCCGCGGACTTCGTCGGCGATGGGCTCCTCCATATCTCCGCCGGCGACAAGCACGGTGTAGAGCGCGGTGATCGAGCCGGTCTCATCGTTGCCGGTACGCTCCAGAAGACGCGGAAGCATGCTGAAGACACTCGGGGGGTAACCCTGACGCGCGGGCGGCTCGCCGGCGGCAAGGCCCACCTCCCGCTGGGCGCGGGCAAAACGGGTGACCGAGTCCATCATCATGAGCACCTCGGCGCCTTCGGCACGAAAATATTCGGCGATCGCAGTCGCCACAAAAGCCGACTTCAGGCGCACCATGCTCGGCGCATCGCTGGTGGCGACAACGACCACCGCCTTCTTCATGCCCTCCTCGCCAAGGACTTCTTCGAGGAAGTCGCGCACCTCGCGGCCGCGCTCACCAATGAGCGCGATGACGATGACCTCGGCCTCACAACCGCGCGCGATCTGCCCCATCAGGGTCGACTTTCCCACACCGCTGCCGGCGAACAATCCCACGCGCTGGCCTTTGCCCACGGTGAGCAGCCCGTCGATCGCGCGAACCCCCATCGAAAGCGGGGCGGTGATGCGACGACGCTTAAAGGGATCGGGAGCCTCACGCAGGATCGGCCAGCGCACAAAGCCCGGGCCACCCAGGGGCGCTCCGGCGTCGATGGGGCGTCCCAGCCCGTCGAGCACCCGGCCGAGCAGCCCCGGGCCGCAGTGGATGCTCAGAGGTTGGCCGGTGGACTCAACCTCGGCGCCCGGGCCGATGCCCTCGACGCTGCCGAGCGGCATCAAGACGGCCAGGTCCCCCTCAAACCCCACCACCTCCGCTGGCATGGTGCCGCGGGCGCCCAGGCGAATTTCCACCAGGTCTCCCACCGCGGCGTCGGGCACGCTGGCCCTGACCACCAGCCCCGTGACCTCCTGCACCCGACCGGTGACGCGCACCGGGCTGGCCGCATCCAGGCGGTCCATATAGCGCGAGAGCATGGAGCCTTGTTCGAGGGGCATCAGGAACCTCCGTCGAGCAGCGCGGCCTGCAGCACATCGAGCTGCGTCTGCAGCCGGGCGTCGATCTGTCCGGATTCGGTCTCAATGAGGCAGCCGCCGCGGGCGACCTCCTCATCGGCCTGAAGATGCACCGGCACGCCGCCGACCACATACGAGAGGCGAGCCTCGGCGGCTCGCAGCGTGGCGAGGTCGTCGGGGTGCACGCGCAGGAGCACCTGGCGTTTGCCACGCACAAGCTCTAGCGAGCGAGCGACCATCTGCTCGACGCGCTCCGGCGCCATCTCCAGCGTCTCGCCAATCAACCGGGAGGCGATCTGAAACGCCAGACGCACCATATCGGGCTCCGCGCGCTGGAGGAGCAGATCGTATTCGGCGCGCGCTTTGCCCAGCACGTCGAGCATCTCTTCGGCCGCCTGATGCTGCCCCTCCTGGAGCGCCTGAGCGCGGATGGTGTCTGCCTGCGCCTTTGCCTCCTCGACCTCCCGGGCCGCCTCGGCGCGCAGCCCGGCGACCGTCTCCTCCAACGCCTCAAGGTCGGCGATCACGCGCCGACGCACGATCGTCGCGCGCTCAAACACCGGTCGCACCGCCAGCGCGACCTCCGAGCTCGCCTTAAAGAGCGGGCGCACCTCGTCGGACTCATGCATCATCCACCTCCTTCATCTCGGCGGTCTCACCATCGGGTGCGGGGCGTCGGGACAGCGTGGCGATGACCTCTTCAATCGCCGGGAGAAGTTCGGCCTGACTGGAGCGCAACGCGGCGGCTTCGAAGTCGTTCTGACGCGCGCGAAGTCGGCCGCTAAGTCTCTCGCGAAGATGAACGGCAAGCCCGGGGTGTCGCAGTGTGGCGGGCTGCATCACGAAGTAGAGGCCAAACTCGACGACCTGATCGGGGCGGCGCTGCCGTCCGATCAGCCGCATGTAGCTCTCGCGTACGCGGCGGCTCAAGCCCTCGCTGAGCGAGGGCGGGCTGAGCAACCACCCGCGAAGCTCCATCGCCAGGGCGGGCTTCAACCCCAGGGTCAACTCCATTAAGGGGCGCAGCGGGGCCTCGGGCCGCATCGACGCGATGAGAAACCCACCGATGCGTGTCAGGGCCTCAAAGAGCGAGCTTTCGTCGCGAAGCCGAAGCAGCGCGCGGGCATCCGGATACGAGACGGCCCCGGCTTCGCTCCCCTCTTCTGACGAGTCATCGAACGCCGCGGGCTCAAGCTCCGACGTGGTGCGCCAGCGCGCCAGCGCCCTGGCGAGCGGGGCGCTGGTCGCCGGATCGACCCCGGCGGCGTCTTCCGCACCTCGGGCGCGCAGCGCCGTCCACGCTGCGGCAAAGCCCTGCTCTGCATCTGTAAGTGCCACGAGCTCACTCACAGCCCCTCCTGCTGCCGACGTCGCACCACCAACACCACAAGCCCCGCCGAGAGCCCCATGATGATCAGGGCCATCCCCACGATCAGCGCCTTGACCATCGAGGCGCTCTGCGGCGCCACTACCAGAGGACCGACCGCCGCAAACACCACCTCGCGCTCCGCGGTGGGCACCATCATCGCGCGCGTCATCACCACCTCAATGGCCTCCGGCTTGAGCTCTTCGACGGCACCGGCGACCAGGGCGCGCACCTCCTCCTCATTGACAGGCGGCGCCTCACTCTCGAGCGCGCGCCAGCGCACCAGCACGCTGGCTCGAGGCTCGGCTTTCGGAGCGTTGCTCAGCTGCACCCGCGCCTTCTGCGGGAGCACCAGGTGGACGTGCGCGTCGATGACCCCGTCGATCTTCAGCAGGCTCGTACGCACCTCCTGGGCGGTGGCGTACTGCAGGATCACCCGCTCCTCCTGGGAGGTCGGGATAAGACCCGCGCCCGGATAGAAGTCGCCAAACCCGGACTGTACCGGCCGGGGGAGCCCGGCCTGCTGCAGACGCTCCCAGGCCTGCACCCTTTCGGCACGCGGCACGTTGACCACCCAGAGGGTGGTGTCGGTCGGATCGGGCGCTTTGGTCGCGCCGAAGCCGGCGCGGCTGAGTTCCACGACCATCGCGTTGGCCTGAGCCTCATCGAGCCCGTGATACAGCGGCTCGGTGCAGGCCAGCGCCCACAGCATAACGCTTCCGATAAGCAGGTACCGCCATCGCTTCACCATGCACGCCCTCCCTCAGACCTGGGTGTTCATCACCTGTTTGATGCCGCCGGTGGCCTTCTCGACGACCTTGGTCGTCAGCTCCACCTTCTGGCTGTAGCTGTAGATCAGCGCCTGCATCTGCAACATCTCCTGGGGCCCGAGCGCGTCGCCGCGCATGCTCGACTCCAACAGCTCGCTGATGCGGCTCTCATCGCCGAGGATTCCCTCGATGTAGGTGTCCAGCGCGGCCGGCTCGGCGACCTGCTCGGCGGCCTCCACCGGTGTCACCTCCGGGGTCTGCTCCACCTGGGGAGGCCCCTGCTGGAGCACCTCGGCGAAGCTCTTCCCGGAGGGCTGCGCGCCCTCGGTGGCGGCGCTCTCCTGGATCATCTGGGCGGCCTGGGAGGCCATGGCGCCTGATATGGGGTCGGTCATCGGCACGTCTCCTGTTCACGTCGGGTCAGCGGGCTTGTTCTATTATCGAAGCCCGTGAACGGAGTTTGCGTCCGACCCCCCATTTTTTTGTTCATTTACGAAAAAAGAGCGCCCGGCGGGCGCTCAGCGCGGCCGAAGCTCGACCTGATCGCCTTGCAGCGTGGCGTCGATCGCCAGATGGGTATCGGCCTCAATCTCGACCGCGGCGCGCAGGCGGCGCCCCTCGATCGTCTCAAAGACCAGGGTGTGGGAGCCGGCCTCAAGCTCCAGCCCGTCGATGGGTCCGGCCCCAAAGGAGCGCCCTTCGATGTAGATCGCCGCCGCTGGCGAGACGCTCAAGCTCAGGGTGCCCTGACCGCTTTCCAGAGGTTGAAGCGCGGTGTCGATATGCACGCTTCCCACCGCGTTGAAGTCCAGGCCAAAGCTCTGCTGCCGCCGCTCATGCGCACTGATCTCCACCCGCCCGATGCCCGCGGCGGCCACGACCTCGTCGAGCGGCGTCGTCCCAACAGATGCACCATCGAGCATCACGCGGCTGCTGCGCGGCCGACTGCTCACCCGCACAATCACCTGAGTGGCCTCCTGGCTGGCGAGCATGCCTTCGACCCGGTGATGCTGATCGGCCAAAGGTTGCACCCAGGCCACATGAGGCTTGTGGCCGGCGAGCTCCAGCTGCACATGGGTGAGCCCCTCAACCACCGCGTTCTCCAGGCGCAGCGGGGTGATCCCCACCCGCTCCCCGTTAAGGTAGATCACCGCGCCGGGCGGCGTGCTCTCAAAGCTCAGCGGGGCCCGTGCGCCGCCCACAGATCGCTCCAGCACAATCGGCTCCAGCAGCGCGCCGGCGCTCGCCTCAAGGCGCACCGGCCGGTACCCTTCGGCCACCACCCAGAGGTCGTGGGTCGGACCGTCCTCAAGCTCGGCCTGAAGCGGTGTGGCGCCGTCGAGGCGCACGCCATTGGCGATCACCCGCGCCCCCGGGGGCTCCGTGACGATGCTCAAGGTTGCCATCTGGCGAGGTTGGGCCTGCAACGCCGGCGCCTCTTCGAGCGCCTCGCTGCCATCGCCCCCCGGCCAGAGCAGCGCCGCCAGCCCCGCCACAAGAATCAGCGCCCCTAGCGCTCCCCACATCCACATCGGGCGCGACGCACCGGCGCGCTCAGCCTCGATCGTGGGCATCGCCGCGGTCGCCGCCACCGACGGCGCAGGCGGAGCCCAGGGCGACGGGCCGCTCTGCGAGCCTACATCAAGATCGGGGATCTTGCGCCAGAAGGAGTCGTCGTCGCCCCCCGAGGCCGATGAGGCTGCAGGCGCCAGAGGTTGCTCCGAACCAGGTGTGTCGTTCGACGCTTCGGCAGCCCCCTGCCGCCCAAAGCCGCTCGAAAACCGGCGCGCGTCGTGCTCGGCAAGCGCCTCCACCCGAACCTGCACACCGGCGGTGGCGTCGTCATCGATCGCCCCGAGATCGTCGTCGACGCGCAGATCGACGAGCGTCTCGTCCATCGACGCGCCTGCGGCTTCCCCGTACGTGGGGGCCCCTGGCCCGCGCGCTTCAACCCGGCGCACCTCCACCACCGGCACCCCGCTCTGCTCGCCAACGTCTTCGCGGCGCGCGCCCTCCCCGAGCTCCAGCGTCGTCACATCGATCGAGGTCGCGTCGATGGAGGTCGCGCGGCTGCGCTCCTCAAGCACATCGACATCGTCGAGCACCTCCAGATCCTCATCGTCGAGCACGAAATGCTGCTCGGAGATGGTCACCGGACGCGTGGCATCGTCGCCGCCCTCGTCCACACCATCGGCCGGCAGCTGCGCGCGACGCTCCAGCTCCCGCAGGTAGTCCGCCAGCTGGCGCGCGCCCACCCGAACTCGCCGCTCGAAGAGCCAGTCCTCCAACGCCTCGGCCAGCTCGCCAGCGCTCTGATAACGGTCCTGAGGATCGCGGGCCAGAGCGCGCAGCACGATCGCCTCAAGATCCTCGGGGTAGTCCGCGCGCACCTCGGTGGGCGGCGTCACGACACCCTCGGTGATCTTGCGCATCGTCTCGTATTCGGTGCGCGATCGAAACAGGCGCGAGACGGTCGTGATCTCGTAGAGCACAATCCCCAGGGTGAAGATGTCGCTGCGATGGTCGAGCGGCCCGCCATCGAATTGCTCCGGGCTCATGTACGAGAACTTCCCCTTGAACTCCCCGGTGCGCGTGTGAGTGAGGCGGCTCTCGGCCTTGGCGATCCCGAAGTCACAGATCTTGACGCCGCCCTGCACGCTCAGAAGCACGTTCTGTGGCGAGATATCGCGGTGGACCACCCGCATCGGCCGCCCCTGGTCGTCGCAGCGGGTGTGCGCATAATGAAGCCCGCTGGCCACGTCGGCGATGATGCGTACGGCCAGCTCGCGGGGTAAAAAGAAGTCCTGTTTGACCCCCAGCTCGCAGACGCGGCGAAGATCGAGCCCTTCCACCAGCTCCATCGCCAGGTAGAAGGCCCCGTCAACCACCCCCAGATCGTAGATCTGCACGATGTTAGGATGCAGCAAACGCGAGGCGATGCGCGCCTCATCGATGAACATCGTGATGATGTCGTCGCGGTCGACCAGGTGCGGAAACATGCGCTTGATCGCCACCGGCCGACTAAACCCGCCGATCTCCCCGAGGGCGCGCGCCTCAAAGACCTCGGCCATGCCCCCCTGAGCGATCTTACGATGAAGTTGGTACGTCCCGAACTCTTCGGGCATCAGCGACCTCGAAGCCCGCAAACAGGCAACCCAACAAATCCACTTGAGACAATCCGGTGCCAACTCTAAAAGAGGTGCGAGAAGAGCGTCAAGCACGCCCCCCCGGCAGGCAGCATCGGCACGATGAATGGAGTCTGAGATGATCAAGCACGTGGGCATACTGTGCATCGGCGACGAGCTGCTCGACGGGCGCGTCAGCGACAAGAACGGCCGTCATGTGATGAGCCTCGGCGAAGATCGCCTCTTTCAGGTCCGCGAGCTTCGCATCGTGCGCGACGACGAAGATCGCATCATTCAGGCGCTCGATGCGCTGAGCTCCTGCGATGTGATCGTGGTCAGCGGAGGGCTGGGACCGACCGCCGATGATCGCACCCGGGAGGCGGCTGCGACATGGAGCCAGGATGTGCTGCGGGAGGACGCTCCGAGCCTGCAACGGCTTGAGGAGCGCGCCCGAGAGCGCGGCTACACGCTCACCGACAACAACCGCCGTCAGTGTGCGTTCCCCTCCCGCGCCACCATCCTTGCCACCGAGGTCGGCACCGCGCCGGGGTTTCGCGTCGATCACCGGGGCTGCGCCACCTTCTTTTTTCCGGGCGTCCCCCGGGAGTTTCAGTGGTTTGTGCAGCGCTACCTTTTGAGCGAGCTCACCCCGGACCAGGACGCGCCGCGCGCCAGCGCACGCCGGCGCTACTATGGGCTTGGCGAGTCGAAGCTTGAGACGATGGTCGAGGGCATTGAGCCGCTGGCGCAGCAGCTCGGCGGTCGGGTGGGCTACCGGGCGAGCTACCCGGTGATTGAGGTCTCGTTGAAGGCGCCAGACGAGGGCGCGCTCTCGCAGCTTGTCGACTTCATCGACGCCCGCATCGGGCCCTGGCTGGTGGCCGAGGGCGATGAAAACTTTTTCGCCCGCGTCGGTCGCAGGCTCATCGAGCAAAACGCCACCGTCGCGGTGGCCGAGTCCTGCACCGGAGGTCTTCTCGGCGGCGCGCTCACCAAAACCCCGGGCAGCTCCGCCTGGTTTGAGCGAGGCTTTCTGACCTACGCCAACCAGGCCAAGATCGATCTTGTAGGCGTCAACGCAGCAACCCTCGCCAGTGAGGGTGCCGTGAGCGCGGCGGTGGTCTGCCAGATGGCCCTGGGTGCCGCGCGCGCCGCCGGCGCCCCTTACGGCCTGGCCATCAGCGGCGTGGCCGGCCCCTCCGGCGGAAGCAATGATAAACCAGTGGGCACGGTCGACTTCGGCCTGCACACCCCGCAGGGCACCTTCCATAAGCGCGCGCACTACCCGGGTCGCACCCGCGACGAGATCCGCACCGCGTCGGTCTACACCACGATGGCGCTGCTGCTCTGGCACCTCGAAGGTCGACTGGAATCGCATGCGGTGCGCGGCCCCTTTAACCCGGCCGACGTCGACGCCGGCGTGCCCGCCGCTCCCTGAGCCCCGGCTTGTCAGCGCTCGGCCGATCGTCGATAACCTCTCCTCCTCGCTCCGCTTCTTTTGCCCAGGCCGACGTGCCCCATGATGCGACGCCTCTTCATAGCCGTAGACCTCTCGATCAACGTGGTGGAACGCCTGGTG
This sequence comes from Lujinxingia vulgaris, assembly GCF_007997005.1. Taxonomy (GTDB): domain Bacteria; phylum Myxococcota_A; class Bradymonadia; order Bradymonadales; family Bradymonadaceae; genus Lujinxingia. The sequence continues at coordinate 2,734 of NZ_VOSL01000045.1, read as the reverse complement.
CTCTTCCAGGATGAACTTCAGGGCCGCCTGCGCGGCGCCTTCGGCGACGACCTCAGCGTGCGCTGGACCGAGGCCGAGAACATCCACCTCACCCTGAAGTTTCTGGGTGACACCCCCGGCGACCTGGTCTCGATGCTCGAGAGCACGGTGAGCCGTCTGGCCGAGCCCCTCTTTCCTTTTGAGGTCGAGTGCCGGGGCTTCGGGGCCTTTCCCCGACCCGACCAGCCTCGCATCTTATGGGCGGGCCTCGACGCCAAGAGCGCCGAGGTGCTGGGACTTCTGCAGCAGGCGCTTGAGCGCGATCTTCAGGAGATCGGTGTCGCCGCCGACCCGCGCGAGTTCTTGCCCCACATCACCCTGGGTCGGCTGAAGTCACGCGCCAACCCTGACCTCAGCGAGCTCTTCGGGCGCTACGACGAGTTGAGCTTCGGCAAGAGCTACATCAAAGATCTCGTACTTTATGAGTCCCACCTGCGCCATGATGGCCCGCGCTACGAGGTCCTGGAGCGCTTCGCGCTGGGACAACCCGCCTGACCCAACCCCTGGATTTCATTCAAAAAACCACCCGCACCATCGACTCACTCAAGGCCGCTGGAGCGCCGGAGTTGCTCGCTCTGAAAACGCGCAATGGAAGCCTGCGGCCCGTTCGGAAGACGCGCCAGGTAGGTCTGGTAGGCCTCCACAGCTGCCCCGATATTGCCCCGGTCGCGCTCCGCGCGACCGAGCCCGATGTACGCGTCTCCGTAGGTCGCGTCGCGGTAGATGGCGCGGCGAAACTGCGCGACCGACGAGTCGAGCGAGCCTAACTCCAGCAGCGCCCACCCCAGGCCGGTGATGGCCTCCGGGTTGCTCTCATCGAGCTCAATGGCGCGATGGTAGCGCGCGCGAGCGCTCTGCGCGTCACCGCGCTGCAGAGCACGGCGCGCCGAGGCCAACACGTCCTCAATATCCGGGGCTTGCGACTTCTGCGCAGCTCGCTCGCTCCGCTCGCTCGCCGCACCAACTTCCTGCGCCGCGGCGCCCACCGCCGCCTCCCAGACCGGTAAGAGCGCCGCCCGACGCGCCACCTCGCGCGCCGCAATCACGTGTTCGCGGGCCCCTTCTTCGGGCATCATCGCGGGCTCGTCAGCCTCAGCGAAAGACTGCGCTTCAGAAGTCGACGCGGAGCTGTCTGCAGCCTCACTGCCCGCCATCAAGCCATCCAACATCCCGACGTACCACGCCCCCGTCGCCCCGCCGATGAGCAGCAACGCCAGCACGGTGACCAGGAGTGGGCCGCGCGAGCGACGAGGACGCCGCTCCGGCGCCACGACCGTCTGCGAGCCGGACTGCGTCACGCTCAAGTCACCCAGGGACCAGTCATCCTCATCGGGCCCGACCGGGGTCAGATGCGGCGCGCGTCCGGGGGATGGGGGCGGGGTGGGGTCGGGCGACCCCGCTGCTCCAAAACGCTCCGCGTCCAGGTTGAGCCTGGGAGTCCCCGACGACGGGCTCGTCACCTCCCGGGACTGAGGCTTGCTCGGTGTGGTCTGCGCCGCGCGCATCGGCGTCGGATGCGCCTTCGGAGCCGGCACACTACCGGGTGTGACCGCGCCGTGATGAGGCTGCGTCGTTCGTCGGGGTCGCGTTGGCGTCGACGCGGCACCGAAGCTCTCCGTGGCGCGATCCTCCAGAGGTTCGCGTCGCTCCCCTCGCCCCAGCCCGGCGATGGAGGCAACAGCCTGAAAGATCGGCGCAAACTCCCCGATCTCTCCCAACTCACTCCAGCGCTCGCCAGTGCGTGAGATCGCGTCGTGGGCCCCAACCTCCCCGTTCATAATCCAGCGGTGAAGCTCGTCAAACCCCCAGAAATAAAGAACATCGCCGCTGGACGCTTTGCGCACCATCCAGCGCCGCTGGCTCTCATCGCGCAGCTCATCGGGCACCTCCAGGCGAAAGAGGTGATCGCACTGACTGCACTTGAGGTTGACCGAGCCCACCGAGCGCAGCTGCGCCTCATCAAACTCGTAGAGCGTCTGACACTGCGGGCAAGAGACGTCCATCGTCGTCGTTGGAGGCGGGCGCCGGGGCCGACCTCCTTACTCCATCGTGGGAGGTGGCGAGCCGCCCTGACCGCGCAGCTTACGGGCCTGTTCGCGCATGGCTTCGACCTTGTCCGTCTGACCGAGCTTCTCGTGCACCTGGGCGCTCATGTCGTAGATCTGAACGCGATCGGGATCGAGCATACGCGCGGTCTCCAGACGATCGAGCGCTGAGGTCAGGCGGTTGGACTCAATATCCACCCGGGCGTCTTCGAGGATGCGGTCCACCTCGGCGCGGCGATCCGGGTTGGGCGCCGCTGCGGCAGCAGCCTCGGCAGGGGCGGCTTCAGCTTCGGCGGCAGTCGGTGCCGGTGTGGGAGCAGGCGCCACCGACTCGGGAGACGCGGCGCCACCGAGCGCGGGGAAGTTGATGATCCCGCCCAGATGAAGCCCCAGCGCCACGGCCACCAGCCCGAGCAGTCCGAAGACCCCCCAGAGCACCATCGTGAGCACGTTGCTATCGCGCGAGGGAGGACGGAAGCCGGCGTTCGGATCGATCTTCTCGCGTCCCTGCGGCGCCGGAGGCTTCTGTCCGACCGCGGGCATTCCGGCGGTCATAAATGGCGAGGCCGGCTGGGGCGCCGGCGTCGGGGCGCCGCCGGGTGCTGCGGGCGCCGCACCGGGTGGCGACATCGCCGGCGACGACCCCGACT